>JBNMKN010000070.1:0-10072 GCA_050874365.1 Butyrivibrio sp. | reverse complement strand
GGTTGAAAAAGCTCAGAAAGAAGTTGAAGTAATGATAAGAGAAGAGGGTGAAGCCGCTGCTCTCGAAACGGGAGTTCATGGTATACACCCAGAACTTATTAAACTTCTTGGCAGGATGAAATTCAGAACAAGCTATGGACAGAATGTACTCAGACATTCTGTAGAGGTTTCATTACTTTGTGGATTGTTGGCATCGGAAGTTGGTCTTGATGTCAGATTAGCAAAGAGAGCTGGTCTGTTACATGATATTGGTAAATCAATAGATCATGAGACAGAAGGTTCGCATGTTCAGATTGGTGCTGATTTATGCAGAAAATATAAAGAATCAGAACTCATAATTAATGCTGTAGAGGCTCATCACGGTGATATTGAACCACAGAGTCTTATTGCGTGCATTGTTCAGGCAGCTGATGCTATTTCTGCGGCAAGACCGGGTGCCAGAAGAGAAACAATTGAAACGTACACCAACCGTTTAAAACAGTTAGAAGATATAACCAATGAATTCAAAGGCGTTGATAAGTCATTTGCTATTCAGGCAGGACGTGAGATTCGAATCATGGTAGTTCCGGAGCTTATAAGTGATGCTGATATGGTATTGCTCGCAAGGGATATTTCTAAGAAGATAGAAGAAGAACTTGCATATCCGGGTCAGATTAAGGTTAATGTAATCAGAGAGTCACGAGTAACGGATTACGCCAAGTAATTGGTGCTTTAATCGATTAAAAGCCTAAAACCCCAAATCTTTTGAATTAAATTCATTTGGTCTTGGGGTTTTATTTTTTGTTTGAACTCAAATGAAAAAGGGTATGATTATAAAAAACATATAAGAGGATGATATGAGTAAAGTAAAGAAAGAACCCGGATATCCCGGACTGATATTAATTTATGATTTAATTTTAATATTCAGAATATTGCATATAGCTTCATTGGATAAATTATTTAATAAGAAGTACAGATTCTATTTTTTATATGTACCTGCAAGCTTTATTTTGTACTATACAATTTTCTTCCCGTTTATGCATGTACAGGTAGTTGGTGAAGAAGCACAGGATTTGTTAAATACATTTATGCTGACGTTTTCATCAACATATATACTCTGGTTTACGATATCGGCTCTGTCTACCATATATTTTATGGTGGAGCCAAAGCTTACCAGATATGCTGAGAATATGTTCAAGGAATGTGAATTGTATGTTAATAAAAAAACAACCGCAAGAAAGATTGTAATTAAGTTAAGAAATCTTGTGGACGGTTATTATGTTCCTCTTGGAATAGCTGCGATAGTTGCCGGAATAGGTCTTTTTGCGTATTATCAGACAATGACATACAGTTTTAAGACAATAGGAGGTGTGTTCCGTAATTTTATTGCACTTCAGCTTATATGTGCGGGAATCTGCTGGATGATAAGGAGAAAGTACGGCAACGAAGAACATAGGAAGAAAACAAAACAAGAGAAGAAACAAGAAGAAAAACAAGACCATTTTTATGACGAGTGGGAGAAAAAATGCTACGAAAACAGATTTTACGGAAATTTCGGAACAGATGATAATAAATATTATTCGTTTTGGAAAGAAACAGGGGAAGATTCCCATTCAGAAAAGCAAAGTGGACGTCATATAAATATTGCGTCAGGATATTTTAAGGGATGTACAAACCTTGATGAAATTAAGAAAAAATACAAAACCCTTGCAAAAAGACTTCATCCCGATGCCGGAGGCAACGATGAGGATTTTTCGAGACTTAACAGAGAGTATGATGCAGCGGTAAAAGTCTGGGAGATGGAATGATTTTACAGGTTTTTGACCTTGCAAGAGGCAGTTTCTTATGATATATTCATTCCTTGGGATTAAAGTTGATTAGAATATTAGGAGAATCAATATGGAAAATACGAATTCGCCGATGTTATCGCCGGCAGAAGTTTTTAAAGCAAATGTACAGCTTGAAGTAAACAGGACAAAGATGCCTCTGGCTAAGATGATATTTCTCGGAATTTTTGCGGGAATGTTTATAGCCCTCGGTGCAGAAGGAAGCAGCGTAGCCATGCACAATGTAGCCAATGTGGGAATTGCAAGAACAATTGCAGGAAGCGTATTCCCTATAGGGCTTATGTTAATTGTGCTTCTCGGAGGAGAATTGTTTACAGGGGACTGCCTGCTTATTATGGGCGTTCTTGACAAAAAGGTTAAAGTGCTTTCAATGATAAGAATATTGGTTATTGTATTTATCAGTAATCTTATCGGAGCAGTTATTATAGCTTATCTGGTATTCCTTAGCGGACAGTTAGGTTACAGTAATAATTTGCTGGGAGCATTTACAATTAAAGTTGCCATGGGAAAAATTGACCTTGGATTTACAAAGGCGTTTACATCAGGGATTTTATGTAATATATTTGTCTGCGGTGCCGTGCTTATGGCAACGGCGGCAAAAGACGTCACAGGAAAGATTTTTGCATGCTTTTTCCCAATACTCGTATTTGTTGTCAGCGGATTCGAGCATTGTGTGGCAAATATGTATTACATACCTGCAGGAATAATTGCGTCAGGCAACGAAGCATATAAGGCAAAAGCAATGGAAGCTTATGGTTATACAGCACAACAGCTTTCAAGACTTAACTGGAAGAGTTTTTTTGTAAACAGTTCAATACCTGTTACCCTCGGTAATATTGTGGGCGGAATGGTATGCATAGGCTTGCTTTTCTGGCTGATATACGGAAAAAAGTATGATAAATCTGTTAAAAACTTGACCTCGGACTGATTTTTTATTATAGTATGTGAAGATACAAATTTGGAGGTATATGATGAGTCAGGAAAAAGTAGATAAGAGAAAACAGAGCAAGGGCGAGGCTTTACATTTTGCCCATAAGAAAGTGGTAATGCTTTCATGGATTATTGTACTTCTTGTTGTAGTTGCGGTAGCACTCAGTATTACTTTTAATAAACTTGGATACGGAAAAGGACACAATAACGGATATGATGCCGGATATGCGTCAGGTGAGTACGACGGATATCTTGAAGGATATTCAGCAGCTTCATCTAAGTTTGACAGCAACAATTCCACAACAGCAGAGACAACAACAGCTTCAGAGTCTGAAACTACATCAGCAGGTGAAGAAGAATCTAAATAATAAATGAACGGTCAAAGAGGATTGAAAGTTATCAATCCTCTTTTCTTATTGATTTTTACAAGCTAAAAGGTTAAAATAAACTCTGCATAATATACTTTAATGGGAGAAAAAAATGAAATTATTATTTATTTCATTGGGCTGTGATAAGAATCTGGTAGATTCGGAGATGATGATGGGTCTCTTACATGACAGAGGTTATGAGTTTACAGACGATGAAGAAGAAGCAGATGTTATTGTAATCAATACATGCGGATTTATAAGTGACGCAAAGGAAGAAAGCATTAATACCATTCTTGAAATGGCAAAATATAAAGAAAAGAATCTGAAAGCTCTCGTGGTAGCGGGATGTCTTGCAGAAAGATATAAGAACGAAATATTAAAAGAACTTCCGGAGATAGATGCAATTGTGGGAACAACGGCATTCGATAAGATTTGTGATGTTGTGGATGATGTTCTTGCGGATAAGAAACATAATGAGCTTGAAAGCATCAACAGAATGTGCAGACCGGATGTCAACAGAATTATTACAACCGGAGGATATTATTCTTATCTTAAGATAGCGGAAGGCTGTGACAAGCGTTGTACTTATTGCAGTATTCCGATGATAAGAGGTGCCTACAGAAGCGTTCCTATGGAAGACCTTGTAAAAGAGGCAGAGTATTTGGCAGGCAACGGAGTTAAGGAACTTATAATGGTTGCACAGGAGATAACCGTATACGGCAAGGATTTATACGGGGAAAAGAAGCTGCCGGAGCTGTTGCACAGGCTTTGCAAAGTATCGGGAATACAATGGATAAGGCTTTTATATTGCTATCCTGAGGAGATAACGGACGAACTTATAGAGACTATAAGGGACGAAAAAAAGATATGTCATTATATTGATATGCCTATACAGCATGCGTCGGATAAGATTCTTAAAGCTATGGGACGAAGAACCAACAATGCCGAGCTTAGGAATATTATTTCAAAATTGAGAAAAGAGATTCCTGACATTTGTCTTAGGACAACCCTTATAACAGGTTTTCCGGGTGAGACTGAAGAGGACCAGCAGATTGTGCTTGATTTCATAGATGAGATGGAATTTGACAGGCTGGGAGCATTTACCTATTCACCTGAAGAGGACACCAAAGCGGCATCCCTTGATAATCAGGTGGATGAAGAAGTGAAACTTTGCAGAAAAGACGAGATAATGGAGCTTCAGCAGGAAATTTCCATGGACAAGTCGGAAAGACTTGTGGGAAAGGAGCTTGAAGTGATTATAGAAGGAAAAGCAAGTGACGAAGATGTTTACGTGGGACGTTCTTATATGGATGCACCATCGGTAGACGGTTATGTATTCATTAACAGCGAAGAAGAACTTATGAGTGGCGATTTTGCAAAAGTCAGGATAGTTAAAGCCATGGAATATGATTTGATAGGAGAATTGATATGAATTTACCCAATAAATTAACATTATTCAGAATTATTCTTATACCGTTTTTTGTGTTCTTTCTCTTTACGGGATGTGTAGGAGAAGCAGGAAAATATATTGCATTAGGTATATTTGCCGTAGCAAGCCTGACAGACCTTTTTGACGGAAAGATTGCAAGAAAATACAATCTTGTGACTAACTTCGGAAAGTTTATGGACCCTATTGCGGACAAACTTCTTGTGTCAAGCGCACTTATATCCTTTGTAGGTCTTAACAGACTTCCGGCATGGATTGTAATAATATTGATAGCAAGGGAATTTATTATAAGCGGATTCAGACTTGTTGCAAGTGATGCGGGAATTGTCCTCGCCGCAAGCTGGTGGGGCAAATTCAAAACAGCGTTCCAGATGATTATGTGTATTTTACTTATAATCAACATTCAGAATAGTGTGTTTACAGTAATCAATAATGTATTCATATACATTTCACTGGCATTATCGGTAATATCCCTTGCCGATTACCTTATAAAGAACAGGAAAGTAATTTCCGATATGTAAAGGACTTAAAAGATGAAAGCAGAGCTTATTTCGGTGGGAACAGAAATCCTGCTTGGAAATATCGTAAATACCAACGCCGCGTACCTTTCAAAACAATGTGCAAAGCTTGGAATAAGTATGTATGCCCAATCTGTTGTAGGTGACAATGATAAAAGACTGGGCACATTGTTTAAGGAAGTTATGAACCGCTCAGATGTTGTCATACTTACGGGAGGTCTCGGACCTACGGAAGATGATTTGACAAAGGAAACTGTGTGTGCATGCATGGATGTCCCTCTCGTAAGGGATGTTAAAGCAGAAGAAAATATGGTAAATATTCTTAAAGGCTTATCTTATACACCAAGTCATAACAATTATAAGCAGGCATTAGTTCCGAAGGACAGTATAATTTTATATAATCACAACGGAACGGCACCCGGGGCAATCATTGAAAAAAACGGATTTACCGCAATTCTTTTACCGGGACCTCCGATTGAAATGACTGCCATGTTTGAAGAATATGTAATACCGTATTTCCGCAGTAAAACCAATGATGTTTTATATTCATATACAATAAAAGAATGTGGAATAGGAGAAAGTCTTTTAGAGACCATGCTTCTTGATATAATAGATAATCAGACCAATCCTACAGTAGCCACATACGCCAAAACATCATGCAGCGAAGTAAGAATAACAGCCAAAGCAGGCAGCCTTGAAGCGGCAGAAAACCTTGTGAAGCCGATTGCAGAAGAAGTAATGAAAAGGCTTGGAGATAATGTATATTCTACCGATGAAAAGGAAAATATTGAGGATGCCCTTGTAAAAATGCTCAAAAAAAATAACCTGACAATAGCTGTTGCGGAATCCTGCACAGGCGGACTTACAGGTTCCAAGATAGTGAATGTTGAGGGAGCATCCGAAGTGTTTAAGTACGGCTTCATAACATATGCCAATGAAGCCAAAATGAAGCTTCTCGGTGTCAGAAAAGAGACATTGGACAAGTACACGGCTGTAAGTGAAGAGACAGCCAAAGAAATGGCATATGGCGCAATGAAAGAATCAGGTGCAGATGTTGCCGTATCGATTACCGGATACGCAGGCCCTTATGACAGCGAAGACGAACCTAAGGGACTTGTTTTTATAGGATGTACCAATGGAAAAGAAACTTTATGCAGACAGTTCAGATTCAGCGGTAACAGACAAAAAATAAGAGAGAGCGCATCCGTTATGGCGCTTAATATGGCAAGACTGATGATTATACAATACGAAATGGAGAATTAAAAAATGGAAAAGAAACCTTTTGTAACAAAAGAACAAGTCGAAGAAATTGTAAAAAAATATCCTACACCTTTTCATATTTACGATGAAAAAGGCATAAGGGAAAATGCAAGAAAAGTTAAAGAAGCATTTGCATGGAATCCGGGCTTTAGGGAATATTTTGCCGTAAAAGCAACCCCAAACCCATTCCTTATCAATATTTTAAGAGAGTACGGATGCGGAACAGACTGCTCGTCAAAGACAGAACTTATGCTCTCAAAAGCAATCGGATGCAAGGGCGAGGAGATAATGTTTTCATCTAACGATACTCCTCCTGAAGAATTTGTATATGCCAATAAGCTTGGCGCAATAATTAACCTTGATGATTTTACACATATTGATGTAATTGATAAACTTATAGGAATACCTGAGACAATAAGCTGTAGATTTAATCCGGGCGGACTGTTCTCAATAGCCAATTCTATTATGGATAATCCGGGTGATGCAAAATACGGATTTACCAAGGAACAGCTTATAGAGGGCTTCAAAATCCTTAAAGCAAAGGGAGCAAAGAATTTCGGTATTCATTCCTTCCTCGCAAGTAATACGGTAACTAACGATTACTATCCTTCACTTGCAAAGATTTTATTTGAACTTGCGGTAGAGGTTAAAAAAGAGACAGGCTGTCATATTAAATTTATCAACCTTTCAGGCGGTGTGGGAATCCCTTACAAACCTGACGGAACACCTAACGATATCTTTGCAATAGGAGAAGGCGTACACAAGGTATATGATGAAGTTCTTGTTCCAAACGGAATGGGAGATGTTGCAATCTACACCGAAATGGGACGTTTTATGATGGGCCCTTATGGCGGACTTGTAACAAGAGTAGGCAATATGAAGCACACATATAAGGAATACATCGGAACAGATGCCTGTGCAGTTAATCTTATGAGACCTGCAATGTACGGTGCATATCATCATATTACCGTTCTTGGCAAGGAAAACGAGCCATGCGACCACAAGTATGACGTAACAGGTTCATTATGTGAAAATAACGATAAGTTCGCTATAGACAGAATGCTGCCTGAAATCGAGATAGGAGATTATCTTTTTATCCATGATACAGGTGCCCACGGTTTTTCTATGGGTTATAACTACAATGGTAAGCTCCGTTCGGCTGAATTACTCCTTAAAGAAAACGGTGAAGTCCAGATGATAAGAAGGGCAGAGACACCTGAGGATTATTTCAGAACCTTTGACTGCTTTGATTTTTACAAAGAAGTGACAAAATAATAAATCGGGAGAAATGATATGGCAGATTTAACAACCGCCGTAGGTGAATTATTAAAAAAGAAAAATACAGAAGAAAACCTCCACATCTATGTGGAGGGATTGTCTTCCCTGTATAAAAGAATGGCTGAACTCAGGCTTGCAATGAATTACTATACTTTTGCAGAGATTTATTCGGAGTTTGATTTTGCCAAAAAGACAGCAGTTGACCCTTATATTAATGAAATCCAGCAGATTATCGATAATGTAATACTTCTTGATACGCTTTCTCCGGATGCGGTTGACAAAATAGACGCTTTCAGAAACCGTATAATTGCGAAAATGGAGATACTTACAGCGTATACGGATATTTTCCAGACCTACGAGTATGTTTTAAACAGAGTGGAATACAGGTTTTCTGAATCTGAATTCGGCGATGAGTATTATAATGACAGATTTGAAAAAGATATATACCGTTATATAACCGGTGAAAAAGACAATTCCGTCATTAATATGAAATTATCCCAGATAATCGGACAGGTACCGATGCGTTTATCAAAAAATAAATTCTTCGATATGTTAAAGGATTCATTTTCCATATATAAGGGAAGCGAGAAGCAGAGCGTTAATGATTTTGCTTATATGATAAGAACATCGGGAACACTTTATAAACCTGAGGGTTTTGAAGATGAATTTCCTGAATTAAAGAAATGCCATAACAATCTCAAAGGAATTAATATATCGGAAATCACGGAAGAACAGTATAAGACCTATAAAAAAGAGCTTGATAAGGCATCGGCATTAATCGAAGAATATTCGGATTTTTATGTTATGCTTGCAGAAGTCATAAATGATGTGTATTCTATAGAACTTAACTTTTTTGCATTGACGGATGCCATAGAAACAGATAAACTTAAAAGTATTATAAGTGATGCTTATTATATTATTGAAGGACATGATATAGACAGGGAACCTGCATCCTCAAAGTTTGTTGAATTTGAGGGACTTCAGGAAAAAATAATGACAAGACTTTTTAACCCTGAAAGTGCCCTTGATGAAATTATTGACATTAACAGGGACTATATCAAGGGAACGGATTATGAGGAAGCTCTTAATCGTCTTGTTATTACCTCAAGACTTCAGTCGGCCAGTACATTTGCGTCACTTAATGACAATACAGACAAGGATGAGGCGGATGAGGCCTTTATTGAAGATACCGTCAACAGTCTTGTGAAAGAGTTTGCTTCTCTTTTTGAGGGCATGGACAGGTATTCAAGACGTGCGGTTATGGCGATTGTAATAGCCAATCTTCCTGTTTTCTTCAATAATATGGATGAATTTAAGAAATATGTCCACGTTGCGCTTTCACAGTGTACTGATTCCGCCGAAAGACAGGCATGTATGACAATAATTAACTCAATGTTTATTAATGGGTAGATGTATGGAATTTATTGATGGACTTTATTTTGGACCCAAAGCGGAACAAAACAAAAGAGAACTTGTCAGAAAACTCAAAAAAGAAAAATATCTTCCGGGAGTGTGGCTTATAACATTGCCACATAACGAGGGCAATATTCTTGATATGGTGGAGGCGTATACCCTTCCTTATCAGGGCGGACTTAAGGATAATCTTACTGTTGCCGGCATTGCTTACGGAAGAGATGAAGCCTTAGAGCTTGTTCGTCAGATAGTTGATGATACATATAATAAATTAGGAACTGTAGATATTATAAAATATCTGGGACTGGAGTAAATGAAGGTACTGTTAATACTTCTAACAATTTTAAAAGTTATAGGAATTATTATTGCAGCAATAGTTGCCCTTATTCTCATACTTTTGGCACTTGTTTTGTTTGTACCCGTAAGGTACAGTGCAAAAGCGTCTTATGACGGTAAGCCTGATGTGTCGGTGAGAATAAGCTATCTTTTACATATTATGAGTGTACGTTTTGACCTTCATGATGGCAATAACGAGTTCATCATAAAAATTTTCGGACACAGGCTTGGGGGCAGAAAAAAGAGAAAGAGACTGCCTAAAGCCCATAAGAAAAAGACGGCAGACAATGCTGCAGATGATAATGAAGTTTCCGTAAAAACCGTACAGGAAAAGGAGACTTCCGATTATGTTTACGAAGATGATGTATTTTCTGAACCTGAATCTTCCTATACACCGGAGACTGACGGTGACAAACCAAAGAAAAATAAAAAAAATGTTTTCAAAAACATAAAATACAAGTATAATAATATCCGTGGGAAGTTTGGAAGAATTTCACAGGAAATTAATGACGAGACCAATAGAAAGGCACTTAAAGTTCTTACTGAGAGTCTCGGCAAGGCATTAAAGCATATAAGACCTAAGAAGCATTATGTCAATATTATATCCGGAACCGGAGACCCATGTTCTACCGGGGAGGTTCTCGGACTTATATATTCCTTTGCCTTCTTATCAGGAATCAATATCGAGGTTATGCC
>JBNMKN010000069.1:0-10112 GCA_050874365.1 Butyrivibrio sp. | reverse complement strand
GGAACCTGAAAAAAAGAAAACAAAGAAAACCGTAAAAGCACCTGCAACTGAGCCTGTTAAGGAAGAGGAGCAGGAAGAAACGGATGAGACTACAATTATCTCAAGAGGCTTAAGAATCAAAGGTGATATTGAATCAAGCGGTTCTATTGAATTATTGGGTTCTGTTGAAGGAAATGTAAGCTGCAGCGGCAAGCTTGTTGCAAGCGGTAATATTACAGGTAACACTAATTCCAAAGAATTTTATTCAGACAATGCCAAAATAACAGGAGATATCAACTGTGAAGGTCCTGTTAAGATTGGTAACGGTTCTGTAATTATGGGTAACCTTTACGCACGTTCCGCTGTGATAGCCGGAGCAATTAAAGGTGATATTGATGTTCACGGACCTGTAATTATTGACGCTACTGCAATTGTTATGGGTGATATTAAATCCGAATCCTTCCAGATTAACAGAGGAGCTGTTCTTGAAGGATATATTTCACAGTGTTATTCAGACAACAGTCCAAAGAAGTTTTTTGGCGATAAATAAGAGAGGCTTTAATTATGAAAGAAAAAAGAATTTTATTGAAACTCAGCGGTGAGGCACTTGCAGGCGATAAGAAAACAGGCTTTGATGAAAGTACGGTCCTTGAAATCGCTGCACAGGTTAAGAAGATACATGACCTTGGAGCACAGGTTGGCGTAGTTATAGGCGGCGGTAATTTCTGGAGAGGCCGTTCAAGTGAAAATATGGACAGAACAAAAGCTGACCAGATTGGAATGTTAGCCACAGTAATGAACTGTATCTACGTTTCTGAAATGTTCAGAAGCACAGGCATGAAAACAGCAATTTTAACTCCGTTTATGTGCGGTTCTGTTACAGAACTTTTCTCAAAAGACCTTGCAAACAGATATTTTGAAGACGGAACAGTTGTATTTTTTGCAGGCGGAACAGGTCATCCTTATTTTTCTACGGATACAGGTATTGTATTACGTGCAATCGAAATGGATGCGGATGCGATTTATCTTGCCAAAGCCATTGACGGCGTATATGACAGTGACCCTAAGACCAACCCTGCAGCTAAGAAATATGACGAGATTTCAATAGATGAAGTTATTGATAAAAAGCTTGCTGTAATAGATATGACAGCTTCCGTAATGTGTATGGAGCATAAGATGCCTTTAGTTGTTTTCGGACTTAATGAAAAGGAAAGTATTGTCAATACTTATAACGGAAATTTCAACGGAACAAGAGTAACTGTTTAATAAATATAAGGAGATTACGATAATGAGCGAAATTATTAAGACATATGAAGAAAAAATGGTAAAGAGCTGTGACGCGCTTGCAGCCGATTATGTGACAATCAGGGCAGGAAGAGCCAATCCTCACATTCTTGACAAACTTAAAGTAGATTACTACGGAACACCTACACCTTTCCAGCAGGTAGCCAATGTTTCCGTTCCCGAAGCAAGAATGATACAGATTCAGCCATGGGAAACAAGCCTTTTAAAAGAAATCGAAAAGGCAATTCTTATGTCAGACCTTGGACTTACACCAACCAATGACGGTAAGGTTATCCGTCTTGTTTTCCCTGAACTTACTGAGGACAGAAGAAAAGAACTGGTTAAGGATATTAAGAAAAAAGGTGAGAATACTAAGGTTGCAATAAGAAACATCAGAAGAGATGCCAATGATGCAATCAAAAAACTCAGCAAAGATACAGATATGTCAGAGGATGAAGTTAAGAAGAACGAGGATTCAATCCAGAAACTTACCGACAAATATGTTGCCCAGGTAGATAAGATGATTGATGAGAAGTCAAAGGAAATAATGACAGTATAATTTGCGGAGATATTTATGGATTTTTACAATGAAAAACTGGGACTTAACGTTCCTGAACATATTGCCATAATTCTTGACGGAAACGGCAGATGGGCTAAGAAAAGATTTCTTCCTCGTAATGCCGGACATCTTCAAGGCAGCAGGGTTCTGGAAAGAATATGCGACGATGCAATTGAGATAGGATTAAAATATCTTACCGTGTATGTATTTTCAACAGAGAACTGGAAGCGTTCCGAAAGCGAAGTACAGGGACTTATGAAAATACTCAGAAATTATCTCAAAACCTGTATCAAAAGAGCCAGAGAAAAGAATATGAAGGTTGTCATTCTCGGAAAGCAGGATATGCTGGATGAGGATATAATCCGGAGTATCAACGAACTTGAGGAATCAAGTAAAAATAATACCGGACTTGTATTCCAGATTGCACTTAACTATGGTGCAAGAGATGAAATGGTAAGGGCAATGAGAAAGATGACAAAAGATATGATGGACAAGGGCATTGCTCCGGAGACAATTACGGAGGATATGTTTGCGTCATATCTTGATACCGCAGGCTCTCCAGACCCTGACTTAATAATCAGGACAAGCGGGGAAAAGCGTATATCAAATTTCCTGTTGTGGCAGTGTGCGTATTCAGAATTTGATTTTCCGGAAGTGTTGTGGCCTGACTTTAATAAGAAGCGCCTTATTGAAGCGGTTGAAAGGTATAACAAGAGAGACCGACGATTTGGCGGAGTGAAGGAGGAATAACGTATGAAAACAAGAATAATCAGCGGGGCGGTGCTTACCGTTATTTTAGTTGGTGCCGTTTTAGGCGGTGGAATTACGATGTTTATCCTTGCTGCGATAATAACTGCCCTCGGACTCTATGAACTTTATAAAGTTGTGGGAATCGAAAAAAAAGCGTTGGGAATATGCGGATATATTTTGGCAGCGTCTTTTTATGCAATGCTCTGGTTTGATAAGCTTCAATATCTTGAGTATTTTTGTGTTGCCAGCGGTATTCTTACAATGTTTGTGTATGTATGCAGCTTTAAGACTACAAGAGCCAAACAAGCGGCGTTTTCACTTCTCGGAATTTATTATGTAGCCATTCCTATTTCTTATATATACAGAATAAGAATAATGGAAAAGGGAATATTTATATTTATATTGGTATTTGTATGTTCATGGATAGCGGACACATTTGCCTATTTTACAGGAGTTAATCTTGGTAAACATAAACTTGTTCCACATTTAAGTCCTAAAAAGTCAGTTGAAGGTGCCATTGGAGGAATCCTCGGAGCAACTATCGTAGGTGTGGTATACGGACTTATTCTCGGTAATTATTACAATGAGAGATTGTGGCCGGCATTTGCGGTAATCTGCGTATTAGGATCTTTTATTTCAATCTTCGGCGATTTGGCTGCGTCCGCAATTAAAAGAAACTACGATGTAAAAGATTACAGTAACCTTATTCCGGGACACGGAGGAATACTTGACAGATTTGACAGTATGATTTTCGTAGCCCCTGTTGTATATATAGGTGCGGTTATTTTACTTCCACTATTAAAAGGATGATTAATATGAAAAATATTGCTATTTTAGGGTCAACAGGTTCTATCGGAACCCAGACCCTTCAGGTAGTTCGTGATAATAATGACATTAAGGTCCATGCCATTGCGGCGGGACACAATATTAAAGCTTTGGCGGAACAGATAAGGGAGTTCAGGCCAAAGCTTGTTTGCGTAGCAGAGGAAAAAAGCATAAATGAATTAAGGCTTCTTACCCCGGATATTGATTACGAGGTATGTTACGGAATGGAAGGACTTATCAAGGTTGCGACTTATGATAAGGCTGAAATAGTAGTGACTGCAATAGTCGGTATGATTGGTATAATTCCTACCATTGAAGCCATAAAGACAGGACATGATATTGCGCTTGCCAATAAGGAGACCCTAGTAACGGCAGGACATATTATTATGCCCCTTGCAAAAGAATATAATGTAAGGATTTTACCTGTTGACAGTGAGCATAGTGCCATATTCCAGTCTTTGAACGGTGAAGACAGGAGAACTATCGATAAGATTTTACTTACGGCTTCCGGTGGTCCGTTCAGGGGATACACAAGAGAGCAGATGAAAGACGTAAAGCTTGAGGATGCCTTAAAACATCCGAACTGGTCAATGGGACATAAGATAACCATTGATTCCGCAACCATGGTTAATAAAGGTCTTGAGGTTATGGAAGCAAGATGGCTTTTTGATGTTGGCATGGATGATGTCCAGATTATAGTACAGCCACAGAGTATAATACATTCTATGGTGCAGTTTGTTGACGGCGGCATAATAGCACAGCTTGGATGTCCTGATATGAGACTGCCTATACAGTATGCCCTTTACTATCCTGAGAGAAGATATATGCCGGGTGACAGACTTGATTTTTACAAATTGGGAAAAATTGATTTTGAGGCACCTGACAGGGAGAATTTTGCAGGCCTAAGACTTGCTTATGAAGCAGGTGTTAAAGGCGGCAATATGCCTACAATATTTAATGCTGCCAACGAATATGCGGTTGCACAGTTTTTGAATAGGAATATCAGCTTTTTAGGTATAACAGATATGATAGAACATGCCATGAACAGCATAAAATATATAGATAATCCTGATGTTAATGAGATTTTATCAACGGAACAGGAAGTGTATGAGCTGTTGAGGGCTATGAGGTGATTTTATGAAATTCGTTTACGCATTACTTATCATTAGTATTGTAATTATTGTCCATGAATTCGGACATTTTATAGTAGCTAAGGCAAGCGGTGTTAAAGTAGTTGAGTTTTCGGTTGGTATGGGACCGAGACTTATTAAGTTTAAAATCAAAGGAACTTTGTACAGTATTAAGCTTTTTTTGTTTGGCGGCTCCTGCCAGATGTTAGGCGAGGACCTTTATGAATCCACGGACGCTGTTGCGAAGGCAAAGGATGACAATCCCTTTGACACGGAAAAGAGTCAGGAAGTCGTTGTACCGGATGAATCGGACGGAGTTTCTTTTAACAGTGTGTCGGTATGGAAAAGGATTGCGATAATTATTGCGGGACCTTTGTTTAATTTTATCCTTGCTTTTATATTTGCCGTAATTCTTATAGGTAAGATGGGATATAATCCTGTACAGGTATATTCTGTTGATGATAATTCGCCTGCCTATTATGCGGGACTTAAAGAGGGCGACAGAATCATAAGGGTTAATGGTAAAAAGATGAACTTTTATGATGACTATTATCTCTATATGTACGATAAAAAAGGAATTGACCTTAATATTGAGTATATAAGGGATGGTGAAAAATATAAGACAACAATAACTCCTGAGCATATCACGGGTTCTGCATACCAGATGGGCGTCCAGATTGATGTGGATTCCACTAAGATAGTAGCCGTGGAAAAAGGAACCCCTGCGGACAGTGCGGGAATTGAAGCCGGAGATATTATTAAAAGCATTAACGGAACGGCGGTCAGTGAACAGCCTGAAATAACTCCTCTGGTACAACAGTCAGAGGGAAAAGAAATTACGGTTACAGTCGAACGTGACGGCAAGGATGTTGAACTTAAACTTACACCTAAAGAAGTACAGCAGGATTATTATGACTACGGTATTTATTTTGCCAATTTAAGAGTAAAATGTTCTCCTGCCGGTACCTTGAAATATGCGTTTAAGAATATAGGATACCAGATTAAATCGGTATTTGTAAGTCTTCGATTACTGGTTACAGGTAAATTAGGACTTGATGATGTGTCCGGTCCTGTGGGAATTGTATCATTTATCGGAGAAGTGGTGGATGAGGCCAAAACAGACGGTGCATTCTATGTATTCATTAATCTTCTTAATATGTGTATTATGATAAGCGCCAACCTTGGAGTAATGAATCTTTTGCCATTGCCTGCACTTGACGGCGGCAAACTCGTATTCCTTTTAATTGAAGCTGTAAGAGGAAAGCCTGTTCCAAGGGAAAAAGAAGGAATGGTTCATTTTATAGGAATTATTCTGTTAATGGTATTGATGGTAGTTGTACTTTTTAACGATATATCGAAATTATTCAGATAAGGACAGATTATATGTATAGAGACAATACAAAAGTTATTAAAATAGGTGACAGGGTTATCGGAGGAGGTAATCCTGTACTTATACAATCAATGACCAATACGCCTACAGAAGATGTAAAAAGCACCGTAGACCAGATATTACGCCTTGAAAAAGCAGGCTGTGAGATAATCAGATGTACTGTGCCTAATGAAGCTGCGGCAAAAGCACTTAAGGAAATCAAAAAAGAGATTCATATTCCTCTTGTTGCGGATATTCATTTTGACTACAAAATGGCTATTATGGCAATGGAAAACGGTGCCGATAAGATAAGAATTAATCCCGGCAATATAGGAAGTACCGACAGAATCAAAGCGGTTGTCGATTGCGCAAGAGAACGTAATATACCTATTAGAGTCGGTGTTAACAGTGGTTCCCTTGAAAAAAATATAATTGAAAAACATGGCGGACATGTATGTGCCGAGGGCATTGTTGAAAGTGCCATGGATAAAGTCAGAATAATAGAAGAGCAGAATTATGACAATATCGTTGTAAGCATTAAATCCTCGGATGTTCTTATGTGCGTCAAAGCACATGAGCTTATCGCAAAAGAATGTAAATACCCTCTCCATGTGGGAATTACAGAGTCTGGCACTGTATATTCGGGAAATATTAGGTCGGCAATAGGACTTGGCATAATTCTTAATCAGGGTATCGGTGACACAATAAGGGTATCGCTTACAGGGGACCCGGAGGAAGAAATCAAATCGGCAAAACTTATTCTCAGGACTTTGGGACTGAGAAAAGGAGGCGTTGAGGTTGTTTCATGTCCTACCTGCGGAAGAACCAAAATAAATCTTATAGATTTAGCAACAAAGGTTGAAAATCTTGTAAGCACATATCCGCTTGACATTAAAGTTGCGGTAATGGGATGTGTTGTAAATGGTCCCGGCGAAGCAAGAGAAGCCGATTTGGGAATTGCCGGAGGTATAGGAGAAGGACTTCTCATTAAAAAAGGTGAAGTTATCAAGAAAGTTCCTGAAAATATGCTTTTACAGGCACTTAAAGAAGAACTTGACAAATTAGTATAAGAAAGAGTGGGATAATGATGGAAGAAAAAAAGTTTTTTGAAGTTTTCCCGTCATTAAAATTAAAAAAAGAACTAAAAGCGGCTTTTGATGATGTAATGGTAACACATATATCCATGAATTCATCAAAAACCGTTATCAAGATATATTTGATTTTTAACAGGCTTGTTGGGCGTGATATCGTGACTCAGGTAGAGGATGAGATATCTCGCCAGATGAAGCCTTTTTTAGCTACCAAAGTTGTTATTTTTGAAAAATTCCGCTTGTCGGAATTGTATACTTCGGAAATTATTTTTAACGATTACAAAGACAGCATCATATATGAACTGGGAAAAAACAATAAGTTATATGAGCAGATTTTCAGGGATGCCACATGGGCATTTGACGGCGAGGACTGCATTAACCTGAAGGTTGCGGATAACTTCGTATCACGAAAGAAAACCCCTGAGCTTGTTGAAATTCTTACAGAAATGATGGAGTGCAGGTTCGGTAAAAGCATTACCTACAATGTCATATATGAGGAACGTGAAGAAAGCAGGCATAGCAGGGAAGCCGAATACAAGGTTCAGAGAATCATTGATGAAATAGCGGCAAGAGGAGCAACGAAAACAGAGGTTGTTGAAGAAACGAAGCCTGCGGAAGCTGTTGCCGAGAAGAAAGAAAAAGAAGCAGAGCCTAAGCAGGAGAAAAAAGAATTTAAGAAAGAGTACATACGGCCCGTTAAACATTCCGATAATCCTGATGTTATATACGGAAGAGACTTTAACGATGAGCCAATAACCCTTGATACGGTAATCCATGAAATGGGTGAAATTACATTCAGGGGACAGATTATCTTTACCGACAAAAAGGAATTAAGGAACGGTAAGATTATTCTTATTTTTGATGTAACGGATTTTACGGACACGATTTCCGTAAAACTTTTTCTCCAGCCTGAACAGCTCTCGGAAGTTGAGGGCGAACTTAAAAAAGGCAAATTCATCAAAATAAAAGGTGTAACAACCGTTGATAAATTCTCCGGGGAACTGACAATCGGTTCTGTGGTGGGAATCATTAAAATTGACGATTTCCGTGAAAAAAGAATGGATTATGCAATGGAGAAGAGAGTGGAATTACATCTCCATACAAAGATGAGCGACCTTGACGGTGTATCGGATATAAAAGACATAATTAAACAGGCAATGAGCTGGGGACATAACGCCATTGCAATAACCGACCATGGGGATGTGCAGGCATTTACGGACGCATATCATATGTTAAGAGACTCCGGCAACAAGGATTTTAAAGTTATATATGGTGTTGAGGCATATATAGTAGATGATTTGCGAAAGATAATTTTTGATTCCAACGGTCAGAAATTTGATGATACATATGTAGTATTCGATTTGGAAACAACGGGTCTTTCACCTGTTAATGACAGTATTATAGAAATTGGTGCCGTTAAAATACAGAGTAAAAAGATAGTGGACAGGTTCTCAACTTTTGTCAATCCTAAGATACCTATTCCTTACAATATTGAACAGCTTACGGGAATCGACGATTCCATGGTTGTGGATGCGGATACCATAGAAAATATTCTCCCTGAATTCCTTAAGTTCTGTGACGGTGCGGTAATGGTTGCCCACAATGCGGAATTTGACGTTACTTTTATCAGGGAAAAGACTAAAACAATTTTGGGAAAGACCTTTGAATGTACGGTGGTTGATACCGTATCCCTTGCCAGAGCGCTTATCCCTAACCTCGGTAAATTCACACTGGACCATGTGGCAAAAGCGCTTAACGTATCGTTGTTACATCACCATAGGGCGGTTGACGATGCGGAATGTTGTGCGGATATTTTTCTTGCGCTGGTAGCACGTCTTGAAATGCGAAATATTTTTAACCTTGATGAAATCAACGAAATTGAAGAATTTAATATAAATGCTATTAAAAAAGCTAAGTCATACCATGCGATTATTCTTGCGGATTCGGAAGTGGGAAGAGTTAATCTTTACAGGCTTATTTCCCTGTCACATCTTACATATTTTAACAGAAGACCGCGAATACCTAAGAGTGAAGTTGAAAAATACCGTGATGGTCTGATTCTCGGTTCTGCGTGTGAGGCGGGCGAGTTATATCAGGCAATACTTAACGGAAATACCGAAGAAGAAATAGCAAGATTAGCCAATTATTATGATTATCTTGAAATACAGCCTGTGGGAAACAACAGATTTATGATAGAATCCCAAAGACTGCCACAGATTAAGTCAGAGCAGGATATTATAGATATTAATAAAAAAATAGTGGCTCTCGGAGAGAAGTTCAACAAACCGGTAGTTGCTACCTGTGACGTTCATTTCCTTAATCCTGAAGATGAGGTTTACAGACGAATCATAATGAAAGGGCAAGGCTTTGATGATGCCGATAACCAGGCACCGTTATTTTTACGGACAACGGAGGAAATGCTTGAGGAATTCAAGTATCTTGGCGAGGATAAGGCATACGAAGTAGTTGTTACCAATACAAGGCTTATAGCCGATATGTGTGAATACATTGAGCCTGTAAGACCGGATAAGTGCCCTCCGGTTATTCCTAACTGTGACCAGACTTTAAGGGATATATGCTATAACAGGGCACATGAAATGTATGGACCAAAACTTCCTGAGATAGTGGAATCGAGACTTGACAAAGAGCTTAACTCCATTATATCAAACGGATATTCCGTTATGTATATTATTGCCCAGAAGCTTGTATGGAAATCCAATGAGGACGGTTATCTGGTAGGTTCAAGAGGTTCCGTAGGTTCTTCGTTTGTAGCTACAATGTCGGGTGTTACGGAAGTTAATCCGTTGAGTCCGCATTACTTATGTCCTGAATGTTATTATGTTGATTTTGATTCCGACGAGGTAAGAAAATTTGCTGGCGGTGCAGGATGTGATATGCCTGATAAAATATGCCCTAAATGTGGTGCAAAGCTTAGAAAAGAGGGATTTGATATTCCTTTTGAGACCTTCCTTGGTTTTAACGGTGATAAAGAGCCGGATATAGACTTAAACTTCTCCGGAGAGTATCAGGCAAAAGCACATGCCTATGTTGAAGTAATTTTCGGAGAAGGTCAGACCTATAAAGCGGGAACTGTAGGAACACTTGCGGATAAAACCGTATACGGT
>JBNMKN010000068.1:0-10121 GCA_050874365.1 Butyrivibrio sp. | reverse complement strand
CTAATCCGAGTGCCCATCCTCCGGCACCCATTATTCCAACATTTGCCATATCAAAATCCTCCAATAATTATAATTCTATTCTTTTTCTCCGCGTTCCCTGATAATAAATCTTAAAGCCGTACCTCTGAAGCCAAAAGTATCTCTTATCTTATTCTCAAGGTAACGTGTATATGAGAAGTGCATAAGTTCTTTATTATTAACAAATATGACAAATGTAGGCGGTTTAACACTTACCTGTGTCATATAGAAAATCTTAAGTCTCTTACCCTTATCTGAAGGTGGCTGCTGCATTGCAACCGCTTCTGATAAAATTTCATTAAGAACACCTGTCTGAATCCTTAAATTCTGGTTCTCAATTACCATATCAATAGTATTGAATATTTTACCCACTCTCTGTCCTGTCTTGGCAGATATAAAAAGTATCTCCGCATACGGCATAAACGAAAGTATGTCCTTAATTCTGTTGGTGTGTTCGTATATGGTCTTGTCATTCTTTTCAATGGCATCCCATTTATTTACAACAACAATTATTCCTTTGCCTCTTTCGTGTGCAATTCCCGCAATCTTGGCATCCTGCTCTGTAACGCCTTCTGTCGCATCAATTACAACAAGTACAACGTCCGCCCTTTCAACCGCCGTTACGGTTCTTATGATACTGTATCTTTCAAGTTCTTCTTTTATCTTATTCTTACGTCTTAATCCCGCCGTATCAATAAATACATATTCATTACCGTTGTAAGTAATGTCCGTATCAATGGCATCTCTTGTTGTTCCTGCTATATCGGATACAATAACCCTGCTTTCACCGACTATTTTATTAATAATAGAGGATTTACCTACATTAGGCTTACCTACAATTGCGATTCGTGGTCTTTCATCCTCTTCATCCTCTGCCGAACTTTCAGGAAAATGCTTAACAACCTCATCAAGCATATCGCCGATTCCCAATTTGCCCACAGAAGAAATAGGTACGGGATCACCGATTCCCAGATTATAAAATTCGTAAACATCCGCCATCATCTTCTGGAAGCTGTCCACTTTATTGACAACTAGAATAACCGGCTTACCTGAACGTCTTAACATATTGGCTACTTTGGAATCCGAATCCACAAGTCCCTGTCTTACATCCACCATAAAAATAATAACATCTGCCGATGCAATGGCAATCTCAGCCTGTTCTCTCATCTGTGACAAAATAATATCCTTTGATTCAGGTTCAATACCACCTGTATCAATCAGTGTAAAATTATAATTCAGCCATGTAACATCCGCATAAATTCTGTCTCTTGTTACTCCTGGCGTATCTTTAACTATTGAAATCTGTTCGCCTGCCAAAGCGTTAAAAAGCGTTGATTTACCTACATTAGGTCTTCCAACGATGGCTACTACCGGTTTGCTCATAGCAACATACTCCATATCTTTATATTTTTTAGATATTCTCTAACTAAAATATCATATCAACATTTCTCCTCTTTGTAAAGATTCACTTGACGATGTTTTCATTGATATTTATACTATTAGTGACAAATTTAGAAGGAGGATATTATGAGTAATAATATTTTTGACAATACAATCCCCGTAGGTCCCCTTAAGCTTATTGTAATGGATAGCTGCAAAGAGCTTGGTGCAGGCGTTGACAAATACATCGCTAACCTGCGTCGTACAAGGGATCACGCCGATAAAGCCAATATAGCATTTAAGGGATATGAGGAGGATTCATACCTTGTAAGGGCAGAATGTCCAAGATTCGGTTCCGGTGAATCAAAGGGTATGGTTAAATCATCAATCCGTGGTGCCGACCTTTTTATCATGACAGATGTTATGAACCATTCCATGACTTATTCCGTATGCGGTGAGACCAATTATATGTCTCCTGACAACCACTTTCAGGATTTAAAACGTGTGATTGCCGCTTCTTCGGCTTTTGCAAAGAGAATTACGGTAATCTTACCATTCTTATATGAAAGCAGACAGCACAAGAGAACCAAACTTGAATCCCTTGATTCTTCTCTTGCACTTAACGAACTTGTCAGCTACGGTGTCAACAATATTATTACATTTGATGCTCACGACCCAAGAATTGATAACTCAATTCCACTTAACGGATTTGATAATTTCCTTCCTCCGTTCCAGTTCATCAAAGCTCTTCTTGAGAAGAACAACGATATTAAAATTGATAACGAGCACCTTATGATTATATCTCCTGACGAGGGAGCTATGCACAGAGCCGTATATTTTTCAAACGTTCTCGGTGTTGACATGGGTATGTTCTATAAGCGCCGTGACTATTCAAAGGTTGTCAACGGACGTAATCCTATCGTTGCCCATGAGTTCCTCGGTGATAATGTTGAAGGCAAAGACGTTATTATCATGGACGATATGATTTCTTCCGGTGAAAGCATGCTTGATACTGCCAGGGAATTAAAAGAAAGAAAAGCCAAACGTGTATTTATCTGTACAACCTTCGGTCTTTTCACAGACGGTCTTGAAAAATTTGATGACTTCTACAACAATGGTTATTTCCATGGTGTAATCACCACTAACCTTACATATCAGACTCCTGAGCTTAAAGCAAAGCCTTACTACTACGAAGCCGATATGACTGCTTTCCTCGGTACAATCATTGATTCAATCAATCACGATGTATCAATCGCAGGTCTTATGGACCCAACCAACAGAATCCAGAAGATGGTGGATGACTACAATAAGGCAAACCATTTGAGATAAAGCTGATATTAAAAGGAATTGTTAAAAAAGTCTCCTCTTATACGCAGCGGGATGTCCACATTTGTGGACACCCCGCTGTTTTTTTGCTTTTCCCCGCTGCTTTAGGAGGGAATTTGGTTCTTCTGTTGTGGGATTCTACCTTTTTTTGCTCATCTTGTTCACTTGGGTAGAGATTTTTTGTGAACCGGTGTGGACTTTTCTACCTTTCTTCGCCTTTCCAGTCGTTTGGGTAGAGTTTTGTTTTTCCATGTTGTAGATTTTTCTACCTTTTTCGCTCATTTTGTTCACTTGGGTAGAGATTTTTTGTGAGTTGGTGTGGACTTTTCTACCTTTCTTCGCCTTTCCAGTCGTTTAGGTAGAGTTTTGATTTTTCCTAATGTGGATTTCTCTACCTTTTCTGCTTATCCCGACCGTTTGGGTAGAAATTTGATTTTCCATGGTATGAATTTCTCTACTTTTTCTACCATTCCAAACTGTTTAGGTAGAAATGTAAAACATAGCCATTAATTATAATATCCATTTTATCGGCAACAGCTTTATATCACGTATATTCTATTCTAACTTCCTTTATTGGTTTCAAAAAAGCCTCTACATCATAATATAAATTTTCCAATATAGAAATAAGGTCAATATATTCCTCAACCTCATCCATCCCTTGGTATTTTGCCATTACAACCAAATATCCATAGTCCCATTCAACCACTTTTGTGTATTTCTCAAGACGTTTTGACGTTGCAAAACGTATCTTTTCATTATTGTACTCAAAAATTGTGAAATTACCGTCACTCGTCAGAATTGCATAATCTTTCATAATTTTATTTCCGCTTACTTCTGAAGCCTTTCTTCCAGAAACTCCACCGCATCTCTTATGCAGTCGTCACATTCCCTTACAACATGTCCTGTTTCGATTCCCTTTAATTCCTTACAGATAACGGTTCCGTTCCTGTCTTTAAATTCCGACATTATGTTTCTGACATCGGAAAAAGTCTTACGAGGGTCTTTGTTGGCAAGTCCGAGGACAATGCCTGCACCTGTAAGGGCACCGCAGTTGCCCTCCATGGTTCCCATACCCACAGCAAAAGCCTGTGTTGTTTCTTTTAAGGCTTCTTCATCTAATCCCGTGTAATCACAAAACGCACAGGCAACCGCCTGTGAACAGTTATGTCCGCAATGTTTTCTGTTTACCGCTTCATCCGCTCTTGTACTCATCTGTTATTCTCCTTTAATTGCCAAAAATCCGCACATGCCGCCACGCATGCCTTTACTTGCACGATGTGAAAATAAAAGGTCGCTGTTACAGCATGTACACATATCTGTTATACCTATATTTTCAGGAAGTATACCCGCATTTGTAAAGTTTCTGTAGTTGGCTCTCCATAAATCAAGCTTGAATTTGCCGTTGTCTTTTATATACAATATATCTTCAAAAACCTCTGTGCCGTAGGCTTTTGCAAACTGTTCCGCCACATCCTCAGATACCTCATAGCAGTTATGACATATGGAAGGTCCGATAAAAGCAACAATATCCGCAGGATTGGTGTTATATTCTTTTTCCATCATTTTAACAGTAACATCCGCAATATTCCCCACCGTTCCACGCCAGCCTGAATGTGACAAACCTATTGCCTTATTTCTAGTATCCACAAAAAACAAAGGAACACAGTCGGCATATGAGGTTACAAGCGTAACACCCGGCTCATTGGTTATAAGTCCGTCAATGTCTGAAAAATTGCGTTCCCTTGTAACACCCATTCCACAATGTTCTTTAGTAACCTTCATTACATTGGTTGTATGGGTCTGCATTGCGTACACCATGGAATTAACATCCATATCAAGTTCATTGCCTATTATCTCAAAATTGCGGGACACGGCCTTTTCATCATCACCTCTTGTAAAAGAAAGATTCATTGAGGAATAAATCCCTTTGCTTACTCCTCCGAGTCTTGTTGAAAAACCGTGTTTTATAAAATCAATCCCATTAAGGTTATTGAATGTAATATGAGGAACCGCTCCCTGTATTTTGGTGGTATTACTGAAATCATAATAATTTATATTCATTAAAAAGCATCCTTTATATGTGTTATTTTTGTTCCCAATATGGATATGACGTCAAATCTCACAGGGCAGTCAAAAGTTTTTTCGTTCCTGGCTATATAGAACATCGCCGTTTTTCTTATTCTGTACTGCTTTCTGTAGTCAACAGCTTCTTCCGGAAAACCGTATCTTACGGAGCTTCGGTATTTCACCTCCGCAAATACAAGTGTCTCATTATCCTTGGCTACAATATCTATTTCTCCGCCTTTGCCGTAAAAATTACGGCAGAGAATTTCATAACCAATACTCTTTAAATATTCTGCTGCCTTATCTTCATAAAAACTGCCGGTCTGTCTTTTATTTTCTGTCATGTATCTTTCCTTTTATTTTATCAAGATTATCAACAAAAACAAGTATTTCCGCAACAATACTGTATAATTCCGGTGGTATGTATTCCCCGATATCAAGTTTTGACAAGGTGTTGGCAAGCTTATTATCCTCATATAACGGAACATCGCTTGATTTTGCCTTTTCGATTATTTTATCCGCTATAATTCCTGTTCCGGAAGCAAGAATTTTAGGTGCGACCTCATCGGGATTATACTGTATGGCTATCGCCTGTTTTCTTTTTTTATCTTCCTCAGCCATAGTTTACGCTCTCACATCAAAGCTGAAACGTTTTATTTCAACCGACGGAAATTCCTCCTCCATTACAGATTTTACAAAAGAATATCTTTCCTTATCAGACGTAACGGTGCTTGTCACGCTGTAGCCCAGAGCATTGAGTCTCTCATTAAGCTCTGATATATGCTCCTCAATATATGTTAAAATATCATCGCTTGCCACCTTAAAGTTAGTGGTTACATTATTGGATTTTAACAAAACAAATACATCCATAGGTCCGAGATTGTCCATATCAAGATGTAAAAGTGCTTTCAGTTCATCCTTATCCTCTATTTTTCTTCTGTTATTTTTGTACACATACAAATCGCCATGACCTTCATGTCCGCTCATTCGCAGCGGAATCTGCACAAAATTCATAAAATTATTTGCCTGATTTAAAAAGGACACATCATTTTTAATCTGTGTATTGGTATTAAGCATATTTTCGGCAAACTTTATGCCCTGAAATTTAGAGGATAAAGTCTCCGTGTCCTGAAGCACTTTGGAATACAGCTTCTTAATATTCTCCTTGCTTATGTCGGAGGGATTAAGAAACATTTCCTGTCTTACAAAATCTTTAAGAATGTTTTCGGTTCCTTTTGATGATATGATTTCTTTAAATTTATCAGGTGTAATAAACCCGTCTTTATAAAAATCAATTATCTTGTTAAAAAATTCTTTTGAGGTTATTTTACCCTCTGCTACCTGTCCCGCAAATTCCTGCAACGCAGCATTACCATCCTCTCCGTTGTCACCGTTAAGCAAAACTTCGGAAAGCTTCTGTAATTCCTTGGCATCCACGGAATTCTCAAGTGTTACCGGTTCAGATATTTCAGGTGTAAATGATGTAATAAAATTGCTTAAAAGCGTAACCGTGGCATCTGAAACTGATGAAGGGAGACTGTTTAACATTCCGTAAAAATCATCTGTAAGCTTCGTCGCATTACCTGTCATTCCCTTATCGAAATCATAATAATCATGCAAAGCCTGCACGTTCTCATCAGTGACTTCAATATGCATACCCTCAAGGTAAATCACATCCTTAGGACTTGCTATTGATGATTCCGTCAAAAGATTCATATAATGGTTAATGCTGTCTGAGGTAATAGGAAGCTCATGGGACATCATCTCTTTTACAAGCGAGACCGTGACCTCATTAACCTGAAGCCCTGCATTTTTAAGTGCGGACGTAATTGTCTGGTCGTTAAAAAGATTTCTGTTAATATCGGTACCGGCTTTAAGGACAACCTGTTCTTTATTGATATCCTTAATTGTAAAAGATGCCATGTCGCCTATATTATAGGATAACGAATCCGCCAGTGTCGCCTTAACCGTAACGCTGTCATTTAATGAAATTGTAATGTTGTTGGGGGTTATATCGATAATTTCTCCCGTGAGTCTGTCTCCTGCGCTTAACTGCATTAAAAGTGCTTTTCCTGCCTCAATGGGAGACAGACCGGAAGGAACCGTAATCTGTGTTCTGTCTGCAGAACCTGAATTTTGTGCTAAATTAACATTGGCATTAGTTATTCCTGTTGTATTGTTTACAGTTGTAATATTCATGTTATTTAACACCCTTTCTGCTGATTAAATAAAGTTCTTAATAAAAGTCCTGCGATGAATCGGACATGGACCGTATTCTTTAATGGCTTTGATATGAGCTGCCGTTCCGTATCCTTTATGTTTCGCAAATCCATATTCAGGATATAACTTGTCATATTCTTCCATAAGATGGTCCCTTGTGACTTTCGCCATAATACTTGCAGCAGCTATTGACTGGCTTTTTGCATCACCTTTTATGATAGGTACCTGCTTAATATCCACCATCGGTATCGTTACTGCATCATTTAATAATATATCGGGTGTTACACTCAATTTATGAATAGCTGTTCTCATAGCTTCATAAGTTGCCTGTAATATATTTATCTCGTCTATTCTTTCCGGAGAAACTATTCCCACTCCGTAAGTAACCGCATATTTATCAATTTCTTTATATACTTCTTCACGTTTTTTTTCACTTAACTTTTTGGAATCATTTATGTATAAAATATCGTACTCATCCGGTAAAATAACGGCAGCAGCCACCACAGGTCCGCAAAGAGGTCCTCGTCCTGCCTCATCTATGCCGCATACGGTTCCGTATATTTTATACTCCTTATCAAATTCCTTCATAAGCTCTGTACGCTTTATTTCTGCTTCAAGTCTTTCTGCTTTGGTCATGAAATGTAATCCTCCGGTTTCTCAATAGAAATTTTTCCGAGTTTGCCGGAACGGAAGTCATCAAAAATAAGGGCAGCAGCTTTATCGTAGTCAGGTTCTCCGCCTTTTTTAAGACAGCCTCTTGCAATAGCAATGTCTCCAAGCATTGTTACACCGTCATCTGTTTCTTCTATATCATATCTTGAAGTAAAAATACCGGCATAGTCATTTTTTACCGCCTCAATAAACTTAAGGCTTAGTTCTGTAAGGTTAAGAATCTGGTCATTGATTGAACCGATAAAAGCGAGGTCATTGGCTATTTTTTCGTTATCAAATTTCGGCCACAAAATTCCAGGTGTATCAAGCAGTTCCACCGTCTTATTAAGCCTTATCCATTGTTTTCCCTTTGTGACACCCGGTTTATTACCTGTCTTTGCACAAGCTTTACCTGCAAAAGAATTAATAAATGTTGATTTGCCAACGTTAGGTATTCCGACTATCATAGCCCTCACAGGACGGTTAAGAATACCTCTTTTTCTGTCTCTTTCTATTTTTCCTTTACATACTTCAAGAATGGCATTATTAACGGACTTCATTCCGCTTCGCTGTCTTGAATCCAGTTTAATAACCTTAATTCCCTGTTTTTCAAAAAATTCAACCCATTTTGCTGTCACTCTTTCATCCGCAAGGTCTGACTTATTAAGTAAAATAAGTCTGTATTTATTTTTTGCAAGGTCATCTATATCAGGATTCCTGCTGGACATTGGAATCCTCGCATCAATAAGCTCTATGACAATATCATTAAACTTGATATCCTCCTGCATCATTCTCTTTGCTTTGGTCATGTGACCGGGATACCAGTTAAAAGAGGCCTTATTCTCCTCCATTGCTATCACTTCCATTCTTTTCTGTTATATATTTTATCTTTCCGAAATCTGACGCAGGCTTTATCCTTAACCATGGTTTGCCGATAATCATATCTCTTTTTACCGTTCCGATGTTGGAGTATCTGCTGTCGTCACTGTTGTTTCTGTTGTCTCCAAGTACAAAAAACTCATCATAGCCTAACTTGACGGGTTCTGCCGCAAAACCGGCATTATATATTTCTTCGTTGCATATATCGCCTGTAAGTTCTTTACCGTCTATATATATTTTGCCGTCCTGTATCTGCACTGTTTCACCGGGAAGTCCTATAACACGCCTTACGTAGATTGAGGTATTATCTTTTTTGCCTGTCTTGAATGCCACAAGGTCATATCTTTCCGGTGCTTTAAACGAATACGCAATCGTATTAAGCAGGACAGTCTGGTTATTCTGTAATGTATTGTTCATGGAATGTCCTGTAATTGTTATTTTGTCAAAAAAAGCAATTACCAGAAAATATGTGAAGCATATAATCATTACTATATCGCTTATAATCTTAAATACAGTCTCAAAAGGTCTGTATACAACTTCTCTTTTCTTAAATCCTACCATATTTTCTCCTCAAAACATTATGAAAAAAACGCGATAGATAAAGCTTCCATCTATCGCGCTCATTTTCTGATTCAAAGCAAAAAATTATTTAACAATTTCTTTAACCTTAGCTGCTTTACCAATTCTGCCTCTTAAGTAGAATAATTTAGCTCTTCTAGCCTTACCACGTCTTACAACTGTAATGTCTTCAACGAATGGTGAGTGTAATGGCCATGTCTTCTCTACTCCGACACCATTAGAAAGCTTTCTTACTGTGAATGTCTCACGGTTGCTTCCGCCCTGTCTCTTAATAACAGTTCCTTCAAAAACCTGGATTCTCTCACGGTTTCCTTCTTTAATCTTAGCAGATACCTTAACTGTATCTCCTACTCTGAATTCAGGTACGCTCTGCTTCATCTGAGCAGCTTCGATATTCTTGATGATATCGTTCATTGTAAAATCCTCCTAAAATATGACGTTCTTAAATACTACCACGGTAACAGCGGACCGCCACTTAATATAACTACTATAAATTATCATATTAATATATAAATTGCAAGTCTTTTTTTCAGTGTTTCATTCTCCAGTCGATACATCTTTGGAGATACTCGACATATTCAGGATTTTTGCACATTCCTTTACCCGGTGTATCAGAAATCTTTGCAACATCCATTCCGTTACATTCTGTTGTTTTCATAACGATATTAAGTGCAGGAACATCCGTGTCGTTTGATAAATACGTTCCTATTCCAAAAGCTACTTTTGCCCTGCCGCTAAAATACTCATTAAGCTTTGTTGCCCTTTCAAAATCAAGACTGTCGCTGAAAAGAAGGGTTTTGGTTCCTGCATCTATTCCAAGGCTTTCATAATGTTTTATCATCTTGTCTCCCCAGACGAATGGGTCGCCACTGTCATGGCGTACCCCGCTGAAAAGTGTTGCATAAGTAAGTCTGAAATCCCTTAAAAAGCAGTCCGTTGTTATTGCGTCCGTAAGGGCAGTTCCGTTTAAAATACCGTATTCCTTGACCCATGCATCAAGGGCG
>JBNMKN010000067.1:0-10142 GCA_050874365.1 Butyrivibrio sp. | reverse complement strand
GGACAACAGGCTATGGTTATTGAATCAATCCAGTCAGGTGCGAAGGATTTCATTGTTAAGCCTTTCCAGGCAGACAGAGTTCTTGAGGCTGTAAGAAAAGTTGTTGGTTAATTATGATAACTGTTTCACTTGCTAATAACAGTGTTGCACAGTTTATTTCGGTAACCGTAATCTTTTTGGTGGTGCTTGCCGTTACATATTTTACCACAAGGTGGATAGGTTCTTATCAGAAGAAGCAGATTAGTTGTGGTAACATTAAAATTGTTGAGAGTCTGAGACTTTCGAGTAATAAGATTTTGGAAGTTGTCAATGTGGGTGACAAGTATTTTCTTATTGCTGTATGTAAAGATACTGTTACAACCATAGGCGAGATTAACGGTGATGAACTTGTACTTACTGATAACACTAAGACAGGAGAGACATTTGGCAATGTCTTTTCAAGATTCAAGATAGTTCACAAAGATAAAACAGAAAAGGAAGAGACAGATGATGAAGAAACATAAGCTCTTCTTGAGACTTATACGGATTGTTTTTGTCGTTGCAATCGTTTTTACGGTAATCCATATAAGCAGGACAAGTGTTTACGCAACGGATACCATTCCTACCGTGAGTGAGACAGAGACAACCGGTTCGAGTAATTTAACAATAGGAATATCGGCAGGAAATGGAAGTGACCTTGCGAGTGTATTGCAGATACTTTTGGTATTGACAGTTATTGCACTTGCTCCTTCCATTCTTATTATGCTTACTTCTTTTACAAGAATTATTATCGTACTGCATTTTACACGTTCGGCAATAGGCACCCAGACGGCACCTCCTAACCAGGTGTTGGTGGGACTTGCTCTTTTCCTTACTTTCTTTATCATGGCACCTACCTTTAAGACGGTGTATGATGATGCGATTAAGCCTTTATCCCAGAATGAGATAACAGCGGAGGAAGCGTATGATGTGGGTATTAAGCCGATAAGACAGTTTATGCTGGAACAGACCAACACCAAGGATATAAGGATGTTTATCGATATAGCCAAGGTGGACACTTCAACGCTTAAGGACTATGATGATATACCTATTCAGGTATTGATACCGAGTTTTATAGTCAGTGAATTAAGAATTGCTTTTATAATAGGTTTCCTTATCTATATACCGTTTATAATAATAGATATGGTTGTTTCGTCGGCACTTATGTCCATGGGTATGATGATGCTTCCGCCAACGACAATATCGTTGCCGTTCAAGATACTTTTATTTGTAATGGCTGACGGCTGGAATCTTGTTATAGGTAATTTGGTTAAGACTTTTTACTAGCTTAGGAGGAACGTATGTCGGAACAACAGATAATTGATATAACAAGAAAAGCACTTTATCTTATAATCCAGTGTTCGGCGCCGGTTCTTATTATTTCCCTTGTTGTCGGTCTTGTTATAAGTATATTCCAGACAATGACATCCATTCAGGAGCAGACGTTGACATTCGTTCCGAAGATTATTGCGGTCTTTATCGGAGTAATGTTGTTTGGTTCATGGATGCTCAATAATATTACATCATATATGAACGAACTTTGGTCTAATTTTAATATGTACATAGGGCGTTCATAAACAGGCAGGTGTTCGTATGTTTAATTATGAGGTAGCTTTGAATTACTGGGAGGTTTTCCTCCTGATTTTGGTACGTATAGCTAGCTTTGTTTATACGGCACCTTTTTTTAATATGGCTAATACACCTCAGAGGACTAAGCTGGGGTTAGCTTTTTTTATTTCGTTAATTGTGTTTACACTTGTTCCGGACAGAACTCTGGAATACAGCAGTATTTTAGAATATGCGATTCTTGTGGTTAAGGAGAGCGTAGTCGGGCTTTTACTTGGTTTTTCCTGCATGATATGTGTGCAGACAATAACATTTGCAGGTAATATCATTGACAGTAACATTGGTTTGTCAATGGCAAGCGAATATGACCCCACTCTCAAAGACCAGACTACAATATCAGGTTCGCTTTATTACTATACGGTGTTTTTACTCCTTATGGTATCGGGACTTTACCAGTTTCTTATATCGGCGATTGTGGATACATACACGATTATTCCTATAAACGGATTATCTGTTAATCCTTCTTTATATAATTCGATGATAACGCTTATTGCCGATTATTTTATAATAGGTTTCAGAATTGCCCTGCCGGTATTCGTGTCACTTCTCATAGTGAACTGTGTGCTGGGTATTCTGGCAAAAGTTGCGTCACAGCTTAATATGTTTGCCGTTGGTATCCAGATAAAGATTCTGGTTGGTTTTATCATAATGTTTGTTACTGTGGGACTGCTTCCGCAGATAGCCAATTTCATATATCAGAATATTAAGGCGGCGGTTAAACTGATTGCGGGAGGACTTAGATGATTAGGTATAATCTGCAGTTCTTCGCTAAAGACGGACCGGGCGGACAAAAGACCGAACCGGCTACTGCCAAGAAATTAAAAGACGCAAGAAAAAAGGGTCAGGTTGCCAAAAGCAAGGACCTGACAAGCTCAATTTCCCTGCTGGTATTTTTTATAATACTTAAGATATATGTAGGGACAATGGGAACCAAATTCATTAATGAATTTAAGACAATTTACACAAAGATGGGCGAGGTGAACGCCACCTCCCTTGAACTTAATTCGCTCTCAAGGTTTTTTAAGAACTATATGTCGGATGCCATACTTGATATGCTTGTAATACTGCTTCCTATAATGGCGGCAGCGGTGCTTGTGGCATTTGTAGGTGATTTGGTTCAGGTAAAATGGAGACCGACTGCAGAACCCATGAAGCCGAAAGCGGACAAATTCAATCCCGTGAACGGCATTAAGCGAATTTTTTCCGTTAAAACGCTTGTCCAGTTACTTAAATCCATTGCCATTGTGGCAATATGTATGTTGGTAACTTACAATAAATTAAAAAAAGAAATAGGTCTGCTTTACAATTTTTATAATATATCCCTTGAAGCGGCAATCATCAAAATGGGAGATGTGCTTCTGAATGTAGCAATAACCATCAGCGTGATATACCTGATTGTGGGTATTGCCGATTATATCTTTGAATTTGTCAAGTTCAAGGACGATATGAAAATGTCTAAGCAGGAATTAAAAGATGAATGGAAGGATACGGAAGGTAATCCTGAAGTTAAGAACCAGCAGAAGCGAAGGATGAACGAAGCATCAAGGAGAAGAATGATGCAGGCGGTTCCCGAAGCCGATGTTGTAATTACGAACCCTACCCACTTTGCGGTGGCATTGAAATACGAACAGAATTCAGGCAGGGCACCGGTTGTTGTGGCAAAGGGAGAAGATTATCTTGCACAGAAAATTAAAGAGACTGCAAGAGATAATCAGGTAGAAATCGTAGAAAACAAACCCCTTGCAAGGATGCTCTACTATAATGTTGACTTAGGAAGCGAGATTCCGCAGGAACTTTATCAGGCAGTGGCAGAGGTTCTTGCTTTTGTATGGAAAGTTAAACATAAAATATAACAATTACAGGAAGGAGATAAAAACATGAAAAAGACAGATATTATGATTGGCGTATATTTATTAGCAGCTATTGTCTGTCTTTTTATAACTCTTCCTTCCGGTTTACTGGATGTGATGCTTGCCATTAATATATCTGTGGCATTTATCATCCTTTTTACGTCATTGTACTCCAAAGACGTACTTGAAATGCAGGCATTCCCTTCAATGCTTCTTTTTACCACTATTTTCAGAATATCCCTTAACGTATCTTCAACAAAGCTTATTCTCAGTACGGGTGACCCGGGTAAAGTCGTTAAGGCTTTCGGTTCCTTCGTTGCCGGCAATGACCTTGTAATCGGCGTTATCGTATTTATCATACTTTTGATTGTACAGATGGTGGTAATCAATAAAGGTTCAGAGCGAGTTGCGGAGGTAACGGCAAGATTTACACTTGATGCGATGCCCGGTAAACAGATGGCAATAGATGCTGACCTTAACACAGGTGCCATAACCGATAAAGAGGCTAAGATACGAAGAGAAAAATTACAGCAGGAAGCGTCCTTCTTCGGTTCCATGGACGGTGCCACAAAGTATGTAAAGGGTGATGCCACGGCGGGTATCATCATTACTGTTATTAACTTTGTCGGTGGTATTATAATGGGTATGACAAGAAGAGGAATGGATATCTCTACGGCACTTAGTACGTATGCACTTCTTACCGTCGGTGACGGACTTGTAAGCCAGATACCTTCATTACTCATATCTCTCTCATCAGGTATTATAGTAACCAAAGCTTCCAAAGAGGTTAAACTTCCTGAACTTATTATCGGCGAACTTTTCACAGCTCCTGTAGTTTTAAGAATTGTAGGTATAGTAATAGCTGTCCTCGGTATTGTAACACCGCTTCCATGGTATGTATTCGTGCCGATGGGAATAGGACTTATAGCAATGTCTGCGGTAATGACCCAGAAGCAGGCTGTTGCAGAGATAGAGGAAGAGACGGAAAATGCGGATATGGAAGCAAAAGAAGTCCGCAAACCGGAAAATGTTGTTTCGCTTTTACAGGTTGACCCTATCGAGCTTGAATTCGGTTACGGAATAATTCCTCTTGCCGACGTTAATCAGGGCGGTGATTTACTTGACCGTGTCGTTATGATAAGACGTCAGGTGGCTTTAGAGCTTGGTACGGTTGTACCTATAATAAGATTAAGGGATAATATCCAGCTTAATCCTAACCAGTATATTATTAAAATAAAGGGTATCCAGGTCAGTGAAGGAGAAATTCTTTTTGACCATTATATGGCAATGAATCCGGGATTTGTGGAAGAGGAAATTTCGGGTATTCCTACATTTGAGCCTTCATTTCATCTTCCTGCAATATGGATTACCGAGAACCAGCGTGAACGTGCGGAGTCACTTGGCTATACCGTAGTAGATCCACCTTCAATTATTGCCACACATCTTACAGAGGTTATTAAGAGCCATATTGCGGAACTGCTTACAAGACAGGATACGCAGAATCTTATCAACAACCTCAAAGAGAACAATCCTACGCTTGTTGAGGAACTGGTTCCTAAGCTTATGGGTGTGGGCGAGATTCAGAAGGTGCTCCAGAATCTCCTTGCGGAAGGCATTTCAATAAGAGACCTTCTTACAATTTTTGAATCCCTTGCAGACCATGCGGGAACAACAAGGGATACGGATATTCTTACGGAATATGCAAGACAGAGCCTTAAGAGGGCTATTTCCAATAAATTTTTCCCTGGAAATGAGACTACAAGGGTTATAACTCTTGACCCTGCGGTGGAGCAGGAGATAATGGGTTCTGTAAAACAGACGGAGCAGGGAGGATATATCAATCTTGCACCGGATAAGATAAGACAGATTGTCAATTCGGTTAAGACAGAGCTTGCGAAGCTTGAAGATATGGGAGCTAATCCTATAATTGTTACTTCGCCTATTGTCAGAATATATTTTAAGAAAATTATCAATGACTACTTTAAAGATGTAGCGGTTATATCGTATAATGAAATTGAATCCGATGTTGAATTACAGTCAGTTGGGATGGTGACAATATAAGATGATAGTTAAAAAATACAAAGCAGACACAGAGACAGCGGCAATTCTTGCGGCTAAAGAGGATTTGGGACCGGAAGCCGTTGTTTTGAATGTTAAGACAATGAAACAAAGAGGCGTTGCCAAGCTTTTTAAACATGATTATGTGGAAATTACAGCCGCATTGGAAGAAAAAGAATTTGAGCAGAAAGTAAACAGCAGAAGACCTGCGGTTAATGCGGCAGCCACTAAAGAAATTAAGCCTGCGACAGAAAAAACCTCCAATATAGATTACCGTGTTGATGACAGCAGATATACGGGAACAGGCAAGAATATCATTGAGGAGAAGTTAGACAGCCTTCATGATATGCTCCAGAGCCATATGACGGGTCTTGAGAAAACATCCGATAATGCCGAAGAAAAGAATGTGGAACAGTGTGAAACATCCGATAATACAGCCAAGCCTCAGAATAATAATTTTAAACCGTTGAAGCTTATATATAACAAACTCATGGAAAATGAGATGGATGAGAAATATGCCAATGCAATAATCAATGATATTAACGCTTCTCTTAAAAAAGAGTCTAATATCGACAGTATTCTTGCAGCAGTATATCAGAAGATTATTTTGAAGTTAGGCGAGCCTGACGGAATCGAAACAGATGACCGTAAGAAAATTATCTTTTTTATAGGACCTACAGGTGTAGGCAAGACAACAACGATTGCCAAGCTTGCTTCCGATTTCAAACTCAACAAAGGCAAATCGGTTGCAATGGTTACGGCAGACACCTACAGAATAGCGGCAGTTGAGCAGCTTAACACCTACGCAGGTATTCTTGATGTACCTGTAAGTGTTGCGTATTCTCCATCCGAGATATGTGACTGCCTTAACGAGCTTTCGGGATATGACGTTATATTCGTTGATACTGCAGGAAGATCCCATAAGAACGCAGAACAGAAAGACGAATTAATCGAATTAATAAATAATGTCAAAAACGGCGGATTTGACGCCGATATAGAAACGTTTCTGGTGCTTAGCGTGACAACTAAGTATAAGGATCTTATCAATATTGCCGACACATATAAGGAAATAGAGGATTACAGGCTTTTGTTCACTAAACTTGACGAGACTGTAACACTCGGCAATATCATCAATCTTAAGTGCTATACGGGTGCACCCCTTTCATATACCACAAGCGGACAGAATGTACCTGACGATATAGAAACGATAGATGTCCAGAAACTTGCAAAAAATTTGCTTGGCGGAGAGTAAAGGATTGAAGATACCAGGGAGGGTACGATGGATCAGGCAGAAAAATTACGAAATATAATCAAACAACAGAATCAGGTATCGACATCAAACGCAAGAATTATCACCGTTACCAGCGGTAAAGGCGGCGTCGGCAAATCAAGCACTGCAATTAATATAGCTTTACAGTTCAGACGACAGGGCAAAAGAGTTATTATTTTTGATGCTGATTTCGGACTTGCCAATATTGAAGTCATGTTTGGAATTATTCCTAAATATACGCTTGCTGACCTTATGTTTAAGGGCAAGGAGCTTAAAGATATAATAACCGAGGGACCGGAGGGCGTTATGTTTGTTTCCGGCGGTTCCGGAATAGCAAGACTTGTCAATCTTGACAATGAACAGATAAAAAGACTTGTTTACAAGATGGCAGAGCTTGAGCAGATGGCAGATGTCATTGTAATCGACACCGGTGCGGGAATTTCAAAAAGTGTTCTGGAATTCGTTGCCGCAAGTCCGGAAGTTATACTTGTTACTACACCGGAGCCTACATCAATTACCGACTCTTATGCTCTATTAAAGGCATTGGCGATGGAGGAAGGGTTTGACAAGAATACCACCAAAATCAATATTGTTACCAATAAGGTAACATCGAGATCCGAGAGCATTAATATTTATGATAAATTATCGGCAGTTGTCAAGAGATTTCTTTTTATTGACCTGGAGTATCTTGGGGAAGTTCCTCAGGACAGTGCCATTACCAAGGCAATTATGAAGCAGAAACCTGTTTCAATAACATATCCTAATTCGGCTTCGGCTAAGGCGTTTGTTGAAATCAGGGAAAATCTTGACTCGGGTGAACATAAAGTACCTCGTCAGAAAAAAGGCGTAATCGGTTTTTTCAATAAGGTATTTACAGCGGGCAGAAGGTAAGGTTTGGAGGAATGTATGGTTAAAGGATTGTCAGAAGGAGATAAAATAGAGTTCAGGGAAATTCTTTTACTGTCTGAGGAACAGACAGGCAGAAGACCTTCAACTTATGCCAGTCAGATTCTTGATTTTGACAAGGATGATGACAGTGTTATAAGTGTTGCCATGCCTGTTTCAAAGGGACGTCTTGTTCCGTTGCCAAAGGGAAGCGTGTTTGATACCTATTTTTATACGGAAAAGGGTCTGTACAGATGTAAATGTAAGATACTTGACCGTATCAAAACAGATAATATATATTCAATAAATATATCAATGGAAACGGAACTTAAGAAGTTCCAGAGAAGACAGTATTTTCGTCTGGAAAAAACAATTCCTATAATATATACAGAGCTTTCAGATGAGGAATATATCGCACTGCTTGAGACTAAAAGACTTTCCGAGGATTTTATGCACGCAGAAAGATATGCGGAAGGCACAGGCCTTGACATAAGCGGTGGCGGAATGAGGTTTGTGGGAAAAAAAATAATAGAAACAGGCAGTAAGCTTATGCTTATTTTCCAGATTGTAGCAGGGGGCAAAGAAGTCAAATTCAGGCTTCCCGCCACGGTAAGAATGTCATTTTCATTACCTAACGATTCCTCAAGGTATGAGCATCGAGTTGAATTTGAGAATATATCAAAAGAATACAGGGAATTGCTGATTAAATATATATTTGAAGAAGAACGAAGGATGAGAAAGAGCACCAGATAAAGAAAGAAGGTGTCGGAATGGGCAAAAAATTTTTAATAATTGATGATTCTGCACTTATGAGAAGAGTAATATCTGATATAATCAAAGAGAACAGTGATGATGTAGAAGCACTTGATACGGCTATTAACGGTCTGGAGGGATTTGATAAACTTGTATCGAAGCCCGGCTATTATGACCTTGTGATTCTTGATATCAATATGCCTAAGATGAATGGGCTGGAACTTTTGGAGATGCTTCAAAAGAGCAGGATGAACGAGACGGTTGTGGTTGTAAGTACCGTTGCCAAGGAGGGTGCCGCAGAGACTATCAGGGCATTGGAACTTGGAGCGATTGACTTCCTTAAGAAGCCTGAGAACTTTTATGAAGTTAAGGGCGAGGGATTCAGGACTGAATTGTTAAAGTTAATTGATGTTGTTACAGGCAGTTACCTTAATAAGAAGAATCTTATTCCTCGTGAGAAGGGCAGAACTCCTGTTATTACCCCGGTTAAGAACCGTGTGGTAACACAGGCGGCTAAGGCTGTTACAGGCAGTAATACAAAGAACCGTATGAAGGTGGTTGCGATTGCGTGTTCTACGGGAGGACCTAAATCACTGCAGCAGGTTATACCGTATCTTGACGAGAAGCTTGATGCACCGGTTGTTCTGGTACAGCATATGCCAAAGGGTTTTACCCTTTCCTTGGCTAACCGTCTTAATATGTTAAGCAAGGTTAAAGTTAAGGAAGCCTCCGACGGAGATATCCTTGAAAAAGGATGCGTATACATAGCTCCGGGAGGTATGCACATCAAAGTCAGGTATGAGCATGGTAACCATGTTATAAGATTCCATGATGTGCCGTCCATAGACGGATTGAAGCCATGTGCCAACGTTATGTTTGAATCCCTTAAAGACTCGGCTTTTGACGAGATTGTATGTGTGGTTCTTACAGGAATGGGTGCGGACGGAACGAAGGGCATTGAAGCACTTAAGGAATCAGGTAAAAATATTTATGTAATCAGTCAGGATGAGAAGTCCTGCGTAGTTTACGGCATGCCAAGAAGCATATATGAAGCAGGTATGTCGGATGAGGTAAAATCCTTATCAAAAATAGCAGAAAGCATTAATAAAAAGGTGGGGGTGCGTTAGATGGACGTTAGCCAGTACTTAGAGATCTTCGTAGAGGAGACAAAAGAACATTTACAAAGTCTTAATGACAATATTCTTGTTTTGGAAAATGAACCTGAGAACAAGGATACAATTAATGAAATTTTCAGATCTGCCCATTCGTTAAAAGGTATGGCAGGTACAATGGGTTACAAGAGAATGCAGACCTTGACACATGATATGGAAAATGTATTCTCAGAAATAAGAAACGACAAATTAAAAGTAACATCCGATCTTGTAGATATACTTTTCCAGTGTCTTGATGCACTTGAAGCATATCTTGATAATATTATTAATACACAGGATGAAGGAACAGATGACAATGCAGCAATTATAAAACTCCTTAATGACTTCCTTAACGGAGGCAACGGAGGTGCAGAACAGGCTGCACAGGCAGCACCACAGACAGCGCAGGCTGCGCCACAGGCAGCAAGTGCGGCGGTTACCGATTTTTCAAAGGTAACTTTTGCCGACTTTGAACAGCATGCGATAATGGAGGCAGGTGCAAAGAACCTTAACGTATACGGTGTCCATGTC
>JBNMKN010000066.1:0-10148 GCA_050874365.1 Butyrivibrio sp. | reverse complement strand
GGTATATCACGCATTATGCAGGCACCAAAAGAAGCCTTGCACCTTACATCAATGTATGTGCGTGTCTGTGGTGCCGGAGTGTTTTTTATAGTTTCATATAATGTTTTAGCGGCAATTTTCAGAGGACTTGGAGACAGCAAATCACCTCTGCTTTTTGTGGCAGTAGCATGTGTTGTTAATATTGCAGGTGATTTGGTACTGGTAGCCGGATTACATCTGGATGCGGTAGGAGCAGCTCTTGCAACCGTTTTTGCACAGGCAGTCAGCGTTGTATTCGCATTGATATTGCTGTTAAAAAGAAAACTTCCTTTTAAAATATCAAAAAAAGATTTCAGAATTAACCCACAGTGCAGAAGGGCACTTAAAGTAGGACTGCCCCTTGCACTTCAGGAATTTCTTACGCAGGTATCCTTCCTTGCACTTTGTGCATTTGTAAACAGGTTGGGTCTGGAAGCCTCATCCGGGTACGGCGTAGCCTGTAAAATAGTCAGCTTTGCAATGCTGATACCGAGCTCATTAATGCAGTCAATGGCTTCTTTTGTATCACAAAATGTAGGTGCCGGTAATGAAAAACGTGCGCGTAAAGCTATGTTCACAGGCATTATAATAGGTATTGTAATCGGATGTGTGGTATTTCCGTTTATTCTGTTTAAGGGAAATCTCCTCACAGGTATTTTTACAAATGATGCAGTAGTAATCCAAAAAGGTTTTGATTATTTAAAAGGTTTTGCACCTGAGACAATAGTAACTGCGGTATTATTCAGTATGGTCGGATATTTTAACGGACATGATAAAACACTGTGGGTTATGATACAAGGATTGATACAGACTTTGACGGTACGTCTTCCTTTGGCGTATTTTATGAGTATACAGCCTGATGCCAGTCTAACCAAAATCGGTCTTGCTGCACCGGCAGCCACGGTGCTTGGAATAATTCTGAATGTGGTATATTATATAAGGATGAATAGAAAAATTTACGAGAGGACATAAGATATGTTTAACAGAACTTCCTTACATGTCGCCTTATTAATGTGGGGATGTATATTTTCAATAATTGCATTCGTATGTATGATTATCAGTAATAAATTCAGTAAGCGTAAAAGAAAATCACTTCTTTATATTCTTGGCACATGTGCCGTACTTTTGCTGTGCGATTCACATGCATGGGAATTCAGAGGAAGAACAGGAACGAAAGCATATTGGATCGTTACAATAAGTAATTTTATGGTTTTTGTCTTAAGCGATGTACTGCTGGCATTATATAACAGCTATATATGGTGCAGCTTATACAAAGATATCCATGATAAACAAGGTAAAATACCTGTAAAAAGATTTAAGGCAGTGTATGTGATTGCGGCAGTCGGGATAATTATGTGTATTGTTTCACAGTTCACTGATTTTTATTATTATATAGATTCAGATAACTATTATCACAGAAACCCCGGACATATTGTTTCGATGATTGTCCCCATTGCGGGAATGATTATAGATACTACCATAATTTTACAGGAAAGAAAAAGAATCAGCAGACTTACATTCATATCTTCCATATCGTATATAGTGCTCCCTTTTATTGCCTCAATTGTGCAAATCTTTTTTTATGGAATATCAATTACCAATATAGCCATAAGCGTATCTATGATAGTGCTTTTTATTGCAGCTATGATAGAACAGAATGAAAATCTTGCCCGTGAGGAGAACGAAGCAGCAAGGCTTAGAATATCAATAATGATTTCCCAGATTGCACCGCATTTCATATATAATACATTAACAACAATAAAAGAAATGTGTGACACAGATCCAAAAGAAGCCGGGAAACTGACGGGGGATTTTTCAGAATACCTGCGTGGTAACCTTGAGTCATTGAATCTGGATAAACCTATTCCTTTTGAACGTGAGCTCAGTCATACAAAATGTTATGTCGGAATTGAAAAGAAACGCTTTGGTGAAAGGATAAATGTTCAGTATGACATTAAATATGAAGATTTTCTTTTACCTGCACTTACACTACAGCCCCTTGTGGAAAATGCAATTAAATACGGATTATGTAAGAAACGGGGCGGAGGAACTGTTATAATCGGAACAGAAAAAATATCGGATAGCGTGTATGTTACCATAAAAGATAACGGTATAGGATTTGATACGGACAAAGTCGCAGATGATGGCAGAGTCCATACCGGAATACAGAATGTAAGAGGACGTCTGAAAGATATGTCAGGAGGAAGTCTTCAAATTGAAAGCAGTGCAGGTATTGGAACCGTGGCAACGATTATTCTGCCACAGGATAATTTTACAGGAAAGAGGTAGCTATATGAAAATTATTGCCGCAGATGATGAAAAATTGGCACTAAGAAATCTTGTTAAAACAATAAAAGAGGCAAGTCCTGATTCTGAAATAGAAGAATTTTCGGACCCGGAGTTACTGCTTGAATATGTCAAAAACAATCCGGTGGATGTTGCTTTTCTGGATATAGAAATGGGAACGATGACAGGTATAGAAGTTGCAAAAAAACTGAAAGTTCTGTACCCTAAAATTAATATTATATTCGTTACTGCTTATGACAAATATATGGCACAGGCAATAGAACTCAGAATGAGCGGCTATGTAACCAAACCTGTAAATAAGGAAAAAATACTTATTGAACTTGAGGACCTGAAACACCCGGTTGAAATTGCAAAACATAGCCGGCTTACAGTAAGATGTTTTGGGAATTTTGAAGTATTTGTTGATGGCAATATTGTAGAATTCACAAAGACAAAGACGAAAGAACTTTTTGCATATCTTATAGACAGGCGTGGAAGCAGTGTCAGTACAGGTGAACTCAGAAGTATTTTATGGGAAGATGCAGAAACAGATGCAAATACACGTTCCTACTTATCAAAGGTTAAAAAAGATCTTGTTAATACACTGAAAAAATATGGGATAAGGGATGTTTTTATTGAGACAAGGAGTGGATATGCTGTCAATACCGGTATGGTTTCCTGTGATTTTTATGATTTCATGGATGATAAACCGGAAGGGATAAGAGCGTATAACGGTGAATATATGTCTCAATACAGTTGGGGTGAACTAAGAACTTTCAATTAAAAGGCAACACTTTGGCAACATTACCATGGTACAATAGTACCAAATTGATATACTGTTATAAGTGGGTGCTTTTTTGCCGTTTGTAACTGTATGGTAAGGAGCAATATTATGAGAAAAAATAACAAAAGAGTTTATACTATTTTATCAGTTATTATATCATGTCTGGTATTTATTCTGACAGGATTGAACCGAAATGTTTACGCACTTTCGGAAGATGGAACGCTGCCTGTATCTGATAAAACAGAATTTATGTATTATACAACGGATTCGGAGAACTGTTTCGATATACAGGGCAAATATAATGATGAATATATTCTGACAACGTTTGGAAATGCGGGATATCAGGTCGCAATTAAAATCGGAGACAGTTCTCCTGTTGAAATACGGAATCTCCGGAATGGTCAGGTCAGAACGATTGATGGTATTGATTTACAGTTGAAATTCAATACAAGGCAGAATGGCAGGGTTGTTGAAGTCAGCTACATAATGCAGAATAACAGTGGTTCAAAAAAGACTGTCAGTATTGGAACAAGTGGTGATACGCAGATTGGAGCAAACGATTATGCAAAAGTAAAAAAGTCCCTGCAAATGTTTGAAATGTGTGATGATAATAATTCAAGTTATACTTATGGTGCCAAATTTAACATAACAGGTAATTTTACAACAACGTGGGTTGGAGGATATCGTCAGGCATATTCTAATATGTTTAATAATTCAGCAAGCGATTCGGTAGAGGGTATCGACAGCGGTCTGGCATACTCATGGACAGTTGACATGAATGCAGGAGAGACTGTAACAAGGACATGTATATTTAAGGTTGATTCAGTACTTGAACTTGGAGATTGCCTCGTAACGGCAGATGTTGCTGATAACAGACTTATTGTTAATGCACCTTATGAGTATCAGAGTGGTAAAGTACAGCAGTTAAATTATGCAATAGACGGTGGATCGGTCATCCAGTATGGTACAACAAATACGGCAAGTAGTGATGGCTCAGGAGTTTTTGATAACGTAGCCATAGATGTTTCATCACTTAACTGGCAGCCGGGCAGTTCTCATACAATTTCATTTTTTATAAAGGATGTTACAACAAGTAATGCTGTCCTTAAAACAAGAACTTTGACATATTCCGTTTACTGGCCTCCTACTACATCAGAAGGAGAAGAACTTAAGACAATTAAGTTTGCAAATTCATATTCTCTTTTTGCAGATATCAAGAATAAAGAAGGTGCAATAATAACACTCCCTTCTGATTCACAGAATGGTTTTGCATTTATGGGATGGGATACAAAAGAAGACGGAACCGGTACAAGATATCATGCAGGTGATACATATGAGATAACAGGTGATGCTGTTTTATATGCACAGTGGATGGCGGCATACAAAGCAACTGTTAATATCAGACTTGATGGATACAGTTATAGTGGTTATACCGTTGAACTTAAGAATGATACATACGGAACGTACAGTAACGGAGTAGCTGTTCCCGATGGTACATACGAAATTTTTGTAAATGGTAATGATACTAAAAATACAATAGAAGTTAATGGCACTGCAAGCGAAGCTGCACTTGATTATTATTCGGTGAGTTATGATACTGATGGCGGAAGTATGGAATATGTAGATATGGTAATTCTGCCTGCAGGTTCATCATATGAAATTAAAGTAGATGCACCTGTTAAATTATGTCACATATTTAATGGTTGGAAATATAATGGACATGATTGTTCCAAAGGGTCAGTGATTCTGGTCAACAGCAAAGTTGTATTTAAAGCAGACTGGATTGAAAATCATATATTCGATGATTATTATATTTCTGCCGCAAATGGTCATTACAGAAAATGCAGTGTTGAGGGCTGCGGTTATACAACTCCGGTTGAGGCACATACATATGGCGAATACGTATATAATTATGACGCAACACCGGAACTTGACGGAACCATGACAAGAGAATGTACCATATGTCATTATAGGGATATAACAACTATAGCAGGAACTGCAGAACCGGAAAGAAAATATAAAAATATTGCGGATATATATTCGGAACTTATAGATAAAGATATAACATCTGATGATAAGGGTGCACTTAAACAGCTTCAGGAAGCGGTGGATATGCTTCAGAAAAATTCTTTATATGAGTATCTTAAAGTGGAAGAAAAAGAAAATCTTGAATTGATTAAAGATTATGTAAATGACAGTTTTAAGAAGCTTGATGATATTCAGAGTGAAAAGGAAGCTGCAGATATTGCAATTGATAAAGCCGCAGAAGCAGCAAAAGATGCAATCCTTGCCATGGATGAGCTGACTTCGCAGGAAAAAGAAAAAGGCATTGCGTCAATAGATCAAAAAGCAGCTGAAGCAAAGAAAAAATTAAATGATATAAATAAAATATCCGAAGCGGATATGATTGACAATATTTTGCAGGATACGGTAAAAGAGATAACAGAAACCAAAGATAATCTGGAAACAACCAACAATAGTATTAAAAGTTCAGAAGCATTTTATGTGGATGAGGAAGGCAATACCCATTATGGAAAGCTTTCAGATATCATTAACAAAGCACCTGCAGGAGTTGCAATTATTGTAAGAAATATACCATCTGTGAAAATAACGGAAGATAAAGACGAGGTAATAGACAGTTCGGAAAATATCATAATAGGCAACGGTAAAGCTACAGTAATAATGTCGTCCCTTGATAAAAACAACAATGAAGATGGAAATATAGTCCATAATATAAAAATCGGAAGTGCATTTGATTTTATAAAATCAGCAGTTGGTGCTGATGGTATTGAACATATTAAAGAAGGTAATGATATATTTTTAAGATTTACAATAGTAAAAATTGCCGAAAGTGTAAAACAGGCAGATGCTGATGTAATTAAGACATATCTTGATGGCATAAATACGGCAAAAAAGAATTATAAAATAGGTGAATATATTGATATTACCTATGAAATAAGGAAAAACAATGAGAATTGGGTAAAACTCACAGAGCTTGACAATGAAATTGAAATAACAGTTGATATTCCGGAAAATCTTAAAGGAAAAGACAAATACTATATTGTGAGAAATCATAATGGTGAATGTGTATTGCTTAATGACCTTGACAGCAATCCCGATACAATTACATTCAAAACAGACTGCTTCTCAACGTATGCAATAGTTTACGGAGAAGCAGTGAAAAGTGAGGATGTTGCTGCAGGAGAAAAGAGTATGGTACTGCCTGTTATTATTATGGCGGTTTCAATGGTTCTTATAGCTTTTACAGTCAGATTTACATCATCAGACACAACTCAAGAGTAAAAAGATTCTCATGGTTCTTAAGAGATAATCCGGTAAGTTCCTCTATCTTACCAAGCCTGTATATGAGGGACTGACGATGAAGATTGGAAAGACGGGCAGCTTCGCTGATATTATAATTGGCTTTTATGTATGTTTTTAAAGTGTCCATATAGTCTGAATTGTGGACAGCATCATAGTTTTTTAAAGCACCTAATATATTTGAAGCGGTAAGCTTGATTTCTTCATCATTCCTTAAAAGACTTACAATCTTTTCTGAAATTGAGAACTGGAAACATTTGCAATGTATTGCCCCGTTAGAATCAATACAGAATTTAAGCGCTTTTTGTGCGTTTTTATAACCAAGGTTCAGGGTGTTCACAGGACGTCCCATAGAATCATATCCCCAGAGAAAAGCTGTGGCAGGAATGTTCTGTCCACAGTTTTTTTCAAATGAACTAATATAATCTTCAATCTGGTTGCGTGTATCCGATTCACTGTTATCCTCAAGAAAAATCACAAGAATATCGTGCTGAAGTGAAACAAGACATTTGAGTTTGTAATCTTCGGCTGTTTTAAGTGCCAGTTGCCTGTCTTATAGGAATCTTTGCCGGAATATTTTCAATAATTGCAATACAGTTTGTGGACAAGGTATTAAAAATAGATGACCCAGTGGGAGCAATCGGTGTTCATGGTTTCTGTGGAATCCTTGGAACCCTGCTTGCAGGACTTTTTTCAAAGACAAAGGGACTTTTTTATACCGGCAATGCAGACTTTTTCTTAACACAGCTTCTTGGCTCTGTGGTTGTCGCAGTATTTGTTCTTGTGATTATGGGGCTTGCATTTACATTAATAAAACATACTTCAGGGCTTCGTGTCAGCGCAGCAGAAGAGGTTGAGGGACTTGATAACAGGGAACACGGTCTTAACAGCGCTTATGGCGATTTTGTTACCAACAGTTATACCGAGATTCTCCAGAGTGGTCCGTCTAAGACATCGGAGCATGAAAAACTTGTACCTATAACTCTTGACAATGGAACTCCTGCAAAACAGGTTTCTTCAATTTCCAAAGTGGAAGTTATTATGAAGCGTTCAAGATTTGAAGCATTTAAAGAGGCAATGAACCGTATCGGAGTAACAGGTATGACGGTCAGCCAGGTAGTGGGCTGCGGAATGCAGAAGGGACAGACAGACTTCTACCGTGGCACCCAGGTTGACATTAACCTTATTCCAAAAATCAAGGTAGAAATTGTCATTGCAAAAGTACCTGTGGAAACGGTTGTCAATACTGCCAGGGATGTTCTTTATACAGGACATATCGGAGACGGCAAAATCTTTGTATATGATGTCCGCAATGTTATAAAAGTCCGTACCGGAGAGGTGGACTATGACGCAATGCAGGGCACAACGGAATAGCGTACTATCTACATCATAATATATTTTTTCCTCACAGGCGGTCTTACGGCCGCCTGTTTTTGCTATAAACAAAACTTATAACAGAAAATAGGATAAAGGAATTATACAAACCTGTTGCGATATGGTATCTTTAATCCAACAAAACCTAGAGACATAGTAGGAATAAGGAGGACGAAAGAATGGGAAAGATTTATAAAAGTATTACAGAGTTAGTTGGACACACACCACTTGTAGAGTTGAGCAATTACGAAAAGAAACATGATTTAAAGGCAACATTGTTAGGCAAACTTGAATATTTTAATCCATCAGGAAGCATCAAAGACAGAGCCGCCCTCAATATGATTGAAGAAGCTGAAAAAGCAGGATTGTTAAAAGAAGGACAGACAATCGTAGATAACACCAGCGGAAATACAGGAATTGCACTTGCGGCATTCGGACATGCAAAAGGACACGAATTTGTTACATTCCTTGAGAATGGTGTATCAAAAGAAAGAGTAGATATTTTCAAGGCATACGGCGTTGAACAGTATTGGTTTTATGACATAAGCCCAAGAGTTAAGGAAATGCTTGAAACAGGAGCACTTGATATTTCTAAACTTGAAGAAGATGTAAAAGCCTACGGTGACGAAAGAGGTTACTACTACACAGACCAGTGCAGCAACAGACATAACGCAGAAGCACATTATAAAACAACAGGACCTGAAATCTGGGATGATACGGACGGAAAAGTAGACATCGTTGTTTTATTAGGCGGAACAGGCGGAACAATATCAGGACTCAGTAAATATTTTAAAGAAAAAGACGAAAATATCCAGATAGTAGGCGTACAGCCGGACGTTAAATCAAGACTTGACGCCAATAATGACACAGGAAATACAATCGACGGTGTTTTCCCACTTGAAATTGGCGGAAATATCATAATTCCTCTTATCAATCAGTTTGAGGCAAAAATTGATGAGATTGTTGATGTATCTGCGGCAGAAGCCTATGATGCGGCAAAAGAACTTGTAAGAACGGACGGAATTTTCCTCGGACAGTCAGCAGGAGCAGCACTTGCAGCGGCCACCAGACTTGCAAAAAGACCTGAAAATGCAGGCAAAAATATTGTAATCATCATGGCTGATGACGGAACCAAATATCTATCAACTAACCAGTACAAATAGAATGTTGAGGTGATTTCCATGGCAGACAGATTAATAAATGTATTCAGAAAAAGTGAACTTAACGACTACCTTGAATCGGCAATAGAAACTGCCGGCTGGATAAAGAGATATGAAATCGTGGATGAAAAAGGCAAACGCTGGAAAATAAGCGGAACCGAGGGCAAAGAGCCCGATGCGGTAGAAAGTTCTTTTTTGACAGACACCTCACTTTACGGAGGAGCCGCGGGAATAGGATATTTTTACCTGCAGTTATATGAATTAACAGGCGATGAAAAATATCTTGAAGAAGCAGAGGATGCGGCGGAATATCTTATAAATACATATGAAAAAGAAGCTGTTGTAAATCCGGGCATATATAACGGACTGTCAGGCGAAGGTATATTTTCTGTATTGTTATATGATAAAACAGGGGATGAAAAGTATCTTAAGTTTGCCAAAACTCTGGCAGAGGATTCTTATACACAGAGTGTAAAGGATAAAAAAGGTATACATTGGAACGGCTGGTATGATTATATGGGTGACGGCGGTGTCATTGCATATTGGATATATCTGGCAGAAAAGACAAAAGACAGACATTACCTTAACTATGCCAAAGAAGCCCTTGACTCCATACTTTCGTTAAAGAAGCAGTTTAGTGACGATTCAATATATTTTGAACTCTTTGACCCAAGTGTATATTTTACAAGTGTTCCGTCAGGCGGTGTTGTACCTAATTTTGCCCACGGAACGGCAGGAGTTGTGTATCTTCTGACAAAATATTACGAAGTAACAAAGGATGAAGAATATTTAAAATACGCCGTACAGGGATATAATTTCCTGAAGGAAATTGCCAATAATACCGAAAAAGCATCGATTGTGCCATACCTTTACTTTAAAGGTGAGGAAAATAAGTATGATGTTTCGTATCTTGGTTTCTGCCACGGACCTGTGGGTGACGGAATTACAGTACGAGAACTGTATCTTGCGACAGGAGATAAGGAATATCTTGATTTCTATAACCGACTTACAGAAGCTTTGATAGAAGCCGGTGTACCATATAAACACTCAGCCGGTTATTGGAATAACTGCATCTGCTGCGGAGCTTCCGGCGTACTTTTACATTTTATTGACGCTGCAAAGCTTACAGGAAACGAAAAATATAAAGATATTGCAGACAAAGTAGCCTATAAGCTCTTAAATGATGCATATAGGGACAGTGAAGG
>JBNMKN010000065.1:0-10149 GCA_050874365.1 Butyrivibrio sp. | reverse complement strand
TTATTCAAAGATAAGTCCAATCTTCTCTCACTCTTTAATGCGGTCAATGACACCGACTTTTCCGATGAAAACGATATCATAATAACCACCCTTGAAAACGCCATATATATGACAAGCAAGAATGATATTTCCTGTGTCATAGATATGAAACTTAACCTTTTTGAACACCAGTCAACAGTCAATCCGAATATGCCATACCGTAATCTGGAATATGTGACAAAGTGTTTTAAAAAATATGTTGGTGGGTTTGATATATATTCCGGCAAGGCACTTACCTTACCCAATCCTAAGTTTGTTGTATTTTATAACGGTGTTAATGAGCAGCCGCCAATCAAGGTAATGCGTTTGTCTGATTTATATGCCCATAAGGATGAGATACCTAATCTTGAACTTGTGGTTATCCAGTACAATATCAATAACTTAGCGGATTGCACCTTAATGGACAGATGTGAACCACTTAAGGAGTATTCGGAGTTTATCGGATGTATCAGAAGCAACCTTAAAACAATGGAGAAGGGAGAGGCTGTGGATTCAGCCATTGATTATTGTATCGGAAACGATATTCTTAAGGATTTTCTCACTAATAACAGAAACGAGGTCAGGTCAATGAGTTTGTTTGAATTTGATGCAGAAGAACACGAAAAGGCGATAAAACAGATAGCGTATGAGGAGGGATATGGTAAGGGAGAACTTGTGGGCTATGATAAAGGCGAATTAGCAGGATACAATAAAGGTGAAGCCAAAGGCAGGGCTGAACTTGTATTGTCAATGTTTAATTCCGGTAAAACGCCTAGTCAGATTGCCGATTTCTGCGGATTGGATTTAGATTATATAGAGAGCGTTATTAAATGATTTACTATTTTTACACTAAATCCAATTTTATAGGGCAGGAGGCTTTTATTTAGAATTAATAGCTTTTTTGTCTGAAATAAGTAATGTGAATAACGAAACTGTAAACAGAAATGAGGTCAGGTCAATGAGTTTGTTTGAATTTGATGCAGAAGAACACGAAAAGGCGATAAAGCAGATAGCATACGAAGATGGATATGACACAGGATATGATAAAGGCGAACTTGCCGGTGCCGCAAGGGGTGAACAGGTTGGTCGTATCAAGATGTTATACGAACTTGGAAACACCATACCGGAAATAGCCGTAAAGCTCAACATATCAGAAGAATCTGTAAAGGACATAATTAAAGCTTAAATTGTTATAAAACATTAACGTGCCCGGTTCCTTATTTCCTTGACATCCCAACATCAAAAATATAAAGTATGTATTAGAATAAGCAGAATAGTAGGAGATGCGAATATGAGAATTTTTGTGACAGGCGTTGCGGGACAGTTGGGTCATGACGTCATGAATGAGCTTAATAAGAGAGGACATGTGGGAATCGGAAGCGATATTGCAGAGCAATATCAGGGAGTCGAGGACGGTTCTTATGTGACTAAAGCCGAGTATATTTCACTTGATATAACGGATAAAGAAAGTGTGGACAAGGTTATAGGCGAAGTAAAGCCGGATGCGGTAATTCACTGCGCGGCTTGGACTGCGGTTGATTTGGCAGAAGATGAGGACAAGAAAGATAAAGTCAAGGCAATCAATGCAGACGGAACAGAAAATATTGCCAAGGCCTGTAAGAAGTATGATTGCAAGATGATGTATATATCAACGGATTATGTTTTTGACGGACAGGGTGAGACCCCATGGGAACCGGACTGTAAGGATTATAAGCCCCTTAATGTTTATGGTGCGACTAAGCTTATGGGAGAACAGGCAGTAAGCAGTATTCTTGATAAATATTTTATTGTCAGAATTGCATGGGTGTTCGGTGTCAACGGCAAGAATTTTATCAAGACAATGCTTAACGTCGGCAAGACCCATCCACAGGTAAGAGTTGTATGCGACCAGATTGGTACGCCGACATATACTCTTGACCTTGCAAGACTTCTTGTGGATATGATTGAGACAGAAAAATACGGATATTATCATGCAACTAATGAAGGCGGATATATAAGCTGGTATGATTTTACCTGCGAGATTTTTAAACAGGCAGGATATGATACAGAGGTAATTCCCGTTACAACGGCTGAATACGGAATATCTAAGGCAGCAAGACCTTTTAACAGCAGACTTGATAAGAGCAAGCTTGCGGAAAACGGATTTAAGCCATTGCCAACATGGCAGGACGCCGTAGCCAGATATTTGAAAGAGATTATGTAGTATGGAAAAGTATTTTGTACCAAAAATTGACACTCCTTTAGAGGGAGTGGTTACTGTTCCGGGGTCTAAAAGCATGACGAACCGTGCACTTTTGCTTGCGGCACTGTCAGAAGAGGAATCCGTATTAAGAGGTGTTCTTTTCAGTGATGATTCCAGACATTTTTTAGCTTCTCTTCAAAGTCTTGGTTTTTTACTTGAGATTAATGAGACTGAAAAAGTTGTTAAAATCAAAGGAACAGGCGGCAGAATCCCATATAAGACAGGAACAATAGATGTGGGAAGTGCGGGAACGGCAGCCAGATTTCTGACTGCGATGCTGGCACTTTCTGACGGCGAATATACCGTGATGTGCTCAGAGCAGATGGAAAAAAGACCAATGGCAGAGTTATTCAATGTTCTCACAGAAATGGGTGCTAGGTTTGAATACCTTAAGACCGAGGGTCACCTTCCCGCAAAGGTTATTGGCAATGGCGGAGTCTGTAAGGATATAACCATGGACATAAGCCGCAGCACACAGTTTCTTAGTGCTATGCTTATGGTGACTCCCGTGACTAAAAGCGGTATCAGAATCAGGATTACAAGTGAAAAAAAGACAGGTGCTTACATTAAGATTACTATGGATATGTTGAGAGACTTTGGTGTTAATGTTATTTTTGACGGAGAAGAATATATCGTAGACGGTAATCAGAAAGCAGTTATAGGTGACTACTACATTGAACCGGATGTGTCAGCGGCTTGCTATTTTTATGCAATGGCGGCAGTTACAGGCGGTAAAATTACTGTAAGGAATGTATTTGAAACTTCAGTCCAGGGCGATATGAAATTCCTTAATGTTCTGGAAGAAATGGGCTGTGAGGTTACAGAGACAAAAGATGGAATTACAGTCAGCAGGACAGGCGGATTGAAGGGCATAGATGTCGATATGAATGATTTTTCGGATCAGGCATTGACGCTTGCGGCAATAGCACCATTTGCTGACGGAGATACGGTTATCAGGAATGTAGGACACATAAGAGGTCAGGAATGTGACAGAATGGCAGCCATAATTAATGAGCTGACAAAATGCGGTGTTGACTGCCATATAGCAGGAGACGATATTTTTATAGCAGCCGGGGCGGTGCGCGGTGCAGAAATAGAGACTTATGACGACCATAGGGTAGCAATGGCATTTACTGTTACGGGACTTATGACAGGCGGAATGGTAATAGATAATCCGATGTGCTGCAGGAAAACTTTTGAGAACTATTATGAAGTATTAGAAAAGCTTATTGAGGAAAATAACAATGGAAAAAGATGAACGCTGGGATATTTATGATGTAAATAAAAAGGTTACGGGAAGAACTATGAAGCGCAATGATTTTTGCCTTAAGGATGATGAGTATCATCTTACGGTTCTTGGGGTAGTGTCAAGACCGGACGGAAAGTATCTTATAACCAGACGTGCCATGGACAAGGTGTGGGCTCCGGGAGCATGGGAAGTTTCAGGCGGTGCATGTATGGCAGGGGAAGAGTCCTATGATGCCGTTAAGAGAGAGGTTCTTGAAGAAACAGGGCTTGATGTAAGCAACGCGGACGGAGGTTTTGTTTTTACATATCATAGAGAGAACCCGGGCAAAGGTGACAACTATTTTGTAGACGTTTACCATTTTGTAATGGACTTTGACGAAAGTGATGTTATACCACAGGAGTCGGAGACCAACGGCTTTATGTTAGCTACCCATGAACAGATAAAAGAGTTTGCGAAAGACGGCAATTTTTTACATTATGACAGTATTAAAAGGGTTTTTGAATAGAAAATCTTGAAAAATACGTTTTCTTGTTGTAAAATATAGGATAATATTTTTTAGGCTAGTTGAAATGGCGTTAGGAGGCACACCCGTGAACAATCAGGAAATGATGCAGCTGTTACCTGAACTCGATAGTCAGTATGAGGAATTGGTACAGTATTGTAAGAAATCAGGTACAATAGATCAGAGTCTTTATATGGAATATGACGTTAAGAGAGGTCTTCGAGACAGCAACGGTAAAGGCGTGTTGACAGGACTTACTGAGATATCCGATGTAGTGGCTTTTGATATTATTGACGGGGAGCCGGTACCTTGTGACGGCAGACTTTATTTTCAGGGTCAGAATGTGAATAACCTTGTAAGAAAAGCACATAACAGAAGATTTCTTTTTGAGGAGACAACTTATCTCCTGCTTTTCGGAAGTCTCCCTACAGAACATCAGTTAAAACAGTTCATCGATATTCTTGGAGGTCTTCGTGAACTTTCAGGTCAGTTTGTACGTGATGTAATCATGAAAGCACCTTCCGCTAATATTATGAATGCTCTTGAAAAGAGCATTGTTACACTTTATTCTTATGATGAGAATCCTGAGGATATTTCTGTTGAGAATGTTTTACGCCAGTCACTACAGCTTATTTCAAAGGTGCCTGTAATCTCGGTTTTTGCATATCAGTCTTATATGCACTTTAAAAAGAATGATGTATTGATTATCCGTAATCCGGACCCAGAGTGTTCTACAGCCGAGAATATTTTAAGAATGTTAAGACCTGACGGTAAATATACAGAGCTTGAAGCCAAGGTGCTGGATGTTGCACTTGTTCTCCACGCTGAACACGGTGGTGGTAATAACTCTACTTTTACGACACACGTTGTTACATCTTCGGGAACAGATACTTATTCAACAATAGCATCTTCAATAGCATCATTGAAGGGACCTAAGCATGGTGGTGCCAACCTCAAGGTTCAGAAGATGATAGAAGATATTAAGTGCCATGTTACAGATTGGGAAGATGAGAAAGCTCTTACAGATTATCTCCAGAAGATTCTTGATAAGCAGGCTTTTGATAAGGCTGGACTTATCTATGGAATAGGGCATGCGGTATATACCCTTTCGGATCCAAGAGAAGTTCTTCTTAAAGAGTACGCTCATAAGCTTGCTCTGGAGAAAGGACATCTTAAAGAGTATGAGCTTCTTGACAGGATAGAGAATATATCTAAGAAGCTTGTTGCGCAGTCAAGGAACACTTTAAAGCCAATATGTGCCAATGTGGATTTCTACAGCGGATTCGTATACACAATGCTTGGAATTCCTGAGGAACTTTTTACACCAATCTTTGCAATTGCAAGAATTGCAGGATGGAGTGCACATCGTCTTGAAGAACTTGTCAATAAAGGCAAGATAATCAGACCTGCGTATAAGTATGTGGGACATCATGTTGACTATGTAGATATTGCGGATAGAAAAGAAAGAGAAATATAAATATAAATATAAGTCCTCTTGAAAGTTTTTCAGGAGGGCTTTTTATATAAGAAGGAGATGAAATATTTGACATTACAGCAGCTTATGTATTATGTGACAACTGCCGAATGTGGCAATATTACTGAGGCGGCAGAAAGACTTTTTATCTCTCAGCCAAGTCTCAGTAATGCGATTCACAATCTGGAAAAAGAGATGGGAATAGTTGCTTTTGCAAGGTCTAATAAAGGCGTGGTGCTTACAAGGGACGGAGAAGAACTTTTATCCTTTTCAAGAATGTTGCTTGAACAGGCGGACATTATGAAGGAGCATTTCGGAACAGGAGAAAAGAGAACCCCGAAATTCTCGGTGTCCTGCCAGCATTATTCGTTTGCGGTTAATGCCTTTGTAGACCTGATTAAAGAATATGATGCCGACCAGTATAGCTTTATTATCAGGGAAACCCAGACGGGAGAGATTATTGATGACGTAGCCGAGGGCAGAAGCGAGATTGGAATTATCTACCTTTCGGAAAATAATGAAGACGTTCTCAGCAAGATGTTAAAAAAGAATGAGCTTATATTTGAGGAATTGTTTGTTGCCAATCCCCATGTGTTCATCTGCAGGGAGCATCCTCTTGCAAAAAAAGACATTATCAAAGTGGAGGAATTGAAAGCGTATCCTTATCTTGTTTTTGAGCAGGGAGAGAAAAACTCGTTTTATTATTCGGAGGAATTTTTAAGTATGCTCGATTTCCCAAAGAACATACAGGTAAGGGACAGGGCAACACTTTTTAATCTGGTAATAGGACTTAACGGTTTTACCGTGAGTTCCGGTGTAATTGACCGTAAATTAAACAGTGAAAGCATTATTGCCAAACCTCTTGATGTAAACTGCAACATGAGAATCGGAACGATAAGAAAGAAAAATATAATGTTCAGTAAGTATGCTTATTCATATATGGAAGCATTAAAAAATCATCTGTCCATAGCTTTAAAATATGAATAACTGCGATTTTAATGTATTTTTCAGGAATTATTTATAATGATATACTATCCACAAGTTAATAAAACGGAGGATTGAATATGAGTAATTTACAGACACCTTTCAGATATGATTTTGTAGGTAGTTTTTTAAGACCTGAAAAATTAAAAGAAGCAAGAAGAAAGTTTGATAACGGAGAAACAGATTATGCTGCATTAAAAAAAGTTGAAGACGAGTGCATCGTTGAACTTGTAGCAAAAATAAAGGAGCTCGGTTACCACGTAATTACAGATGGTGAATTCAGAAGAGCAACATGGCACCTTGACTTTATGTGGGGATTTGATGGCGTAGGACATACTCCTACAGAGACAGGACTTCCTTTCCACGGAGAAGCAGCGATGGTTGATGATACATATATAGTAGGCAGAATCGGTTTATCAAAAGAGCATCCGTTTGTGGAGCATTTCAGATTCGTTAAAGCATTGGAAGACGAGAATACCGTAGCAAAGCAGACCATGCCTTCGCCTGCACAGGTTCTGGCACAGTTTACAATGCCGTTTAACAGATTAAATACAGAAAAAGTATACAGCGATGACAAAGAGCTTGAAGACGATATAGTGGCAGTTTACAAAAAGGTTATCGATGACCTTTATGCCGCAGGCTGCAGAAATATCCAGTTAGACGACTGTACATGGGGTATGTTTGCGGACAAAATAGGACATACACTTTACGGAACAACAAGGGAAGGACTTATAGAGTTCCAGAAATTACATAAGGATATCAATAACAGGGTTATTGCCAATGCACCAAAGGATATGATTATCAATACCCATGTCTGCCGTGGTAATTTCCATTCAACCTATGCAAGCGAAGGCGCTTACGATTCTGTTGCGGATGTTTTATTCGGTGAAGAAAATGTAAACGCATATTTCCTTGAATTTGATGATGAGAGGTCGGGCGGATTTGCTCCTCTTGCGAAAGTATCGGGAGATAAAAAAGTAGTTCTCGGACTTATAACAACAAAGTCTCCTAAGTTAGAGGATAAACAGCTTGTTATTGACAGAATTTATGATGCGGCTAAATATATTCCTCTCGACAGATTATATTTAAGTCCACAGTGCGGTTTTGCTTCCTGCGAAATCGGAAATAAACTTACGGAAGAAGAACAGTGGGCAAAACTTAAACTTGTAAGAGAAATTGCCACAGAAGTCTGGGGCTAGGATTAAATAAAGGCTTTATGCAGTCACGCATAAAGCCTTTTATAATGGATGAAAAAGGATATTAGGCTCTCTTAAAAAGCAGGGAAAATATAACTCCGGGTATTATAACCGCTGCCATAGGCAACAGAAGGTTTCCCGTAAGTGTTGCAAGCTGTAAAAACGGTGCCATAATAATGACCGCACCCGTAAACATAATTATGGATGCCAGACAAAGGAACAGTCGCAGGCTGTTAAAAGGCATACATGATTTGGCTACACCTGCAAGGCTTATAAAACCTACAGAAAGATACATTAAAAGATTACATTGCAATTCATTTATGTTGAGTGCCGGACTTATAAGCAGAAATACAAGGCAGCAGACGAATATGGCAATACTGTTAGGCAATGCCCCTGTAACCGCATTCCGTAAAAAAGTACCCTCGACTTTGCGGTCATTCTTTTCAAAGGACATAAAGAATGCCGGAAAAGCTTCTATTACCGCATCAATCAACGTAATCTGAATCGGAATAAACGGAAAATCCCTGTTAAAGAATAAGCATAAAATACAAAGCAGTACGGAATAAATTGTTTTTATAAAAAAGACTCCGGCTGATTTGGTCATGTTATTTATAACACGGCGGCCTTCCGAAATAACGTCTTTTAACACACCAAAATCCGAATCCAGAAGGACTAACTCTGCGGTCTGTTTGGCGGCATCACTGCCGTTTCCCATTGCAATGGAGCAATCTGCCTGACGTAACGCCAGTAAATCGTTAACACCGTCGCCTGTCATGGCGACTTTATTGTTATTTTTCTGCAATGCCCTGACGATGACACGTTTTTTCTCAGGAGTAACCCTGCCAAAAACTGTATATTTTCCGGCAGCCTGTTCCAAGGCTTCATCGTCTAAACCGGACACATCTATATAATTGTCATTATTTTCAATACCGCACTGACCTGCAATACAGGAAGCGGCAACCGGGTTATCACCGGATATAACTTTAATTTCCACATCCTGATTTTTAAAATATTTAACGGATTCCGACGCATTTTTCCTAAGAATATCGGAAAGGACAATCATACCTGCAAGAGTAATGTTACGGGGGGTTATCTCTTTATTGTTACAGATACCCGCATAGAGGATTCGCTTGCCTTTTTTCATTAACTGCATGACGTCGGAGGAAATATTGTCGGTTAATTTTTCAGGAGCACCGAGTACGAGTATACGTCCGTCTTTCAGTGTGACGGTTGAATATTTTCTCTCTGAAGAAAAAGGTGTTGTTGAAACAATTTCGTAAGCGGAGGATGTGTTAAAATGTTTTTTTATTGCCTTGAATGTGGAATTGTTATCATCGGTGTATTTAAGGTAAGTTGAAATAAGTTTATTAAATTCGTTTTTATCAATTTCCGTTGAGACATTTTCTACTTTAAGGCTGCCTTCCGTAAGCGTTCCCGTTTTATCAAGACAAAGGATGTTACAATGGGCAAGGTTTTCAATGGAATTTAATTCCCTTACCAGAACGTGTTTTTTGGAGAGGTTGATTACACCTGTGGCAAGCCCTATGCTTATTAATAACACAAGTCCTTTAGGCAACATTCCGAGAAGCCCGGCAGAGGCTGCCACTACGGCTTCCGAAAGAATACTGTGACGGATTACAAAGGACTGGATAAATAAGAGTATTCCAAGTGGCACAATTATGAAGCCTGTAAGCTTTGTGACTTTATTCATGGAGGATATAAGCTCGGACTTTGTAACATCAGTCTTTTTTACTTCATCTACCATTCTTGAGGTAAAACATGCAGAGCTTTCGCATAATGCTTTTGCGGTTGATTTACCTGAAATAATGCTGCAGCCTGCTAAAATCGTATCCCCCGGATGATGTGTTACAGGCTCGGATTCGCCTGTAACAATGGATTCATCAACTTCCACGGAACCTGTAACGACGGTACAGTCTGTGCAGACAGAAGCACCTGCATACAGGAGTAATATGTCACCGGTTCTGATTTTTTCGGGGACAACAACTTCTTCAAGACCGTCTTTCAAAAGTGTTGCATGGGGGCGTGACAGTAGTGTCAGCTTTTCAATCTGTCTTTTTGCCTTTATTTCCTGAACTATGCCGACAACAGTGTTGGTCATGACGATAGTTATGAATAAGAGGTTTTTGAAAGCACCTACATAGGCAAGCATAACAGCGATTATTAAGTTTAATAAATTAAATACGGTACATATATTGTCTTTTAATATCTGGGGTATGGTTTTGGTTGCTTTATTCATTTTCTTTTACTTCGCTTCCGCAATGATGACAGAAACTGTCCTTTGGACTTATTTTTCCTCCACATTTTTTACATATGGTTCCGATACGGTTTCCGCAGAACGAACAGAACATATGGCTCTGGCTCTGTACAGCTCCACAGGCTTTACATACGGCTGAACTGCGTTTGTATATTTTATATACGATTAATCCGATTAAGTTGGTAAAAAGACCTATTAAGCCCCAAAGC
>JBNMKN010000064.1:0-10619 GCA_050874365.1 Butyrivibrio sp. | reverse complement strand
TCGCTTAGAGGACAAGCAGAGTAAATATATTCATGAGTATGTAAAAAATAAAGAATACATGATTGTTGGCACTGAACGCCGACATGGATTTTCACAGAATGATGTGGACAGACAGTGGCATCAGATTGTGGATAAGATTAGGATACCGTATGATAGATACTGCTCAGGCTTATTACAATGAGCAAGAGGTGGGGGACGGTATGAATAAAGTTATTGCTGGGGTAGAGGAGTTTGATTCAAAGACTGGCATTGTTAATTCAAGAGTTAAAAATATTGGGGATTTAGAAAAACATAAAGAACAATTTTGTGCATTAGTTGTGAAATTTTACATTGAATTCAAAGAAAGAGATAAGGATAATAACAAATTAGATATATATTATAGTAATATTCGTAAAGAAGGTAATTTTTTATTACAGATATATAAGGAATTACAGGAAAAATTGTAATTGTATATGGATTTCTTTAGCTGAGATAGAGTTAAAATGGGAAATACATATAAGAAATACTTAAAAAATATGTAAGTTTTTATGTTTCAGGACAGTCCCCCGGCAATAGTTGCAGGATTTTGGTGGCTGTCCTGTTTTTTGTACATATAATCTGCGCATAATAGAATCAGAGAAAATATTATGATAGAGCTAAGAAAAAAGCTAATCGTGTCGACCGTAAAAGAATCAATTACCTATTTAGCCTTATTGAGAATAACAGCTGCAGAGCAGCCGGTGTCCAGTAGATGTCATGCAGGAAAGAAATCTCAAATTCTGTATCAGATTTGAAGCTGTATCGGATAAAAAGATATTTTTATTCCATGAACCACATTATTCCATGGAATCAATACTTGTGACGGCATGCGTGAATTTGGGATTTAAAGAGGAAAATATAATTTTATCAGGACATCAAATGAGTAATCAGGAAGTTTTGGAATGTGATATCTATTATTGCGGAGAAGGCAACACGTTTGAGGAATTATCCATATTAAGAGAAAGAGGATTGGATAGTATAATCAAAGAAGGATTTAATATAGGAAACAAAATATACATCGGTTGCAGTGCAGGTGCAGCTATTGCAGGCGTGAGTGTTGAGGAGATAAAAGACTTTGATAAAAATGATGTTGGCATGACAGATTTTTCCGGGTTAGGGTTGTTTGACGGGATTATTCATAATCAAAATTTTTATATAAACGTTTTTATGGAAATTGATTTGTCGATGAACAAAATTTGTGGTTCAATATAGTAAATTTGTATGAAAGGAACATTATTATGGCAGCATATGAAAAATTCGATGATGAGAGTATGAAAAAATGGTATTCACGGTATTTAATGCCGGGAGAAAATGATTTTTATTTTTATCTTATGAATGCAAAGAAAATCAAATTAAAAAGAAGCATATTTGGTAATTTATCGGTATTCATTGTATTTTCAAAGGAAGGAAAAAAGATTAAGCTGAAATTCAAAACGGTAAAGATATTGGTACCGGAGCTTCGCCAACAGAATGAGAAAAATATAAATGCTTTGGAAACATTTTTGAAATCAAAAGCAAAAGTGGATTTTTAACAAGGATTGTGCTATTCTGAAAATAACAGATAAAGTGGATGATTACCTTGGGATTCACAAATTAAGGTAATGTTATAAGGAGGTTTTTGATATGTACGAAATGAAACCGGAGTATTACATAGGAATTGAATTGATTGATGAGGAGCATAAGCAGCTTTTTAAATATGCGGAGGAAGCTTATGAACTGCTTAATGATGAATTTACACCGGATAAATATGATAAAATTGAAGCAATTCTCGTAAAGCTGCGTGATTACACGGAAAAACATTTTTCTGATGAAGAAAACTACATGGAATCCATAAACTATAAAAAACTTTTCACACAGAAAATCCAGCATCAGGAATTTATATCTAAGTTAGATGAATTTATTGACCGGCATAAAAGTGAGACAGAGGATCAGGACAAACAGATAATGGATATTCTTGAATATCTGACAGAGTGGTTAGTAAATCACATTCTGCACGTTGACGGACAGATACCTAAAGGATGAATCAAAATAAAAGACCTGCCGGATAAATATTTTTATTCCGACAGGTCATATTATGTAGATGCTATTTACGTTTTAATAATTCAATTAGCATAGCAAAAGCCGCATTAAGACCATCAATGTAATATTCGCTATAACTATTATTGGATGCAAGCAAATTAAATTTTTCGTTGTTGATGTAATCTTTTAGTGCTTTTCTTAATTGCAGTGGTGTTTTGTTGGAAATTGGGTTTTCCGGTGCTAAAGCAAAATCTCTTGCAAAATGAATTACATTGTAATAACCAGAACAGAAGTATTTTTATTTTTGAATAAGAAAGAGATATAAACTTATGATTTATACAAATTATTACAATTCACCTATCGGCAGGATAACAATGGCAAGTGAGGGAACTGCACTGACTGGCTTATGGTTTGAAGGGCAAAAATATTTTGCTGATTCCATCAAGGAAGAATGTACAGGAAAATACCTTGATATATTTGATGATACATCAAGGTGGCTTGATATTTATTTTAGCGGAAAAGAACCTGATTTTACACCAAAGATTTTAATTACAGGTACGCCGTTTAGAAAAGCGGTAGCAGAGATTATTCTTACTATTCCTTACGGTAAAACAATGACTTACGGTGAGATTGCCAATGTAATAGCCAAGGAAAAAGGCATTGCGAAAATGTCCGTGCAGGCTGTAGGCGGTGCGGTTGGACATAATTCGATTTCGATAATTATTCCTTGTCACAGAGTTGTGGGTACAAACGGCAGTTTAACTGGCTATGCAGGAGGTCTTGATAAAAAAATACAATTACTGAAATTGGAAAAAACAGATATGTCGGGACTTTTTGTACCAAAGAAAGGGACGGCACTTTAAAATACAAATCCCAATCCGGAGAACACGCAGATGGTAATAAGAAAAGCAACTGAAAAAGATATTGATAAAGTAGAAAAAATATACGACGCAATTCATACAGCGGAGGAAAACGGTAAAAAGACAATCGGATGGATTCGTGACGTGTATCCTGTGCGTGATACAGCGGAAAATGCTCTTAAAAAAGGTGAGCTTTTTGTTCTGGAGGATGACGGAGAAATATACGGAAGCGGTATTATTAATAAAACACAGGTGGAGTCCTACAGACAGGGAAATTGGAAACATAATGTAGAGGACAGTAAAGTCTGTGTGTTACATACCCTTGTGATATCCCCTGACAGTGCAGGTAAGGGATACGGTAGGGCGTTTCTTGCGTATTATGAAAATTATGCGGAAGAAAACGGGTGTACGGAGCTGCGTATAGATACAAATGCCAGAAATACCGTGGCACGTTTGATGTATAAAAAATATGGATATACGGAAGTCGGCATTGTTCCGACTGATTTTAACGGGATTGCAGGAATAGACTTAGTGCTGTTGGAGAAGTATATCAAAGAAAAATAAAATGTAAGCAGTACACAGATAAAAAATTCAAAACTATGGAGGTATTAAAAATGGGAATTAATTCAATAGATGCAGAGGATGACCAGTTTGCATACAGGTATGACACACAGTTATTAATTGACAGACGTGATAAGGATTTGGATGAAGATGAAATCGCCGACTATATAACGGAACATTTTGAAGGAAACAGTCTGATAGCCGCAGGAGACGAAGAATTGGTTAAAATACATTTTCATACTAATGAGCCTTGGAAAATACTTGAATACTGTAATTCTGTGGGTGAAATTTACGACATTGTCGTGGAAGATATGATTAGACAGACAAACGGTCTTCAAGGTTAATTTATAATAATTGAAGAATTATAAAGCGTTAAGGATAGTTTTGATAATTCTGATTGACTAAAGTTGTTTTATTGTTAGAATAGTATATAGGAATAATATTATTTCACAGATTGGAGACAGGTATGGATAATAAAACCAGTGCAACTAATTCGGGAGTTAAAGAGAACTTAACAGAAGTAAAGGTGACGAACGAAGAAGCATTAGCACCTAAAAAAGCAACTGCTAAGTCGACCACCACAGCAAAGAAAGCAACCGCTAAGACCACAGCAAAGAAAACAACTGCTAAATCATCAACTGCAGAAAAAAAAGCGGAAACCAAAACAACTGAACCGGAGAAGCAGGAAGAAGTTAAGATAACAGAGCCGGAGAAGAAAGTAACAAACAAGACTGCTAAGTCAACGGACTCAGCAAAGAAAACATCGGCTAAGACAACAGCAAAGAAAACAACAGCTAAGTCAGCAACGGCAACGAAGAAAACAACAGCCAAAAAAACGGTTAAAAAAGCTGAGACGGCTACGGAACCTGTTGTTACAGAGAACGTTCCTGTTACACAGGAGTCTGGTGTTACGGAAAATATTCCGGCTGCACCTGTTGATTTGGGACCACGAAGAAGCGTTGCTTTTATAGGTTCTGAATGTTACCCATTTGTCAAGACCGGCGGACTTGGAGACGTAATGTCTGCACTTCCTAAGAGTTTAGCCAAACTTAACCTGGATGTTAAGGTAATACTTCCAAGATATAAATGTATTCCTTGGAAATATCAGGAGAAGATGGAATACAGAGGTTCTTTCTACATGAATCTTTGTGCTGACGGAAGACAGTATTATGTAGGTATTATGGAATATCAGGAAGACGGAGTTGTTTATGATTTTATTGACAATGACGATTTCTTCTCATGGGGCAATCCATATACCAATCTCATTGATGATATTCCTAAGTTCTGCTTCTTTGCAAAAGCGTCCCTTGCGGCACTTAATTATCTGGACTGGACACCGGATGTAGTACATTGCCATGACTGGCAGGCTGCTTTAGTGCCACTTTATTTAAGAACCTGTTTTAAGGATACTAATGTGGGACGGGCAAGTGCGGTACTTACAATACATAATTTAAAATTCCAGGGAATATATGACAGACAGATGATTCAGTATTGGTCAGGACTTCCTGATTATGTGTTCAATAAAGACTGCCTGATTCAGAACTGGCTTGACGCCAATATGTTAAAGGGCGGAATTGCTTATGCCAATAAGGTTACAACTGTAAGTAATACATACGCATGGGAGATTCAGACGGATGAATACGGAGAGGGACTTGCAGAACATCTTAGATATCACAGTGGCAAAATCAGAGGAATTGTCAATGGTATAGACACCGATAACTGGAATCCTGCCACGGACAAGCTCTTGGCGGCAAATTACAATGCAGAAACAGCCATAGCCAATAAAAAAATTAATAAAAAGACACTTCAGGAGTCATTGGGACTTGATGTGGATGACCATAAGATGGTAATAGGACTTATTTCACGTCTTACCAACCAGAAAGGTCTTGACCTTGTTAATGATATAATTCCAAGTATTATGGATGAGCATACACAGGTTGTTGTTCTCGGAACAGGCGATGCGTGGTATGAAAACACATTCCGTTATTATGAAGATAAATATAAAGGCAATTTCTGTGCGTATATTGCTTATGATGAGAACGTTGCCCATAATATTTATTCAGGATGTGATGCACTTTTAGTTCCGTCAAGATTTGAACCATGCGGACTGACACAGCTTATAGCCATGAGATACGGAGCTATTCCGATTGTCAGGGAGACGGGCGGACTTAAAGATACAGTACAGCCTTATAACATGTTTGATAATACAGGTAATGGTTTTACCTTTGACAGATATGAAAGAGGACTTCTTTACGATACCATTAACAGAGCAAAGACGCTTTATTTTGAAAATAGAAAATATTGGGATGATATGGTCATCCGTGATATGAATAAAGATGTTTCATGGGAAAAGAGTGCAAGGCAGTACAAAGATATGTACGTGGAGCTGACACCAAGATACTAGAATTTGCAGAAAGGCACATGCTATCCGGGCATGTGTCTTTTTTTAAAATAATTGAAACCTGCACATAATATATGTCGTATTAATAAGTGAAGGGATAAGAAAGGAGATGCTTCCCATAGAAGACGAAATAATTATAGACCGTTATATTGCAAGAGATGAAAAAGCAATTTCTTATACGGCAGACAAATATGGAAAGCAGCTTGTTGCTATTGCCAATCGTATCTGCGATGATTTGGATATTGCTGAGGAATGTGAGAATGACACTTATTTGCGCGCATGGAATTCAATACCGCCTCACGAACCACGAGGTTATTTTTTTGCTTTTCTTGCAAAAATAACCAGAAATCTAGCTCTTGACAGATATAAGGAATCAAACAGGTTAAAAAGAAGTGCCACAATCGTGGAACTGACAAGCGAACTGTCAGAGATAATTGCAGGAACTGACGATACTACGGCAAATGCAGAAAGCGAAGAACTTAAAAATTATATCAATTCTTTTCTTAGGACACTTCACAAAGAAAAAAGAAATGTGTTTATAAGGCGGTACTGGTATATGGATTCTGTGGCTGAGATAGCGGACAGATACGGTATCAGTGAAGGCAAAGTTAAAACAATTCTTTTCCGTGTCAGAAACGGGTTAAAACAATATCTTAAGAAGGAGGGCTATTATTTATGAATTCGTATGATTTTCTGAAAGCTATGAATGATATTGATGCGGATATGATTGAAGCGGCGGGAAAAACAGTCCGTAAACCACATAATGTCGTTAAGTGGATTGTTGCAGCGGCATGTCTGATGCTGATAACAGGTACAAGCTTTTTTGTTGGAAATAAAGTAAGAAAACAACAGCAGCCACAGGTATCCTACTCGCTCATAGAGTTTTCATTGGATGATAAAGTATATTGCACTCCCGAGGTACAACAGTGTTCAGAATATAATCTTGTTGATGATGCGAGTACAAGGGTGACGGTTCAGATGAAGCAGCCGGATGAAAATGACCTTGGTGATGAAATGGGTTCAATAACCGTCAGGGCAGGCAATAAAAATATTGTATGTAAGGTTTATTACTATAATGAGCATAATATGGATGATGAAATATGTATTGTGGCCTTCCCGGATGGACAATACCGGTTTTTTATAAGGAAGGATTAAGTGAAAAGTGAAATGTAAAAAATCAATTATGGGTCTTGCGGCTCTGCTGATTGTGATTTTCCACTTTTATATACCTTTTTCAGGATTGAAAGCAGAGTTGGTGATATACCGGGCAGCGTATATAGGTGTGGATATTTTCTTCTTTGTGTCAGCGTATTCTTTGGCACAAAGAGATAAAATTGAATATTGGAAGTTTGTGGGTAACAGGCTGTTATCAATATATCTTCCATTCGTATTGTTTGCTGTTGTGGCAAATTTTTACGAAAAATGGAAATATCCGAGATTTTTCAAAGTTGTGTCCGGCATTGAATTTTTCAAAAGAGGCGGCGGCTCCTTTTTATGGTTTTTTACAGCCATAATGCTTATATATCTGATAGCTCCTCTTTTGGTAAAATTAAAGAAACGTTTTGGAATAAAGGCGTTTTTCAGTATGATGACTGGCTGGCTGTTACTTGGAATATTGTGTCAGTACGTCCTTGGCAACAGAGCGGTTTTTATACTGGTAAACAGGTTGCCGATAATTTTTCTTGGAATGTATTATGACGAAATCAGAAGACTTCTGTTAAAAAAAGCCGGACTGCCTGTAATTTTTACAGGGCTGATAGCGGGTGCTTTTTTGATTTACAGATACGGAAGCCTTGAAAGACTGAATAAACCTTTCTTTGAAATGTATTATATTACGGCAATTCCTTTTGTAATATCACTTATAGCACTTTGGGATTATATTTCATCACATGTATCAATCAGAAATTTACCGATGCAGTTTATAGGTAAACTTACATTGGAACTGTACGGTCTGCAGATGATTTTCGGTTTTAAGCTTGAAACTGCAATCTATAAGGCAACCGGACATAAGCTTATTACATTTCTGATTACTGCGATATGCCTCATAGCGGCGGCATATATTTTATATCTTATAAGATATTTTACAAGAAAATTAATTAAGAAAGTTAAGGAGAGAAATTTATGAAAAAAATATTGGCAGGTATTCTTATTTTAACTATGGCAGCAGGTCTGTTTGGCTGTTCAAAATCTGACAGCAACGGCAAAGAGACAACCACAGATACAACAAAGGAATCGGTAACAGACCCTGTAGATGATTCCTTCGGAGGTTTTGATGATGATATAGATAATGGCGTAGATGGTGATAGCACAGGTTCCGGCAGTATGGATTCAACAGAACTTGAAAATAAAGTTGTGGCAATTTTTGAAGAAGAAAGTGCAAAGGGCACAAGCATTGAAGAAATTGCTAAATTAATTGCACCTGTTACGGAATTCGACTGTGAAGTAAGAAAAGTCGAAGAGGGATATTTAATGGAATTTACGGAAGAGGTTAAGGGCTTCAAAAACGGCTATGCAATAGTACCTATTGTGGGTTCAATACCTTATGTATCATATATTTTTGAAACAGATGATGCAGAAGCTTTTGCAGCAAGACTTAAAGATACAGCCAATCCTCGTTGGAACATCTGCACAGAAGCCAATGAACCGGTAATCAAGGTTAAAGATAACTATGTATTTTTAACAATGTGTCCGGGCGCAGACTGGTAATATTACAATAATCAAGTCCCCTTGAGAGAATATTAAAATTCCTCAGGGGGATTTTTGGTGTGAAATTAAGGTTTATTTTCTATAGTTATAATGTTATAATATGTGCGGATGATATAGGTTAAAATTTTATAATGCTTCTGTTTTATTATTTAAGAAAAGAAAGGAAGAGATTGTAATAGGACAGAAGGATATTTTATTAAAAGATTATTTTACTCCCGATATATTTGCTGATGCAATTAACGCAATATTGTATGACGGAAAAAGTGTGGTAACACCTGAAAGGATGCGTACCATAGATATAGAAACCCAGCATGTGGAGGAGAGAGATGGCGATATTAAGGCAGATGTAAGGTTTAGAGACCTGGCAAAAATAGTTGAAGTAGATGATGCCATATACTGCCTGTTTGCCATTGAACACCAGTCCGTTGAGGATTACACAATGCCGCTTCGTATAATGGAATATGATGTAAGAGAATATTTAAGGCAGGTAAAGAATAACAAAGGCGTGCAGGTTCAGATAAAGCCAATCATCACGATTGTAATGTACTGGAAAGCCGATAAATGGAGGTTGCCTTTAAGTGTTAAAGACATGTTTGATAAGAATACGGTCAAGTGGCTTGAAGATAACGGACTTGGAGGATATATTCAGGATTACAAAATGCACCTGTTTGAACCTTGTGCTGTAAAAGAAGAAGCACTTGATAAATTCAAAACAGAACTTAAAGACGTTATTGCTTATGTGAAATACAGTAAAAACACAGAGGAACTTAAGGAATACAATGATAAAAATAAGCCGGACTTAACCAAAAGTACGGTAACATTGATTAATGAACTTACAAACAGTAACTATGTATTTAATGACAGAAAGGAGAGACTTGACATGTGTGAAGCTTTTGAAGGATTGATAGAAGAAGGAAGAGCCAAGGGCAGAGCCGAAGGTATGGCAGAAAAGGAAGCCGAATTAAAAGACAAGTATAAATCATGGATAACCTTAAGCCGTAACCTTGAAAAGAGAGGCATGGACAGTCTTGAAATAGCGTCTTTACTTGGAATATCGGAACAGGAACTTGCAGAGGCATTCAGGTACATGGATAATCAGAAGATATAATAATTACATAGTTTGATGGATTTCCGACCCTGCGGGTCGGAAATCTTTTTTTATCTTAAAATCTTTTCCTTGACATTCTCTCATCTTCTCAATATAATTACCAAAGGTAATTATCAAAGATAACTAAGGAGACATTATGACAACCAGGAAAATAAAAGAAATGATGGATGCCTGTTACACAGCCAAACGTATAAGGGATATGCTTCCGGGGCTTCCTGATGGTGTGGCAGCCTCGTATATAAGATTTTTGGATGTAATAGGCGGGTTAAAAAGAAAAAACGGTAAGGTAAGAGTGTCTGATATAAGTGATGCAATGAACCTTCCGAGACCCGGAGTTACAAGAACCGTTAAGGAAATGGAAGCGAAAGGGTATCTGAATAAGATTTTATCGGATGAAGACGGTCGTATCACTTACATTGATGTAACAGAAGAGGGAGAAAAACTGTCAGAGATATATGATAAAAAGTATTTTGGAGAGCTTTCAGAGTCTTTAGAGGGAATATCGGAGCAGGAAGCAGACTGTATGATTAATACAATCAATAAATTATATAAAATTATGTGCGAAAGGAGGAATTTTCATGAGTAAATCAAATTCGGATTTTACAGAAGGCAGTATCGCAAAAAAATTGGTAGCGTTTATGATGCCCATACTCGGGGCACTTATTTTACAGGCAGCTTACGGTGCCGTGGATTTGCTGGTGGTGGGACGATTCGGAACTACTTCCGGACTTTCGGCAGTATCAACGGGAAGTCAGGTGTTGAATCTCGTAACTTTTGCCGTTACACAGCTTGCAATGGGTATAACTGTATTGATAGCCAGATATATCGGGGAAAAACGTCCGGAAAATATAGGAGCTTTAATTGGCGGTTCCACAGTGGTATTTGCAGTTATCTCGGCATTTTTGTTTATAATCATGGTATTTTTCCCAAAGGGTATATCACGCAT
>JBNMKN010000063.1:0-10727 GCA_050874365.1 Butyrivibrio sp. | reverse complement strand
TTTTTATATTATTATATCTGAAATATGTTAAAAATTTATCAAATATAGCTTGATTATTTCGATAGTAGGATTTATTATATATCTTGGTAGAAAATTGAATTTTATTTTTACGGAGGTCTAAAATATGAGCACTACAGCTAAGACGTCAGCTTGTAAGAGAATAGAAGACTTACTTGATGACAATAGTTTTGTTGAGATTGGAAGCCTTGTTACTGCAAGAAATACAGATTTCAACATGACCGCAATGGACACTCCAGCAGATGGTGTTATTACCGGTTACGGTACCATCAATGGAAGCCTTGTGTATGTATACAGCCAGGATGCAACTGTTATGAACGGTTCCATGGGTGAAATGCATGCTAAGAAAATAGTTAATATTTACAATATGGCTTTAAAGATGGGCGCACCTGTAGTTGGTTTTGTTGATTGCGCCGGATTAAGACTTCAGGAAGCAACAGATGCCCTTAATGCGTTTGGTATGATATATGCAAAGCAGGTAGAAGCTTCAGGAGTTATTCCACAGATTACAGCAATAATGGGTACATGTGGAGGCGGAATGGCAGTTATGTCATCACTTTCTGATTTTACATTTATGGAAAGCAAGAATGGTAAACTGTTTATCAACAGCCCTAATACTCTTGATGGAAATAAGTCAGAAAATACAGCAGGAGCAGATTTCCAGTCTAACGAAACGGCACTTGTTGATTTTACAGGCGACGAAGCATCAATTATTACAGAAATCAGAAACCTTGTAAGTGTTCTTCCAAGCAATAATGAGGACGAATCGCTTTGCGAATGTGCTGATGATCTTAACAGATTATGCACAGATGTTAATAACGGTGCCGCAGATCCTGCATTCGTTTTTGAAACAGTTTCCGATGACGGTCTTTTTATAGAAGTCAAGAAGAATTACGCAAAAGAAATGGTAACAGGTTTTATCAAGCTTAACGGTGCTACAATCGGTGTTGTGGCTAACAGAACAGAGCTTTTTGATAACGGCGAATCAGTAGAAAAGTTTGATGCGGTTCTTACTGCAGAAGGCTGTGAAAAAGCAACAGAAATGATTAATTTCTGTGACGCATTTGAGATTCCTGTACTTTCACTTACTAATGTTAAGGGCTTCCTTACAACCAAAGAAAGTGAAAAGAAGATGGCTAAGGCAGCAGCTAAGCTTACTTACGCATTTGCCAATGCGGATGTACCAAAGGTCAACCTTATAACAGGTGAAGCTTACGGAAGTGCTTACACAGTCATGAATTCAAAAGCAATCGGAGCTGATGTAACTTACGCATGGCCTGATACAACAATCGGAATGATGGATGCATCACTTGCAGCTAAGATAATATATGAGAAACAGCCTGAACTTATTGCTGAAAAGACAGCAGAGTACGGCAAGCTTCAGGCAAGTGCCGAATCGGCAGCAAAGAGAGGATACGTTGATTCGATTATCGAGCCTGCCGATACAAGAAAGTACCTTATTAGTGCTTTTGAAATGTTATATTCAAAAAGAGACGGTTATGTTACTAAGAAACATGGCAGTATTTAATGAGGTGAATTTATGAACTTAGCTATGATATTAATGGAAAGTATGGCAACCAGATTAAAGGATGCCGGAATAAATACGCTTATCTGCATTTGTGTCGTATTTGCTGTTCTTATTTTTATTTCACTTGTAATCAGCCTGTTTTCTTTTATTCCTAAGGCTGAGGCAGCCGCTGCCAGAAGAAAAGCCAGAAAGAAAGAAGAAACAGAACTTGCTGCTAAAGCTGTTGACAATGCAGTTTCACAGATTGAGACCAAAGAAACAGAAGTTAGTGAAGTAATTGAAGAACCTGGGAATCTGACAGATGATCTGGAGCTTGTTGCTGTTATTGCAGCGGCAATCGCAGCATCACAGAATGCAGTAAGTACAGATGGATTTGTTGTCCGTTCAATTAGAAAAGTTAGGAGATAATGATATGAAAAATTATACTATCACAGTAAATGGTAATGTATATGACGTAACAGTAGAAGAAGGAGCTTCTACAGGAGCAGTAAGCGCACCTGCAGCACCAAAAGCCGCACCAAAGGCAGCAGCCGCACCTGCAGCTAAGCCTGCAGCAACAGGAGCAGCCGGCTCTGTTAAAGTAAACGCACCAATGCCTGGTAAAATCGTAGACGTTAAGGTTAAGGTGGGAGACGCTGTTAAGAAGGGACAGACAGTTCTCGTTCTTGAAGCTATGAAGATGGAAAATGATATTGTTGCACCTGAAGACGGAACAGTAGCAAGTATAAATGTAGCAGTGGGAAGCGCTGTTGAAGCTGGCGAAACTATTGCAACATTAAATTAGTATTGGAGGTATCAAAATGGTTCTTGATACACTAAAGAATCTTTGGGAGCAGACAGGCTTTATGAACCTTGAATGGGGTAACTATGTCATGGTTCTCGTAGCGTTGGTATTTTTATACCTTGCAATAGCAAAAGGATTTGAACCATTACTTCTGGTTCCTATTGCTTTTGGTATGTTACTTGTAAACCTGTTCCCTGATATTATGAAAGAGATAAGCGGGGGAGAAGCCGGCGGTCTTTTAAGATATTTCTATCTGCTTGACGAATGGAGTATCCTTCCATCACTTATTTTCTTAGGTGTCGGTGCGATGACGGACTTTGGACCGCTTATTGCCAATCCTAAGAGCTTTTTGCTTGGAGCAGCAGCACAGATCGGTATTTTCTCAGCATATTTTCTTGCGATTATTTTTGGATTCAACGGTGCAGCCGCAGCAGCCATATCAATCATCGGCGGTGCTGACGGACCTACATCTATTTTCCTTGCAGGAAAGCTCGGACAGTCTGACTTAATGGGACCAATTGCGGTTGCAGCATATTCATATATGTCACTTGTTCCTATTATCCAGCCACCGATTATGAAACTTTTAACAACTAGGAAAGAAAGAGCTATCAAGATGGAACAGTTAAGACCTGTTTCAAAGTTGGAGAAGATTCTTTTCCCAATAGTTGTAACAGTTGTAGTTGTACTTATTTTACCAACTACAGCACCACTTGTAGGATTCTTAATGCTTGGTAATCTCTTCAAAGAGTGTGGAGTTACAAAGCAGCTTGCAGAAACTGCATCAAATGCTTTGATGTACATTGTAGTTATTCTTCTTGGAACATCAGTAGGAGCATCAACAAGTGCAGCTAACTTCCTTAATGCCAACACACTTAAGATTGTTGCTTTAGGACTTATTGCTTTTGCGGTGGGAACCGCGGCCGGTGTTCTTTTCGGAAAAATAATGTGTAAAGTAACGAAAGGCAAAGTTAATCCGCTTATAGGTTCCGCCGGAGTATCGGCAGTACCTATGGCAGCCCGTGTTTCACAGAAAGTTGGAGCAGAGACAGATCCTACCAACTTCCTTCTTATGCTCGCAATGGGACCTAACGTTGCCGGTGTTATCGGAACAGCCGTTGTAGCCGGAACATTCATGGCTATCTTTGGTGTTTAATACTTGAAGAAAGGAATTATTAAAATGGCAGATACAATTAATGAAGCAAAACCGGTTAAAATTACCGAGACAATTTTAAGAGATGCCCACCAGTCACTTATTGCAACAAGAATGACAACTGAGCAGATGTTACCTATCATCGACAAGATGGATAAGGTCGGATATAACGCAGTAGAGTGCTGGGGCGGAGCTACATTTGATGCTTGTCTTCGTTTCCTTAAAGAAGATCCATGGGATCGTCTCAGAAAGTTAAAAGACGGCTTCAAAAATACTAAACTTCAGATGCTTTTCAGAGGACAGAATATCCTTGGATATCGTCCATATGCTGATGACGTTGTAGAATATTTTGTACAGAAATCAATTGCAAACGGTATTGATATTATCCGTATCTTTGACTGTTTAAATGATATTCGTAACCTTGAGACAGCAGTTAAGGCTGCTAACAAAGAGGGCGGACATGCACAGGTTGCACTTTCTTATACATTAGGAGACGCTTATACTCTTGATTATTGGAAAAACATGGCAAAAGAAATTGAAGAAATGGGTGCTAACAGTATCTGTATTAAGGATATGGCAGGCTTACTTCTTCCAAACGAAGCAACCAAACTTGTTAAGGCATTAAAGGAAGGCACAAAGCTTCCTATCGAACTTCATACACATTATACTTCAGGTGTGGCTTCAATGACATACATGAAGGCTGTAGAAGCAGGCTGTGATATAATCGATACAGCAATGTCTCCATTATCAATGGGAACAAGCCAGCCGGCTACAGAAGTTATGGCTAAAGTATTTGAGGGTACTCCTTATGACCCACATCTTGACCAGTCTTTACTCGCTGAAATAGCTGACTACTTCAGACCATTAAGAGAAGAGTGGATTAAGACAGGAAGACTTGACCCTAAGGTTATGGGCGTTAATATCAAGACATTACTTTACCAGGTACCAGGCGGTATGCTTTCTAACCTCGTTTCACAGTTAAAGGAAATGAAGGCAGAAGATAAGTATGATGCGGTTCTTGAAGAAGTTCCAAGAGTCCGTAAGGATTTCGGTGAACCACCTCTTGTAACACCATCAAGCCAGATTGTAGGTACACAGGCAGTTCTTAACGTAGTTCTCGGAGAAAGATATAAGAGCCTTACAAAGGAATCTAAAGACCTTTTACTTGGAAAATACGGTAAGACAGTTAAACCATTTAACCCTGAAGTACAGAAGAAGGCTATTGAATTAACAGGTGAGCAGCCTATTACATGCCGTTTTGCTGATACATTAGAGCCTGAATTAGATAAGCTTGAAGCAGAGATGAAGCAGTGGAAGCAGCAGGATGAAGATGTTCTTTCATACGCATTGTTCCCACAGGTTGCAACAGACTTCTTTAAGTACAGAGAAGCACAGCAGAGCAAAATCGACCCTGCAACAGCTAAAGACGGAGCTTATCCGGTATAATTAAGCTAGATTAAAGGCATTGTACACATTTTTGTGTACGATGTCTTTTTTTAGTTAAATGGTGGAATTACATAAAAAAATATAGTATAATTTATTTAGTATTGCGTATGGAATAGTTGAGGAAAAAATTAAATATGGGACAGAATATACTTGAAGACTTGAACGAGAAAATACCTGATTTAAGTAAAAATCATAAAAAAATAGCAAGATACATAATTGAAAATATCGATGAAGCGGCGTTTCTTACTGCTGCGGCAATCGGTAAAAAACTGGATATAAGCGAATCCACGGTAGTAAGATTTGCCACGGCGTTAGGTTATGCAGGATTTCCGGCATTCCAGAGGGAACTTTCTTTCTATCTTAGGAACAGACTTAAAGAAGTTAATAAAATAGATATCAAGTCCGATATAAGCCACTCTGCCATAATTGATTATGTAATGCAGAGCGACTGCGAAAAGATTAAATCCTCATTGGAGGAGGTTAATTCGGAAGTGTTTGATACGGCAGTCAGCCTTATTAAAAATGCCGAATGTGTGTATGTTGTGGGTATCAGGACAGCCGCACCTCTTGCCGATATTTTTGAATTTTATCTAAGGATGGTTGTGGACAGGGTTGTAAAGGTAACGACTAACAGCTCAAGTGAGATTTTTGAACAGATGATAAACGTAAATGAAAAAGATGTTGTTATCTGAATCAGCTTTCCGAGATATTCCATGAGAACGTTAAAGGCTATGGAATTTGCAAATGACAGAAAGGCAAGGGTTATTTCGATAACTGACAGTATTTATTCACCGATGAATCTGTATTCGTCATGTAATCTTTTTGCCAAAAACGAACTGGCAACCGTTGTAGACTCAATGGTAGCACCGATGTCACTTATTAATGCACTTATAATTGCGCTATGTATTGAAAATTCCGATAAGGTTGTGGACAGGCTTGAGACATTGTCACAGGTATGGGATGATTATCAGGTAACCAATAATGATGAGATTAACTATCTTGACGATGATATTATGAATGATTTGAAAGGCTTAAAAAACAATGTCTAAAGTAATAATAATAGGCGGAGGCGCTGCGGGAATGATGGCAGCCGTTTCGGCGGCAGAGAACGGAAATGACGTACATCTGTATGAGAAGAATGAAAAACTGGGCAAAAAAATATATATAACGGGAAAAGGAAGATGCAACGTAACCAACGCATGTGATGTTGAAGAACTTTTTGAACATATTGTAACCAATAAAAAGTTTATGTACAGCTCAATATACACATTTGATAATACAAGGGTGCAGGAATTTTTTGAGGACGCAGGATGTCTGCTTAAGACAGAAAGAGGAAACAGGGTTTTTCCTGTCTCCGATAAATCTTATGACGTAATTAATGCCTTGGAACGCTCCATGAAAAAATATAAAGTAAATATTAATCTTTTTTCGGATGTAACCGACCTTATTGTTGAAGATAATGTAGTAAAAGGCATTGTGGTTGACGATAAAAAGATATATGGCGACAAGGTGGTTATAGCCACGGGAGGCTATTCATACCAGAGTACGGGTTCAACAGGAGAGGGACACAGGCTGGCGGCAAAATACGGACATAATGTCACGAAATGCAGCCCATCACTTGTACCTTTTACCGTAAAGGAAGAGGATGTAAAAGAACTTCAGGGACTTTCGTTAAGAAACTGCAAGGTTGCAATATATGACGGCAACAGAAAGTTATATGACGATTTCGGCGAACTTCTTTTTACCCATTTCGGAGTAAGCGGACCTACAGTTCTCAGTGCCAGCAGTTACGTTAATGACATTATCAAGAAAAAAGAATTAAAACTTATAATCGACTTAAAACCTGCCCTTGACGAGCAGACCCTCGATGAAAGAATCAGAAGGGATTTTGATGAAAATATCAATAAAAATTTTGCCAATTCCCTTGACAGACTGTTTCCAAAATCTTTAATCCCTGTTATTATCAGAAGGTCTTTGATAGCACCGGATAAAAAGGTAAACGAGGTAACAAGGGAGGAAAGAAAAAATCTTCTCAACACTATCAAAAAATTTGAATTTACACTTACGGGATTAAGAGGCTTCAATGAGGCAATAATTACACATGGAGGCATAAGCGTCAAAGATATAGACAGCAGCACCATGGAGTCAAAAGTTATCAAGAACCTGTATTTTGCCGGGGAAATAATAGATGTTGATGCTGTAACAGGCGGATTTAATTTACAGATTGCCTGGTCAACAGGGTATCTGGCAGGATTATCGGTATAGTAAAGAATAGGAGAAAAAATATGATATACAATATAGCAATAGACGGACCGGCAGGAGCCGGAAAAAGCACAATAGCCAAGCGTGTAGCCAAAACTCTCGGATTTATATATGTTGACACAGGCGCAATGTACAGGGCAATGGCTGTATATTTTCTTGACAAAGGAATAGATGTCAAGGATGAAGCTGCTGTAAGCAGGGATTGTGACAATGTTGACATTATGATTGAGTACAAGGACAATGAACAGCAGGTTATTTTAAACGGTGAAAACATAACATCAAGATTAAGAACTGAGGAAGTCGGTAATACTGCTTCTGCAGTGGCTGTGTATCCTGCCGTGAGGAAAAAACTTGTTGAACTTCAGAAAGAACTTGCTAAAAAGACAAGTGTTGTCATGGATGGCAGGGACATAGGCTCATGCGTATTAAAAGACGCTGTCTGCAAAATCTACCTTACCGCAAGCGTTGAATGCAGGGCATTAAGAAGAATGGCAGAACTGCGGGAAAAAGGCGTTGATACTGAACTTGAGGTTATTAAAGCAGATATATCCGACAGGGATTACAGGGATATGCACAGGGAGGTGTCACCTCTCGTACAGGCAGAGGATGCGGTTTATCTTGATTCTTCGGATATGGGAATTGAAGAAGTAACTGATAAAATTATATCAATATTTAATGAAAAGGCAGGAAAATAACAGTTGGAAGTTATTGTAGCTAAGAATTCCGGATTCTGTTTCGGTGTAAAAAGAGCTGTAGATATGGTATATTCACAGATAGGACACGGTAATATATATACTTTCGGTCCCGTAATACACAATGAAGAGGTTATAAAAGACCTTGAAAATAACGGCGTCAAAGTTATTAATTCCGTTGAGGAAGCGGCAGAGATTCCGAAGGGAACTGTAATAATCAGGGCTCACGGTATTCCGGCACGCATATACAGCGAACTTTTGTCACTTGGACATGAAGTGGTGGATGCTACATGCCCTTTTGTACTTAAGATACATAACATAGTAAAAGAAGCTGCCGCCAAAGGCGAATTTGTTATTATAATCGGTGATGAAAAACATCCGGAAGTGCAGGGAATTATGGGAGCTGCGTTAGGACGATGTGTAGTAATCGACACAGAGGAAAAAGCCGAAAAATTTATTGCGGACAGTAAGAATAAGTTAAAAAAGATATGTATTGTGTCCCAAACAACATTTAATTATAATAAGTTTAAATATCTTGTTGAAATTTTTCAAAAAAACAGTTATGATAGTGTTGGTATTTTGAATACTATTTGTAATGCTACAGAGGTAAGACAGACAGAAGCCGAAGAACTTGCGTCAAAGGTTGATGCGATGATTGTAATCGGCGGACGTACAAGCTCTAATACCCAGAAGCTTTACGACATTTGTAAGAAAGTATGCAAGCATACTTTTTATATACAAAATGCTGATGATATGGACTATGACATACTAAGAGGAATGGATAAAGTCGGTATTACAGCCGGGGCATCTACCCCAAACATAATAATCGAGGAGGTTCTAAAACGATGTCAGATTTAAGTTTTGGACAGTTATTTGAAGAAGCAGAAAAGACAAGAAAGGCTTCAGTACATATGGGGGAGGTTCTTGACGGTACAGTTATCGAAGTTAGAGAAGACCAGATAATTCTCAACATTGATTATAAATCAGATGCCATTATAACACGCAATGAATACACAAGCACTCCAGGGGTTGACCTTCGTACTGTTGTTAAGGAAGGTGATGTAATCACAGCCAAAGTTATTAAGACTAATGACGGTGACGGCTTTGTTGCACTTTCTGTTAAGAGACTTGCTGCTGAACTTGGAAGCAAGAAATTAGAGGAAGCATTTGAGAACAAGACAGTTCTTACAGCTAAGGTAGCTCAGGTACTTGACGGCGGATTAAGCGTTGTTATCGATGAGACTAAAGTATTTATCCCTGCAAGCCTTGTTTCTGATACTTATGAAAAGGATTTAAGCAAATACGCAGGACAGGAAATTGAATTCGTAATTACAGAGTTCAATCCAAGAAAGAGAAGAATTATCGGCGATCGTAAGCAGCTTCTTGTAGCTAAGAAAGCTAAGATGAGAGAAGAAGTTATGGCTAAGATTGCAGTAGGACAGGTTGTAACAGGTACAGTTAAGAATGTAACTGATTTCGGTGTATTCATTGATATCGGCGGAGTTGACGGACTTTTACATGTATCAGAGATTTCATGGGGCAGAATTGAGAACCCTAAGAAGAAATTCAAACCTGGTGACGAAGTTAAAGCTTACATCAAGGATATTAACGATGACAAGATTGCATTAAGCCTTAAGTTTGATAATGAGAATCCATGGCTTAATGTTGCAGAGAAATACCCTGTTGGTTCAGTTGTTAAGGGCAAAGTTGCAAGAATGACTGATTTCGGTGCATTCGTTGAACTTGAAGAAGGCGTTGACGCATTACTTCATGTATCACAGATTGCAAAACAGCACATTGAAAAACCTGCCGAAGTATTAAAAATCGGTCAGGAAATAGAAGCTAAGGTTGTTGACCTTAATGCTGGCGAACATAAGATTTCACTCAGCATTAAAGCATTACTTGCTGATGAAGAAGACAATCAGGAAGAAGAGACAACAACAGAAGAATAATCTAGGATATTTATCAGGAAACCCGTTTCTAATTAACGGGTTTTCTTTATATCATTACAATTAGGAGAAGTCTATGTTTGAGACAGGCTATGATACATTTAAAAAAGATATTTTATCAATTACCAAAATTGATTTGAACGCATATAAAGAGCGGCAGATGAAAAGAAGGATAGATACGCTCATCGCCAAACATGGCTTTAAGGCATACAATGATTTTGTTGCGGCAATAAAGGTTAATAAGATTTTGTTAGATGAGTTTGTTAATTATCTGACAATCAATGTTTCGGAATTTTACAGAAATCCGGAGCAGTGGGCATATCTTGAAGAAAAGGTTATACCGGAGCTTATTAAGAATTACGGACACGGTATCAGAATATGGAGTGCGGCATGTTCAACAGGAGACGAGCCATATTCCCTTGCCATGCTTTTAACCAAATTCCTTCCTCTTAACCAGATACATATTATCGCAACAGATATTGATAAACAGGTTCTTGAAAAAGCACAGATGGGACTTTATAAGGATAAGAGCCTCGCATCACTGCCAAAAGAATTTCTTACAAAATACTTCAGAAAAATTAATGACGATACTTATCAGATAAAAGATGAAATTAAGAAATGTGTGGACTTTAGGCAGTCCAATCTTTTGAAGGACAGGTATCCCGATCATTGTCACCTTATTCTTTGCAGGAATGTGCTTATATATTTCACGGAAGAAGCCAAGTTTGAGGTCTACAAAAAATTCAACGACTCCCTTGTATCTGGTGGCGTATTATTTGTAGGAAGTACGGAGCAGATAAGCAATTACAAGGATATTAATTATTCGTCCACAAGGTCGTTCTTTTATAAGAAAAATTAATAGGCTATTAAGATTAGCGGGCTATTAATATTAATGGGC
>JBNMKN010000062.1:0-10799 GCA_050874365.1 Butyrivibrio sp. | reverse complement strand
GGGGAAGATGTATTATGGGATTATTTGAGTTATTTAAAAAGAAAAATTCCGGAGGCGTAGCTAAAGACAGATTAAAACTTTTACTTGTATCCGACAGAGCTAATTGTTCTCCTGACGTAATGGAAATGATTAAGAATGATATTATTAACGTTATTTCCAAATATATGGATATTGATGTAGAGGGACTTGACATTCAGATTACACAGACACAGTCTGAGACAAGCAATGGCTCCGTTCCGGCTTTATTCGCCAATATTCCGATTAAAGATTTAAAAAATAGAAGTAAACAGTAAATTTAAAAGATTATGAAAAAGCTAAAAAATATTCACTTTAAATTAAAATATTATAATTTCAGATTGATTTTCTTTATAATTTCGCTTACATTGCTGGGAATTATTGTAATTGGAAGTGCAGCACCGGGACAGGGTTATCAGATGAAGCAGATGATAGGTATGATTCTCGGTGTGATTATAATGTTGGCTTTATCAGTAATTGATTACAGGTTTCTTTTGAATTTACACTGGATAGAATATGGTGTATGTGTGTTTTTGCTTATTCTGGTACTTATACCGGGAGTAGGTAAGAACGTAAAAGGCGCCCAAAGGTGGATACCAATCGGTTCCGGTTCGGGAATCAATATCCAGCCTTCGGAGTTTGCCAAGATATTGATGATTTTGTTCTGGGCATGGCTATACGGTAAAAATCAGGAGAATGTTAAAAAATGGAAAAATTTCCTTATATCTTCACTTTTTACATTGCTTGTAATGGGGTTAATAGTGAAGGAGCCTGATTTGTCTACCACCATACTTATGACAGGGTTATTTTTATCCGTGCTTTTTATAGCAGGCTTCAGCTATAAAAAGTTTGGAATCATACTTGCCATAGCGGTTCCTATTCTGGTGGGTGCCATAATCTATATTCAGACACCTAATCAGAAGCTGCTTAAGGATTATCAGCTTAATCGTATTTTATCGTTTATTAATCCTGATAAATACGATGATTTAAGATATCAGCAGGACAATGCGGTACTTGCCATAGGTTCGGGAGAATTGTATGGAAAAGGGTTATATAATGACAGTTCAGATTCCGTTAAGAACGGTAATTATATAGCAGAACCGCAGACAGATTTTATATTTTCAATTGTAGGAGAAGAGATGGGCTTTGTGGGAAGCTGTATTATTTTAGGACTGCTTCTTGCTATAACGATTGAATGTATAATTACAGGCACAAGGGCACTTGATATGCCGGGGCGGATAATCTGTTTCGGCATGGCGGCACTTTTAGCCTTTCAGACTTTTATAAATATAGGTGTAGTAACAGAAATTCTTCCTAATACGGGTATACCTTTACCTTTTGTCAGCTATGGACTCAGTTCGTTAGTGACTATATATGCGGGCATGGGACTTGTATTAAGTGTAAGAATAACTAAAAAAACAGTATTGGAGGAGGCAATGAATGAATATAGGTTTAATCGCACATGATTCCAAGAAAAAACTTATGCAGAATCTCTGCATTGCTTACAGGGGAATCCTAAGTAAGCATGAATTATTTGCAACAGGAACTACAGGAAGGCTTATTGAAGAGGTTACCAATCTTACTGTAAAAAAGTATCTTGCAGGTCATTTAGGCGGAGAACAGCAGTTAGGCTCCCAGATTGAGACAAATGACATTGATATGGTTATTTTCTTAAGAGATCCACTGACTCCGAGAGTACATGAACCTGATGCAAGTAATATATTCAAATTATGTGATATACACAATATTCCTTTGGCAACTAACCTTGCCACGGCAGAAATGCTGATTAAATCGCTGGACCGCGGAGATTTGGACTGGCGTGAAATTTTTAAATAAGGTGCTTGATATGAAGAACAAACTTTTTAAAATAGTATTATCCGGAATTATGGCATTGTCCTTATTCGGGTGTGGCCGTAGTGAGGATAAAATCGCTAATCAATATACGGTTAATAACAGTGATGCTGAATTATACGCAGACATTCCCTTGACATATACGGACGGTTTTTCGTCTGATATCGCGGTTGTGGGATCAGATGCGGTTAATTCTCCGGGAAGTGATGAAATAACTTCGGATGCGGCATTGCTTGTTGATGTAAACACAGGTGAGGTGCTTTTTCAGAAAAATCCTCATAAAAGAGAATATCCTGCAAGTACCACAAAGATTCTTACATCTTTGATTGCCATAAAATACGGCGATGCAAACAGTGTGAGAAAAGTTGGCGATGAAGTTATCATCAATGAAAATAACGTTGTAATGTGTGATTTCAGGCAGGGTGATCTGATTCCTTTTGATATAGCGATTCACGGTGCTCTTATGAGATCGGGTAATGATGCAGCAGCGGTTTTAGCTTTGTTTGCAGCGGATAATATGACTGATGCGGTGGCTTTGATGAATAAAGAAGCTAAATCTTTGGGAGCAACAGAATCTAATTTTGTTAATCCTCACGGACTTTATGATGATAACCATTACACAACAGCATATGATTTATATCTGATATTTAATGAAGCAATCAAATACAGCAAATTCGTAGATACACTTTCCTGCATGAAATATACAGGTTCTTTTACAAGAAAGACGGCATACGGAGATTATTCCATAAGCTGTTCGTATACCAATTCAAACGGTTTCCTTACAGGTTCCTATGCTACACCTGACGGAATTAAGGTATACGGAGGCAAGGCGGGATATACAGAGGTTGCGAGACGAAGCTATGTTATGCTTGTAGAATCAAATAACGGGCATAAATACATTGTAATAACAATGCGCGCAGAGTCTAACGCCCTTATGTATAAGGATTTATCGGCTTTACTTAACAAAATTCCGGTCGATAAAAAAAGCTACGCAGATAATGAATAGACAGATAAAAACGGTCACGATGAAGTGACCGTTTTTTAGTGATATTATTAGTCTTCTCCAAATCCTCTGATTCTACCAAATAAGGTAATAAGGTAAAGTCCGGCTAATCCGATAATGGCGTATATAATTCTTGAAACAACAGTCATGTTACCAAAAATTGCTTTTACCAGATCAAATTTGAAAAAACCTACCAAGCCCCAGTTGATTGCACCGATAAGTACAAGAACCAGACAACAATAGTCGAAAAACCTTGAATTCATTGATAATATCCTCCTTTATAAGATACTATTATCATTTTCAATTTTTTGAATTTTATCATAGAAATTTTATGTAAAGAATGGTAAAATATAATATTGAAATAATTGAATGGAGCATGTTATGGGCAGACGGGGAAATGTCGTTAAATTTAATAAAAAAATTGATTTTAATATAGGTTATGTGGTTTTTATTGTAATTATATTATACCTTGCTATTTCTGTTATTATATATGCAGCAAGCGATAAAGTTGTTATTTATGAAGTAAACAGAGGCTCGTTATCTCTTAACAATGTATATTCCGGAGTGATAGTAAGGGATGAACAGATTGTTAAATCGGAATACTCCGGTAATGTCAATTATTATCTGGATGACAAGGAAAAAGCCGATAAGGTGTCTGTTATATATTCTGTGGATGAAACAGGTCATGTGTCGGAGCTTTTGTCAAAATATTCAGAGGATTCATTACCTGACAGCACAGTGGAAGATATTAAAAATCTTTTATCCGGATATACTTCATCATATACCGAAAATACATACGGGAATCTGTATGAAGTCAAAAATAAAATAGAATCAAAGCTTAATCATTCACATTACAATATTATTCTTAAAGAACTGGACAAGCTTATTGAAGAGTCAGGCAGTACGTCTCTTTTTCATAAGGTAACTGCTGAAAATACGGGAATTGTGATGTTTACCACGGACGGATATGAAGGACTTAACGATGAAGGAATCGATAAGGCATATTCCGATAAGGATAATTACATGCAGACAAGCTTAAGGGACAGCGAAATCCTTAATACGGGGGATTCAGCGTACAGACTGATTTCATCAGATACATGGTATATTTACATTAAGCTGAATGAAAGTGATATAGCGGCGTTTGCAGACAAAAACGCTGTTAATATAAGGTTCAGCAATGATGACATAACCTGTCAGGCAGGTTTTGAGATGATTAAATCAGGCGGCAATACATACGGAAAACTGAAACTTAACAAATATATGATTAATTATGCAGATGAACGTTACGTTGATATAGAGATTGTTGAAGCATCAAAAACAGGTCTTAAGATACCTGTCACATCTGTTTTGAAGAAAAATTTCTACACAATACCGCTTAAATTTCTTACGGAATCCAATAACTTTGTAAGGATATATTACAAAACAAACGGTGAGATGGAAACCGAGCCTGTAAATGCCACTATTTATGATTCGGATGATAAATATTATTACGTTTCAATGTCGGATTTTTCAAACGGTGACATAATTGCCGATGCTGAGACAGGTGAACAGTATGTAATAGGTACAATAGGAGAATTGCCGGGTGTGTATTGCGTCAATAAGGGCTATACACAGTTCAGAAAGGTAGATATAATAGACCGTAATAATGAATACTACATTATAAAACAAGGTTCTACTTACGGCCTTAAAGTATATGACCACATCGTATTGGATTACAGTACAGTGGATGAAGACGAGCTTATATAGGAGGATGGAATGGTAACAGATAATTTAAAAAAAGTAATCGAAAGAATGGAAAATGCTGCAAAAAGAGCAGGGCGTAATCCGGAAGATATTACTCTTATAGCAGTAAGCAAGACCAAACCGGTTGAACTGATTCAGCAGGTATATGATGCTGGAATCAGGGAATTCGGCGAAAATAAAGTTCAGGAGATAGACAAAAAATCAGAAGTTCTGCCAAAGGATATTAACTGGCATATGATTGGACATCTTCAGAGAAATAAAGTTAAAACGGTAATAGGAGAGGCGAGTCTTATACATTCTGTGGACTCAATAAGATTAGCCGAACAGATTAGTAAGGATGCCACAGCCCTTGGAATAAATGTACCTGTTCTGTTAGAGGTTAATATTGCCAATGAAGAGACCAAGTACGGTTTTAAAGCAGAAGAAACAGAAGCTGCACTTGTGGAAATTGCAAAGCTTCCTAACATTACGGTTCGCGGGCTTATGACAAGTGCCCCTATAACCGATAATCCCGAAGATAACAGAATATATTTCAGGGCTTTAAAACAATTATGTGTTGACTTGAAAGCCAAAAACATTGATAATACAAGTATGGATTTTCTGTCGATGGGTATGACAGGGGATTTTGAAGTGGCTGTAGAAGAAGGCGCAACACATATCAGGGTCGGCACAGCCATTTTTGGAGAAAGAGATTATTCAATATAACTAAGGAGACTATTTATGAAATTATTTGATAATTTATTAGACAAGATGAAGCTTTCATCGGATGATGACGAATACGAAGATGATGACGATATGATGGATGATGATGAAGTAGAAGAAGAACGTATACCTCGAAGAATGCGTAAAGCAGCTATCAAAGAAGATGCTTACGATGATGACGATGAGGAAGAAGAAAAGGTTGAAAAAGCAAGACCTAAGAAAAATGTTTCAGAACGCCAGACTAAGTCAAACAGTAATAAAATTGTTAATTTGAGGAGGGTTACAAGCTCAAGTATGGAAGTATGTTTATTTAAACCTAATAATTATGATACAGACAGCAGGGAAATTGCCGATACTTTATTGGAAGGCAAATCAGTATTACTCAATTTTGAAGGAATTGAAATTGCCGTTGCACAGCGTATAGTTGATTTTATTTCAGGAGTTACACATGCAATAGACGGAAAGCTTCAGAAGATTTCCAGATATATTTTCATTGTTACTCCACGTAATGTAGATCTTTCCGGAGATTTCACAGAATCAGACCTGAATGATTTCGCTTTTTCACAGGGACTTGATTTTTAATGGAAAATGACGACAGACTGGTATGCAACAGATTTAAGGAAGCTGCGGACAACTGTTACTACAGGAACATCCCGACTTCCACGGATTTTCTGGATTTATATAAACAGAATCTGTTTAATACCGTAATTAAGGAACTTCCGCCTGTTCAATACAGATTGGATGGCGGATATGAGCTTGCCGAGAGAAAAGTTGTTTTATTTCTTCCACAGGATTCGGAATGTTTTGAGATGCCTTTTGTGACACTTAAAGTTACACCACGTAATCTTCATTTTACCGAAAAGCTGAGTCACAGGGATTACCTCGGTTCCGTTATGGGGCTTGGCATTACAAGGGATAAGGTGGGAGACATCCTTTTATGCGATAATTGCGCATATATTTTTTGCATGAAAGGCATTGCAGAATATCTGTCCGATAATCTGTTAAAGATTCGTAATACATATGTAGCCGTTACAGAGATAAGCAATGAAGAGTTTAACTATGAACCTGCTTATGAGGTCATAAAGGGAAGTGTGGCTTCTCTAAGGCTTGATGCGGTTATTGCCCTTGGTTTTAACGGTTCGAGAAGTCATATTACATCATATATTATTGATGGTAAAGTATCCGTGAACGGACGCATAATAACAAACAATGCTTATAACCTTAAAGCAGGCGACATTATTTCTGTCCGTGGGCTTGGAAAAATACGTTATATAGAGACTTTGTCCGAGACCAAAAAAGGAAGAATTATGATAACCGTTAATAAATATGTATAAGTTAGGAGTTTATAATGGCTAAGAGATTAACTATTCATCGTGATAATAATCCGATATATGATATTGTTATTAAAAATTCATTTGAAGATATGAAAGATGAGCTTGTAAGACTTGATTTACAGGGAAGAAAAGTATGTATTGTTTCCGATTCCGTTGTAGCTCCAATATATCTTGAGACTGTTAAAAATAATCTGGCAGAAGTGTCTGATTGTGTTACAGAGTATGTTTTTGCGGCAGGTGAAGAGAATAAGAATCTTAATGTTGTAAAGGATTTATATGAATTTCTTATCCTTAATAAATTTGAAAGAAGAGACGTGCTTATAGCCCTTGGCGGCGGTGTTGTGGGAGATTTGACAGGTTTTACCGCAGCAACCTACCTTAGAGGCATAGATTTTATACAGGTGCCTACAACCCTTCTGGCACAAGTTGACAGCAGCATAGGCGGTAAGACAGGTGTGGATTTTGATTCATACAAGAATATGGTAGGTGCATTTTATATGCCAAGACTTGTATATATCAATACATCGACACTTAATACACTAGATGAGAGAATTTTTAATTCCGGATTTGGTGAAATAATAAAGCACGCATATATAAAAGATTCTGAATATCTTGATTATATTAAAAATAACATTAATAACATTGTGAACAGACAGCCCGGATGTATGGAGGAAATCATATATAAAAGCTGTGTAATCAAAGGCAATGTTGTTGAGAAAGACCCTACGGAAAAAGGCGACAGAATGTTGCTTAATTTCGGGCACACCTTAGGACATGCTATTGAAAAATTGTCAGGCTTCTCATTGTATCACGGAGAATGTGTTGTGCTTGGCATGATTTGTGCATTATATATAAGTAAAAAGAGAGGCAGAATAACCGATACAGAATACGAAGACGCTCTCAGGCTTTTTAAAGACTTCAATTATCCTATGACCGTATCAGGAATGGCAGGAAGTGAGGTTGTGGATGTTTCAAAGAATGATAAAAAGATGAGTGCCGGTAAGATACGTTTCGTACTTCTTAATTCGGTTGGGGACGCCTATATTGATTATGACGTTTCAGAAAATGAGATGTTGGAATCATTACAGGAAGTCATAAAGTAGCAGGTGGATTATGAAAAAGACATTGAATTATATCTATGCCTTTCTGGCATTTGGTATATTGATTTTTATTGACCAGTTTACAAAATATCTTGCAAGAACAAAGCTGGCAGACGGAAAGACATTTTCTGTAATTAAGAATGTGTTACAGTTTAATTACATCAGAAACAATGGAGCGGCGTGGGGAATAATGTCTGGTAAACAGATATTTTTTATTATCCTTACTTCTGTTCTGATTGTGGGAATTATATATATATATTTCAGAATTCCCTCTGACAAAAAATACAGATTATTAAAGGTTATTCTTGTTACATTGTCGGCAGGAGCTGTAGGAAATCTTATAGACAGAATCAAAAACGGATATGTGGATGACTTTATTGATTTTTATCTTATAAATTTCCCTGTATTTAATTTTGCGGATATATGTGTATGTCTTTCTATGATTGGTCTTGTTATTTCTATATTCTTTGTTTACAAGGATAAGGATATGGAATTTCTTAAAATTAAGAAAAAAGAAAGTAAAGAAGTTAATGAATAACAACGAATTTGAAGATATTATTGAACTCAATATAAATGAAACACAAACAGGAGAGCGTATCGATAAATTTTTATCCGATATGCTTTCTTCAGATGAGAGAACATATTCCCGTTCATATATCCAGAAATTAATTGAGTCCGGCAATGTCTATGTTAATGATAAAAATACCAAAACGGGATATAAAACCTCCTGTAACGATATCGTAAAGGTTATGATTCCTTATCCTGAAGATATTAATATCGTGGCAGAAAATATTCCCCTTGATATTGTATATGAGGACGAGGATGTTATTCTTGTAAATAAGCCTAAGGGCATGGTGGTTCATCCTTCTGCGGGACATTATACAGGAACTCTTGTAAATGCACTTATGTATCATTGCAGTAATAATTTATCGGGTATTAACGGTGTGATGCGTCCGGGAATTGTACACAGGATAGATAAGGACACAACAGGAATAATTGTGGCATGTAAGAATGATGCGGCACATATTTCCTTAAGCGAGCAGCTTAAAGAGCACAGCATTACAAGGTATTATTATGCAATCTGCCATAATTGTTTCAAGGAACAAGAAGGTACTGTGGATGCACCAATCGGAAGACATCCCGTTGAAAGAAAAAAAATGGCAATAAATTATAAAAACGGGAAAAATGCCGTTACCCATTACGAGGTTCTTGAGAATTTCAGAAATTTTGCATACATAAAATGTAAGTTAGAGACAGGAAGGACACACCAGATAAGAGTGCATATGGCAAGTATTTCCCATCCTTTACTGGGAGATAATGTATATTGTAATGCCAAATGTCCTTTTGAACTGGAGGGACAGACTTTACATGCCGGTGTTCTTGGTTTTGTTCACCCGAGAACAGGTAAATATATGGAATTTTCCGCACCTTTACCGGAATATTTTGAAAAAATACTTGGCATATTAAGAAATCGTAAATAGAAGGGAGAGACCCTGTATGAATGGTAATTATGTTATAACAATCGGAAGAGAATTTGGAAGCGGCGGACGTGAAATCGGAAGAATACTGGCAGAGAAACTTAATATAAAATGCTATGATAAGGAGCTTCTTGCTTTATCCGCAAAAGAAAGCGGACTTTCGGAAGAATTATTCAAATTCAACGATGAAAAGCCTACGAACAGCTTCCTTTATTCCCTTGTCATGGATACATATTCGATGGGATATTCAAGCTCATCATATATGGATGTACCTATGAATCAGAAAATTTTTATGGCACAGTATGACTGTATTAAAAAACTCGCAGAGCAGGAATCCTGTATTATTGTGGGCAGATGTGCCGATTATGCCTTAAAAGATATGCCGGGACTTGTATCGGTGTTTATAAGTGCCGATATGGATTTTAAAATAAAACGTGTTACTGAGATGTATGGCTGCGACGAGGATAAGGCAAAAGATATAATTAATAAGACCAACAAAAAGCGTGCAAGTTATTATAATTTTTATTCCAATAAGAAGTGGGCAGATTCCAGAAGTTACGATTTGTGTATCAACAGCAGCGCTGTGGGCGTAGAAAATGCCGTTGACCTAATTATACAGTTTATGAACCTGAAATTAAATAAAAAGGATTAAATATGGTATATATATCAAATAGAAGAGGATTTAAGGACTTTTTTAAAAGCCGTAATACAAAATTTTATATTGCTATTATGATTATCTTTATTGCGGTAATTATTACAACTGCGATAATCATTCACAAAACCAAAAATTATAATGACGGTAAACCGAATAATTCGGACATAGCTTCGGAAAATATTTCTTCGGAGTCCGATTCGGAGTCGGTAACGGATATTGAGGGTATATACAATATCCGGATTAACCTTTCCAATTATACGATAACCGTTAAGGATTATAATGATAATTTTGTCAGAAAAATGCTCTGTTCTTTTGATACTTTTGAAGAAGGAGAATATAAAAATACCGACGGAACAACCTCTAGAAGTGTATGGTATGACGATAAAAATATTTTTTACAGGTATTATACCGATTTTGGCAACGGTTTAACATTCCACAGTGCTTCATACACTGAAAAGAATAATAAAAACAGCCTTGATTCAGATGAATATAATATGATTGGCGGTAAAACCGATACTACGGGAATTACCCTCACTGTAGCTGACGCAAAGTGGATATATGAGCATTGTTCTTTTGAGTCTGTAATTACGGTCTACAAAGACGATAATGAACGTCATACGCTTGAACTTGTAAAAATACCGGGTGGCATTACATGGGACCCTACAGATGTTACAACGGGTTCACCATGGGTTCAGACCCGTATAAAGAGTATGGATGCACCGTCTACAGTAACTATAGAAGAAAAAAGTTCCGATTTATCTGGTATAAGAAAACAAATAAAGGCATTTGATACGGATAACAATGATATATCGGATTATGTGATAATAAACGGTAATTTTAATCTTAATTCACCGGGTAAATATCAGGCAGAATTAAGGCTTATTGATATATACGGTAATGATTTAAGGAAAAATATTG
>JBNMKN010000061.1:0-10912 GCA_050874365.1 Butyrivibrio sp. | reverse complement strand
TATATATTTTATCGGTTCCATTCACCGGTAAATACAATATTGGCAGGTCCTTCCATATAAACGACGTCAGCTTCGCGGTCCCATGTTATCTTTAAGTCACCGCCCAGAAGCTTTACTGTTACGCTGTCATTGCAAAGACCGTTAAGAATAGACGCCACTGCTACCGCACATGCGCCCGTTCCGCAGGCAAGAGTCTCTCCCGAGCCTCTTTCCCATACTCTCATTGAAAGAGTATCTCTGTCTATAACTTCCACAAACTCTGTATTGACCCTGTCAGGGAAAATACTGTCATTTTCAAATACAGGTCCGATTTTTTCAATTTCAAGATTCTTAATATCATCCATGTATGTAATACAATGAGGATTACCCATTGATACACAAGTTATTCTGTAGGCATTGCCGCCAAAAGTAAATTCCTTGTCAATAACACTGTCCCCGTCTGCTTTGACAGGTATAAGGGCAGGAGTAAGTTCAGGCTTACCCATATTAACCCTGACTGACTTAACAGCTCCGTTTTCAACATTGAGACTGAGATATTTTATTCCGGCTAAGGTATCCACGGTTATTTCTGTCTTATCGGTAAGTCTGTAATCGTATACAAATTTGCCGACACACCTTATTCCGTTACCGCACATCTTTCCCTGGGAACCGTCTGCATTATACATTTCCATAAAAAAATCTGCTTTATCGGAAGGTTTGATAAGAATAAGCCCGTCAGAACCGATTCCAAAGTGTCTGTCACTTACTTCAATCGCTGTCTTTGAAGGGTCAGCAAGCTGCTCCTCAAGACAATTTACATATACATAGTCATTTCCAAGACCTTCCATCTTAGTAAATTTCATAGGTTACCTCTTTCTATCAGCATCTGTACAGACATATTACCATGCCCGCTGTCTCTACAAGGCTGTTGCCACTGTCCATACTACATTTCTGCAGATATGCATGTGCTTCAGACTCAGACATATTGTTTCTGTCCATCAATACGCTTTTTGCTTCTTTAATTACTTTTTTGTCTTCTTCTGATCTGAATTTTGGTACAACTTTGCTCTTCTTGCGTCGCCTTGCCTGTGCTTCAAACATCATATGAACTGTATTTAACAGGTCAAAAATTTTGAGAGGAGTACCAATTTTAATAATATGGCCATCCTCTCCATCAAGCCAGTGACCCTTGGATGCCACTAAGAGCATCTCAAAGCCATCCGGCAAATCTTCTTTTAACTGTGTGTAATACATATCCGTAAAACGGTAACTGCATACCACAATTCCTTCATTCAGCTTATTTACATACTCAAGTGCCTGTGCGCCACTGGTACATACATAATCAACATTAATACCATTTTTAACAAGAACAGCTTTTATCTTATTACCATCATCCAGCTTAGGAAAAACAACAACAACGTTCTCCATAATACTGCCTCCGGTGGTTGGATATTAATATGTACTCAAATACTGGTTGACTTCCCATTCACTTACGGCAACCTTGTATGATTTCCATTCTGCTTTCTTAGCTTCGATATATTTCTCTGCTGTTTCCTCGCCGAGGAAGTTCATGATAAGCTCATCCTTTTCAAGGTGCTTAACTGCATCGATAAGAGTCTCAGGAAGACTGTCAATTCCTCTTGCTCTTCTCTCCTTCTTAGTCATGGCATAGATGTTAGCGTCAACGCTGTCGCACACTTCTAATTTATTCTTAATTCCGTCAAGTCCTGCAATAAGGCATACAGCAAGTGCAAGATATGGATTAGCTGTTGGGTCAGGGTTACGAAGTTCTACTCTTGTACCCTTGCCTCTTGCTGCAGGTATTCTGATAAGAGGACTTCTGTTCTTAGCAGACCATGCTATATAAACAGGAGCTTCGTATCCCGGAATAAGTCTCTTATATGAATTAACAAGCGGATTGGTTATTGCCACAATACCGTTAATATGCTTCATAAGACCTGCAATAAAATGATATGCATCTTCGCTTAATCCGTTCTTACCATTCTCATCGGCAAATACATTCTTACCGTCTTTTTCAAGGGACATATTGATATGCATACCTGAACCTGCCATATTAGCCCTAGGCTTAGGCATGAATGTTGCATGCAGTCCGTGTCTCTGGGCAATAGTCTTGACAGCAAGCTTAAATGTCATAATTGAATCTGCTGTCTTAACCGCTTCGCCGTATTTAAAATCTATCTCATGCTGTGCCGGTGCACACTCATGATGGGATGCTTCAATGACAAATCCCATATCTTCAAGAGTAAGTACCATGTCACGTCTTGCATTTTCACCAAGATCATTAGGTCCCAAGTCAAAATATGCAGCCTGATCATTAGAATTAGTTGTAGGTGCTCCGTTATCATCCACATTGAATAAGAAAAATTCACATTCCGGTCCAACGTTGAATGTGTATCCCATCTCCTCAGCTTCTGCTATCGCTTTCTTAAGGATATGTCTTGGATCTCCTTCAAATGGTGTACCGTCAGTCTTATAAACATCGCAAATTAATCTGGCAACTTTACCTGTCTGTGGTCTCCATGGGAATATAACAAAACTGTCAAGATCAGGACGAAGACACATATCTGATTCTTCAATACGGGCAAAACCGTCAATTGATGAACCGTCAAACATCATCTGATTGTCAAGTGCTTTCTTTAACTGGCTCTTAGGAATTGCAACGTTCTTAAGGATACCGAAAAGATCGGTAAACTGGAGTCTGATAAACTCAACGTCGTTCTCCTCTACAAACTTAATAATGTCCTCTTTGGAATAATGGCTCATTTAAGTTCCTCCTAATGTTATCATATATTTTAAGGCTTTCGCCTCACAACCTTTTAACGCTATGTTATCAATGGATTTCTAAAAAGTCAACATAAGTTTCTATTTAGGTATAATTTTTTCATCTATAAAACCTGCACACACAAAAACTTAATTTTATGAACTCTCTTTAATCCGAGACAACTCTGTCTCGTCCCGACTTTTTGGCATGATATAATCTGTCATCTGCGGCGCAAAGAACCCTGTCAACCGAATCACTGTCTCCTGCTGCCACACCTATACTCACCGTAACCCTGATAGGTTCGTTATCATATTCAACACACATTTCACGTATAGCTTCCGCAAGGAGTTCAAGATTATTTAATGCTGTCTCCATATCACTGTTGGTATACACAAGCAGGAATTCCTCTCCGCCCCACCTTGCGGCAAAACCTTTTCCTGCCATGCTTTTCTTCATAATCTGCGCTACACTTACCAGCACTTCATCTCCGGCAGCGTGTCCGTATGTATCATTGACTTTTTTAAAGAAATCAATATCCGCTATGGCAACGGTGTATGGTTCACCTGTCTTTTCACATTGTTTTGCGATGCTTTTGAGATTCTGGTTACAGTATCTTCTGTTATATAAATCGGTAAGCGAATCTTTAACTATAAGATTTCTTAAAGATCTCTGCATATTCACGCTTGCCTTCGCAACGTCTCCGATTTCATCCTCTCTTGCCATAACTTCAGGATTCATTTCGGCTTTGAGGTTGCCTCCTGTGACTTCTCCGAGGAAATTCCTTATATGTCTGAAATTCTTATTAAGTTTACCAAAATAGAGATAATTAAGATATATAATTATCACAACACCTATAATAATTATCGCAATAAGAGGAATTACCTGCTTTGTGATTTTGGAATGAATCTGGTTAGCCGGTTTCAGAATACATATCGCTCCTATTACGTCTTTGTTTCCGTTGTGGACAGGAAGATAATATGCAAAAAAACGTTCCTCCTCTATTCTCACATCGTCATAAAACATCGTATATCCGTTATCAAGAACATCTTTTTTAATTGCCGAATTCATTTTGGTTCCGGTAATTCTTTCATTATTCCTGTATAAAGTTGTAATCATCCTTATGTCATTATAAAAGACCGTTATCTCAAGCCCCGTATCTTCTTTTATATTATCAATAAAATCGTTGGTGAGATAATTTTCTCCTTTTTTAAGTGCCATAAGGTTACCTGCATTAACCAGTTCATAATATCCCGGATACATAACATCATAAGTATTGGCTATTGTATAGGCTTCGTTTTCCATTCCGGATTTAATTTCGTAATATACATTCTTCTTAATCAGGATATAGCTTATACCTGCCATAATAATTCCGATAAACACAACCGGTAATATTATTATGTAGTTAAATGTGCCCATCAGGCTTTTTCTTTTTGTAACTTTCTCCATAACATAATTCCCCACTCTGTTTCCACATATAATGCTGTCTTTAGCATTTCCCTATCTGCAACAAATGGCAAGGATATTCCTTGCCATTTCGTTGTTATATTTAGTCTTTGTATTTGTCCTTTAAATCATCTACATCTGATTTGCCAAATGTATCAAGCGGTTTGCTGAGAATCTTTTCAAGGTCCTCTGCTTCTTTGTTCTTCTGTGCCTTTCTTGCTTTCCACCACTTAAACAGTAACGAAATAACAACGATAACGCCTACAACAGATACTACAATTATAACAACGTATCTGATTCTTATCGGTCCTCTCATTATCTCTTTACCGGCTCTTGTAAATGTCTTGGCAAGCATCTCTTCAACACTTATAGATGTATCACCGTAATAGTAATGGTCATATGAAGACTTAAGAATATCCTTTGCATTTTCATCCATGACCACTTCCGTCTGCTTACCGCAGACATAGTATGCCATACCATCCATTAATGATGGATAATCATTCTCACATGCATAATACACAAAGAGAAGGTGTCCTTCATCTGAGCCGAATAACTCCTTATAAAGAGCCTCTGCCTTAGCAAACATATAATCATAATTGTTAAAATCATAATCTGATTTGTATTCTGCAAGATATACTAAAGGCTGTACGCCTGTCTTTTTATAGAAGCTTTCAAGACCATCTCTAAGCTCACTTCCTCTTCCCAACCAGCCAAGTTCGTCAATAAACCATGTGTTGGAATATGTAGTGCTGGAAGTATCCATCTTCTCACGCTTCTCAGTACTCCTAGTAGTTCCATTACTTCCTAATGAATCACCAATTGCAGTAAACAAACCACCGAGTAAAACCATAGCCACTATCAGAAAAGCGAATATGCAGCTGCATGGTGATGAACTACGTGAACCATGGTACACCCTTCTTGGCGGTCTGCCATAATATCCCGGTCCCGGTGGTGGTGGAGGTGGTGTTGGTCGTCCATAATACGAACCTCTTGAACCTCCGTAATATGATGAATGGTGGCTTGGACCGCTTGAAAATCCTCCACCAAAACTACTTGAACGTCCACCGCCGAAGCTGCTTGAACGTCCGCCGCCACCAAGACTTCCTCCTGAATGGCTGCCACCAAAACTTCCTCCTGAGTGGCCTCCGCCACCGCCTCCTCTTGCCATATTAATTCTCCTCCTTTAATCATCATTAGTTGCCAATAAATATTTGTCAGCAAAAATATAATATGGTAATGGTTTATCATGAAGATAACCCTGCACTGCGTTGCATCCGCAACTGTACACGATGCTTTCTTCCTCTCTGTTTTCAATACCTTCGCAGATGGTTTCAAAATCAACCTCTGTAAAAGTATGTATGAGATTCTTCATTATTGTCCGACCGGTCTCTCCATGGAGACTGTTAAGTACAAAACCTCTGTCAAATTTAATTATATCAACGGGTATCTTTCCTAACATGTACAGTGAATTATAGCCAGAGCCAAAATCATCCATACTTATTTTATACCCTTTTTCTTTGAGAAAATCAATTTGTTTTGTTATTTCGGTAATATTTTCACAAAACACTGTCTCAGTAAGCTCGAATTCAAAGCATCCGGCAGGAACACCTGATTCAACAATTGCCTGATGAATTCCGTCAACAAACCCTTGTTCTAACAGGTCTACTCTGGAAAGATTAAGGGATATTGTGGTAAGCGGTCTCCCTTCATCCATCCACTTCTTCTGAATATTAATCAGTTTTCTGATTACACAGCCGTCAAGTTTTGAAATCAAGTTGGTTCTCTCAAGTATATCTATGTACATTCCCGGAGGTATTATATTTCCATCATTGTCCATTATTCTTGAAAGTGCTTCGCCGCCGATAAGCCGTTCATCACTTATTGAAAACTTAGGCTGTATGTATACTTCTATTCTGTCATTTTCCAGAGCCGAATAAAACATAGGAATTATCTTGGCTTCATCAACAGCCTTCCTTTCCATATCAGCCCTGAAAATTGCAATATCAGTAAGGTAATCTGTCTTAATGCTTCGTCTTGCGTATTGTGACTTGTCAATCATTATCCCGATGTCTTCGTCTCTGTCTTCTACATAATATGCACCGAGGTAAAGTCTTATTCGTGCCAGCGGAAATTCCGTATTTGTCTTTTCGCTGAAATAAGATAACATATCGTCATATTTTGCCTTGAATATCTCCTCCGGCATTCCTTCAGCTTCAATCAATATAATAATATGGTCAACATATATCCTGTATGCCAGCACGCAGTCATCATTATTATGGCAGAAATAATCTGCCATTCTTCTGATAAGGCGGTCGCCCTCTTTGTATCCATACATCTGGTTAAAATATTTAAAATTGCTTATATCAAGAGAAATCATTACAGGCTTCTTCAGCTGATTTCTAATCAGTCCCGGAGCCTGTCTTACAAAATATCTGTCATATGGCAACCTTGTGAGTTCATCAAAAAATATTCCGTCATTGCAAATCAAGTATTGTTCCTCCAAGTATTGTATCTGTTATCGCTTAAGGTACTTTGCCTCAAATATATCTCTTTCAAGAGGCTTGTCATACAAAAATCCCTGAACGTTATCACAACCACATTCAAAAATAAGTTTTTCCTGTTCTTTTGTCTCTATTCCTTCACAAATCACATCATAGTTAATCTGCCTGAATACATGTATAAGGCTGTGCAATATCTGATAAACAGCTTCATTATTCATACTGTTGCTTATAAAGCCTTTGTCAAATTTAATTACATCCACCGGAAGCGTACCCAGTGTATTAAGGGTACTGTAACCCACGCCGAAATCGTCCATACTCACTTTGAAGCCATAACTTCTGAGCTTAGAAATCTCTTTAATAATTGTGTCCGAGTCCGCAAAAAACAGCGATTCTGTCAATTCAAGTTCTACATATTCCACAGGAATATTATAGCGTTTAAATTCATTATATATATTATCAGCCACGTTGCTCTCATAAAAGTGCATTCTCGAAAGATTGATTGATACAGGAACCACTTTCCAGCCCATATCAATCCACTTTCTGATTGCTGCAAAAGCTTCTCTCATAACATAACGGTCAAGTTCCACAACCTTACCGCTGTTCTCCAGAACAGGAATATATGTATCCGGATAAAGCATCCTGCCGTTGCTGTCATAAATTCTGCTAAGTACCTCGGCGCCGTTAATTTCGTGCGTCTTAATATCAATCTTCGGCTGATAGAAAGTCTTAATGTTACCGTTCTTAATTGCCGCATCAAATATGGCAAGTATCTTGGCATCTTCCTCTTCCTTATCCATCATATCATCGGAAAACAGCACGCTTGATACACAATAATTACCCTTAGCCCTGCGCCTTGCGATATTTGCCTTATCTATGCAATATATTAAATCATCATTATATTCATCAATAAAAAATATGCCGTTATTAAGGTGAAGCATAACAGAAGGATATTTTCTGTTGTTCTTCTTAACAAAATCACGGCTGTACCTGTCCACACGGCTGCAGAATTCTGCCTTATCACCGCTATACTTAAATAGGCTGATTATATGATCTGAATGGGTCCTGCAAGTGGAAACGTTTCCATCATCACTGTTACTGATTAAAGCTATCAAATCCCGTAATAATTCATTAGCCTTACTATATCCGTAAATGTGATTAATGTACTTAAAGTTACTGACATCAGTTGCTATCAGAACGTAACGTCCCGGTGCAAAGTTATTAGCTAACTCCTCCCTCGCAACACCAATGAAACTGTCATAATACGGTAATCCCGTTACAGTATCAAACTTCTCAATATTTTCCATATAATATTCACCTTTAAAACATATTCAGACCCAGCCTTTAGTCTAGGTAATATTTTATCACAGATATAAACTATCGTCTATATCAATTTCCCTTTTCTTCTGAAGATTTTATCATTTTTCTGGTTTCAAAATAAGATTCTTTGCTGAGTTTTATAACGTGTCCTATTATCCTTCTTATCATACGTCTGGTATCTTTTTCAATTCCGTTGTAAGACTTAATGATGGCAGTTGCGGTTGTGAAAAATCCTTCTTTAAGGCCCGTAACCGTATCAAAACCGTCCCTTAGTATACGGAATACTATTTCTATAAAAAGTTCTCTTTCTTCTTCGCTTATTCCGTTAATCCATGTCTTGTTTGCCTGACTGAATACCATGCTGAAATTCTCAAAGCAGTCTGCCGTGACAAAATGCGTACCTTTGACCTGCCATGAAATTCCCGTATGCTGCATAAGTCCCTTTTCGGAGCTTTCGACTATTACGCAGTCGTCATCACGGAACATTATCATCCCTACTATAGACGCCTTAGGATTATAATTATCAACCACCTCTGCCATAGTCTGGTATTCTACAGTCTTTACATATTCTTCAAGGAATCCCGGTCCGTCAAAATTATGCACTCTTATTATCTTGTCCCTGTGCTTATATCCCTCCGTCATAGCCGCATATACCGCAAGATTGCCGCCTTTCGAGTGACCTCCGATATATATTTTACCGTCATAATTTTCAAAAATCATGCCAAGGTAATGTTCTGCCTCCACCTGTGCTTCAACGGGCATCATATAACACGCCTTAAAATCTTCTTCCCATCCCGCTAAAGAATCGTCTGTGCCACGAAATGCAACATAATATAAATCATCACTGATTTCAACAGTTACCGCACCGAACTGTTTGGCTATTTCAGGGTTAAAGTCGGCATGATAATATTTTATCTTTAAGTCTTTAAACCTGTTGCAGTTCATCATTCCTTTAAAAACACGACAGCAATTCTTCAGCAGGTCGGTAAATCCGCTTATTTCTTCTTCACTGTGTATATCAAAAAATCTGCTGCCAGCCTCAAAAATGCTCATCTCACCCGTCATATCCTCAATGACACCCTCAAGAGGAATATACGCAAACTGTGAAAAAATCAATCCGTCAACTTCATTGACGGGAAGCATACCAAAAGTAACGTCTCCCCTCCACTCCATGTAATCAATTATATCTGCCATTTACAAAAACCTCCCAATAATACCAAGTATCATCATATGAACAGGATAAAATGCGTAAAAGAACCATTTCATTCCGTTACCGTATCTGCCTCTTTCTCCATTATACAGGTATATAAAAATAAGTGAAAAAACCGCTGCCAACGAGCTTATGCTTTCACCGTACAGAACCATTATAAGTGCAGCCGTAAAATAGTACCAGATGCCTTTATTATATCTCATATAATAAAATACAAATACAAGAGCTACTCCACAGTAGGAATAATCGGATTTGATTAAAAAAGCAAGTGCCATTCCCACAACAAGTGTCAGGAAATGGATTACTCCGAAGCCCTGTCCTTTCTTATCGTAATCCCTGCACACATACAGTACAAGAAGCGCTATGGTGAATGTAAAGAGTACATTAACTGAGCCTGTATTTATTATTTTGCCGCCGGTCATCATATTAAACGGTATTTCGGATAAAAACGCAAAAATTATTATTCTTAATATATATTTTTTATCGTCTCTGGTATAAAAAAAACCTTCTGCTATCAGGAACGCGAAGAGAGGAAAAGATATCCTTCCGATTCCTCCTAGGACATTGTACACACCTGTATCAATATGTCCGTACAAAATAAAACCAATATGGTCAATAAGCATTGTTACCAGTGCAATAATTTTAACTGCCTCTGAATTAAGACCTTTTTTCATAATTTACCTCATATATACAATTCATTTTAAATCAATAATATGATATAATCAAGAGCGGAGGTTTTACGATTATGTTTAAATATGAGACTCATTTACATACAAAAGAAAGCAGCCGATGTGGTTCAACAGGTGCCGCAGAATATCCTGCTTATTATAAATCATTAGGTTACAGCGGTATATTTATAACTGACCATTTTTTCAACGGCAACTGCCGTATTTCCAACGACCTTCCGTGGGAAGAAAGGGTCAATCAGTTCTGCCACAGCTATGAAATTGCAAAAGAAGCGGGGGATGCCATTGGTTTTCCTGTTTTCTTCGGCTGGGAAGCCAATTTTAACGGTGATGAATTTCTGATTTACGGACTTGATAAAGAGTGGCTTCTAAGCCATCCTGACATACTGTCTTACAGCCGTACAAAACAGTATGACGTAATTCACAGGGATAATGGGCTTGTAGTGCAGGCACATCCTTTCCGTGAACGTGATTATCTTAATACTATATATCTTAACCCTGAGACCTGCGATGCCATGGAGGGCTATAACACTTTTAATTATATGTACAATAACCATAATGCAGAGGTTTATTGCAGAGAGCATAATATATTTATGACGGCAGGGTCGGACCTGCATAAAATCGGCAGTACAGAGGACAATAACCTTTACGGAATGGAATTTGACACTCCCCTTGCCAATGAGGCAGACTATGTAAAACGTATCCTTAACAAAGAAGGTCAGATAGCGGTTCCGCAAACCCACAGGGTGCCTGATAACTACACCATAGAAGCAAAATTACCTGTGGTTACGAACCACAGGTAATATATGTAACTATTCTCTTTCTTTTCCGTAATGGATAAGTGCAACCATATCCGGTCCTGTATGTGCTCCGATTATAGGACTTAACATCGTTAATCTGACGGTAAGCTCCGGATATTTTTCAAGAAGCATTTCCTTAAGTGTGGTTGCATCTTTCATATTATCCGCACATGATATGTACACGGGATATCCCG
>JBNMKN010000060.1:0-10927 GCA_050874365.1 Butyrivibrio sp. | reverse complement strand
CCCTTAAGGTGCTTGTGGAAGAAGTCAACCAGAATCATGAAGGTCTTTTAACAGGCCGTCTTGAAAATAATACCCTTGTCCATTTCAAGGGAGACCCATCACTTGTAGGTACAATATGTGATGTAAAACTGAATGAAAGCAAAGGCTTTTATTATATAGGAGAACTGGTGTAACCGCTGGAACAAAGGAAAGAGAAAAAGAATTATGCGAGATTTAAAACCAAAATTATTTTCAGTAATGAAAAACTACACTAAGGATCAGTTCGTCAAGGATCTGATTTCAGGAATTATTGTTGCGATTATTGCATTGCCATTGTCTATTGCCCTTGCAATAGCTTCGGGAGTAAGTCCTGAACAGGGTATTTATACAGCTATTATAGCAGGCTTTTTTATTGCCCTTTTAGGAGGAAGCAGAGTACAGATAGGAGGTCCTACGGCTGCCTTTGTTGTAATAATATGCGGAATAATCGAGAAGTATACAATTACAGGTCTTGTTGTGGCAACAATACTTGCAGGTATTATGATGGTTATTTTCGGACTTATAAGAGCCGGAAACCTTATTAAATACATACCGTACACAATTACAACAGGATTTACCGCAGGTATTGCCGTAACCCTTGTTGTGGGACAGTTTAAAGATTTTTTCGGAATTAATATAGGTGCTGTTCCGTCGGAATTTATAGACAAGGTTAAGACTATTTTCACTAATTTCTCAAAATGGAATTATGTGGCATTCCTTATAGGACTTCTGGCACTGGTTATCCAGATATTCTGGCCTAAAATCATGAATAAGCTGCCTGAAAAGCTTAAATATGTTAAAGCTATTCCCGGTTCGCTTATTGCAATTATAATCTGTACAGTTATTGTACAGGCAGGCGGACTTACAGAGGGTGCCAATGCCGTTAAAACAATAGGAAGTTCATATCCTCAGGTGGCAGGTTTAAGCGGACTTTCGGCACTTCCTAAATTTTCGGTGCCAAAGATTTCTTGTTCAATGATAAAGGAATTAATAAGCCCTGCTTTTACAATAGCAATTCTTGCAAGTATAGAATCACTTTTATCGGCAGTAGTATCCGATGGTATGATTGGCAGCAAACATAAATCCAATGCCGAGTTAATCGGACAGGGTGTAGGTAACATTATGTCGGCACTTTTTGGCGGTATACCTGCAACGGGAGCTATTGCAAGAACTGCAGCTAACGTAAAAAACGGCGGACGTACACCTATTGCAGGAATTGTCCATTCCATAACGCTTCTTATCATACTTGTAGTGCTTATGCCTTACGCTTCATTAATACCTATGTCGGTTCTCGGCTCAATACTTATTATGGTAGCCTATAACATGGCAGGTATTCCAAAATGTGTGAGATTATGTAAGAAAGCACCTAAGAGTGACATTATTGTATTTGCCGTTACTTTTATACTTACTGTATTTTTTGACCTTGTTGTGGCAATTGAAGTGGGACTTATTGTTGCTGCCGCACTTTTCCTTAAGAGAATGGTTGAGACTACTGATGTTAAGGGCTGGAAATACATTGATGAGGAAAATGACCCTGATAACATCGGGCTTAAGGTGGTACCTGATAAGACCTTTGTGTATGAAATCAACGGACCTTTGTTTTTCGCAATGACGGACAAGGTTATGGATATTGTTAAGGATACATCGGAGGATGTGCTTATATTAAGAATGAGAGCTGTTCCTGCAATAGATGCAAGTGCGCTTCATATCTTTTATGAAATACTTGATACATGCAAGAAAGCGGGAATAACACTTGTATTTTCACATGTCAATGAACAGCCTATGAAGATGCTTCAGAAGGCAGGTTTTGATAAAGAGGTGGGAGTTGAAAACTTCTGTCCTAATATAGATACTGCACTTTTGCGTGCAAAGGAAATTGTTTCTGCAAATAATTAATTACGAAAGCGTGGTAAAGATGGCTGAATATTCACCAATGATGCAAAAATATCTTGAAACGAAAAAAGAATACGAGGACTGTGTGCTTTTTTACAGACTGGGTGACTTCTATGAAATGTTTTTTGATGATGCCATAAACGTATCAAGAGAACTTGAACTGACACTCACGGGTAAGGACTGCGGACAGGAAGAACGGGCACCGATGTGTGGAATTCCTTACCATGCGGCAGATTCATACATTAACAGACTTGTTGAAAAAGGCTATAAGGTTGCTATATGTGAACAGGTGGAAGACCCTAAGACAGCTAAAGGTCTGGTAAAAAGAGAAGTAATTAAAGTTGTTACGCCGGGAACCAATTTTAATCCGATGGCACTTGACGAGACTAAAAACAACTATATTATGTGTGTTGCGTATATGCCCGATTCCATAGGTCTTGCAACCTCTGATATTACTACGGGTGAATTTTTAATTACAGAAGTATCCACGGAAAGGGAACTGATAGATGAGATTAATAAATTCACACCGTCAGAGATTCTTTTTAACGAAGCATTTACAATCAGCGGAATTGATATATCTGATTTAAAGGACAGGCTTTCTTTTGCGGAGTCTGTCCTTGAACCATGGTATTTTGACGATAAAAACGATGAGGATATAATACTCAGGCATTTTAACGTCGCAACACTTGACGGTCTTGGAATAAGTGATTACAAGACGGCGGTTGTCGCTGCGGGAGCACTTTTAAATTACCTTTACGAAACACAGAAAAATTCATTGCCACACCTTACGAGGATTACACCTTATGCAACAGGCAGGTACATGATTATTGACAGCTCTACAAGAAGAAATCTTGAACTTGTGGAGACCATGCGTGAAAAGCAGAAAAAGGGTTCCCTGCTCTGGGTTCTTGATAAAACCAAGACAGCCATGGGTGCAAGACTTTTAAGAAATATGATAGAACAGCCTCTTTTAATCAAGGATGAGATTGTTGCAAGGCAGAAAGCCATCACGGAGTTTATTAATAACTATGTGGACTGTGCAGAGCTTAGGGAATATCTTAATCCCGTATATGACCTTGAAAGACTTGTGGGAAGAATAAGTACCAAATCCGCATCGCCAAGGGATTTAATTGCCTTTAAGGGTTCTATTGCCATGCTTCCTCCGATTAAAAAATTGCTTGCTTCTTTTAAGAGCAGTCTCATCAAATCAATATATGAAGAACTTGATGTACTTGAGGATATATGCAGTCTCATTGAAGCTTCAATCGTTGATGAGCCGCCTATTGCAATTAAGGACGGCGGTCTTATAAAAGAAGGCTACAATGAGGAAATAGACAGACTCCGCCATGCAAAGACGGACGGCAAACAGTGGCTTCTGAATCTCGAAGCAAGTGAAAAAGAAAGAACGGGAATCAAGAGCCTTAAGATAAAATATAACAAAGTATTCGGATATTATTTTGAAGTTACAAACAGTTTTAAAGATATGGTTCCCGATGATTACATAAGAAAACAGACCTTGACCAATGCGGAACGTTTTACAACTCCGAAGCTTAAAGAACTGGAGGAGGTTATTTTAAGTGCGGAGGACAAGTTGTTTTCACTTGAGTATGACTTGTTTACCGAAGTAAGGGACAAAATCGCAGGCGAGGTTTTAAGAATACAGACAACAGCAAAAGCGGTTGCCAAGGCAGATGTTTTCTCCAATCTTGCGATTGTTGCCATGCAGAATAATTATGTGTGTCCCGGCATTAATGAAAAAGGACTTATAGAGATTGAAGGCGGAAGACATCCTGTTGTAGAGAAAATGATAAGCAACGGTCTTTTCGTTGAAAATGATACAATCCTTGACAATCATAAAAACAGAATATCCATAATTACGGGACCTAATATGGCTGGTAAGTCAACGTATATGAGACAGACAGCACTTATCGTGCTTATGGCACAGATAGGTTCATATATACCTGCCACAAAAGCCAACATAGGAATTGTGGACAGGATATTTACAAGAGTAGGTGCTTCAGATGACCTTGCAAGCGGACAGAGTACGTTTATGGTTGAAATGACAGAGGTAGCGAATATCTTAAGAAATGCAACCTCGGACAGCCTGCTTATCCTTGACGAGATAGGAAGAGGAACCAGCACCTTTGACGGACTTTCCATTGCATGGGCGGTTGTGGAGCATATAAGCAACCCTAAGTTACTTGGAGCCAAGACTCTTTTTGCAACACATTACCATGAACTTACCGAGCTTGAAGGGCAGATGGAATCGGTTAATAATTACTGCATTGCCGTTAAAGAACAGGGTGATGATATAATTTTCTTAAGAAAGATTGTCAAGGGCGGTGCAGATAAAAGCTACGGAATACAGGTGGCAAAACTTGCCGGCGTTCCTTCATCGGTAATTGAAAGAGCCAAAGAAATCGTTGCGGAGCTTGCTGACAATGATATTTCGGCTAAAGCAAAGGAAATAGCAAGACTCGGAATATCCAAAGAATCACTGAAAATCCCTGATTCCGTCGGAAAAGACAAGTATGTTCAGATGTCTTTGTTTGACACCGTAAATAATGATGATATTATTGATGAAATCAAAGACCTTGAATTAACTAAGATGACACCTATAGATGCGTTAAATACATTATTCAGGATTCAGGACAAAATAAAGAACAGGTGGTAAGCTATGGCAATTAATCTTCTGGACAAAAACACTATAAATAAGATTGCGGCAGGTGAGGTTGTAGACAGACCGTCATCTGTTGTAAAGGAGCTTGTTGAAAATGCTATTGATGCAGGTGCGACAGCAATAACGGTTGAAATAAAAGACGGCGGTATCTCATTGATAAGAATAACCGATAACGGCTGCGGAATTGATAAAAATGAGGTCAAACTGGCTTTTTTAAGACATTCCACAAGTAAAATCAAATCGGCTGCGGACCTTGCGGGAATCTCTTCCCTGGGATTCCGAGGTGAAGCATTATCAAGTATAAGTGCGGTTGCCCAGGTGGAATTAATTACCAAAACAAGGGAGGCACTTACAGGCACAAGGTACCAGATTGACGGCGGAACCGAGAAGGTATTTGAAGAAGTAGGTGCACCTGACGGAACCACCTTCCTTGTAAGAAATCTTTTTTATAATACCCCTGCCAGAAGAAAATTTTTAAAAACTCCGGCTACTGAGGGCGGATATATAAGTTCCCTCATAGAGAACCTGTGCTTATCCCACCCTGAAATATCAATACGTTTTATTAACAATAACCAGCCAAAGCTTCAGACAACGGGCAACGGTAAATTAAGGGATAATATATATGTTGTCTACGGGCGTGAGATAACGTCTAATCTTCTTGAAATAGACAGGGAGTTTAATGATTATTCCATTAAGGGATATGTGGGAAAGCCTCTTATATCAAGGGGAAACAGAAATTTTGAAAATTATTACATAAATGGACGATATGTTAAAAGTAATGTGATTGCGAGGGCAATCGAAGATGCTTATGCAGGTTTTATAATGCAGCACAAATATCCTTTTACCTCACTTCACATTACAATTAATCCGGAACTTCTGGATGTTAATGTTCATCCTTCAAAGATGGAGTTAAGATTTTCCAATGAACAGGAAATATACAATAATGTCAAAGAAAGCATACTTCTTGCACTTACACACAGGGAACTGATACCCGAGGTCAGGCTTGAAAAAGAAAAAAAGGAAGAACCTTTAAAAGTTGACTATAATAAAAAAGAGGCAGAGTCCGTTGTAAATTATGAAAAGGCTGCAGAAAAACAGCCTGAAACAGTAAAGGAAAAAGAACCTGTTATCATTAATAAAACTACTGAAACAACAAAACCTCTCGTTTCTGCAAGAATGCCGGAGCCTTTTGAAACAAAACGGGCAGTTGTATATGAAGAGGTTGTAAAAGAAATAAAACAGCAGGAGGAACCAAAGCAGCTTGAACTGTTTAAGGTAAACGAACTGTTAAAAAAGGAAAACAAGAAAGATATAAAGATAATCGGGCAGCTTTTTGATACCTACTGGATTATGGAATTTGAAAACAGCATGTATATAGTGGATCAGCATGCCGCACATGAAAAAGTATTATTTGAACGTTTTATGAAGCGGTACAATGACAGAAAAATCACATCCCAGATGATTAATCCGCCTGTTGTTTTTTCACTTACCACAGAGGAGCAGAACGTATACAAGGATAATGAAGAATACCTTGCACAGTTCGGCTATGAAATAGAAGATTTTGGCGGCGGGGAACTTGCTATAAGAGGAATACCGGCTGATTTTTCGGAAGCGGACCCTAAAGAGATTTTTACTGAAATTATGGACTCTTTATGTATTGATTACGGTAAAAATACGCCTGAAACCATTAAAAACAGAATTGCCACAATGTCATGTAAAGCGGCGGTTAAAGGTAATAACAGGCTTAATATAAAAGAAATGGAAGAACTGATGGAGGAACTGATGGAACTAGAAAATCCATATAACTGTCCTCACGGCAGACCTACGTTTATTACCATCAGTAAATATGAATTGGAAAAGAAGTTTAAAAGAATAGTATGAAAAGACCACTTATAATATTGACGGGACCTACGGCAGTCGGAAAGACAGAGCTTTCAATTAAACTTGCAAAGGCTGTAAACGGAGAAATAGTAAGTGCCGATTCCATGCAGGTATATAAACAGATGGACATCGGAACGGCTAAAATCACAAAAGAGGAGATGCAGGGAGTTCCTCATCACCTTATAGATATACTTGACCCCAAAGATGAATTTAACGTATTTCTTTTTAAGGAATATGCCTGTAAAGCAATGGAGGCAATCTATGAAAGAGGCCATATACCTGTAATAACAGGCGGAACAGGGTTCTATATCCAGTCGGTTCTCTATGATATAAAATTCGAGGAGTCGGATGAGGACAGTGAATACAGGGAATATCTTTACGGACTTGCGAAAGAAAAGGGCAAAGAATATATCCATGATATGTTAAGGGCTGTTGACGAAAAATCCGCAGAAGAGATACATTTTAATAATGAAAAACGTGTAATAAGGGCACTTGAATATTTTAAACAGACGGGTAAGAAAATATCCGAGCATAACGAAGAACAGGGTAAAAACGAATCACCTTACAACTTCTTATATTTTGTCCTTAATAACGACAGGAAAATTCTCTATGACAGAATTGACAGACGCGTGGACATGATGTTTGATATGGGACTTACAGATGAAGTCACAAGACTGATTGAATACGGCTGTACCAAAGACATGACCTCAATGAAGGCTATCGGTTACAGGGAATTTTTTGATTATTTTGATAATGTGATTACATTGGATGAAGTCAGGGAAAAAATAAAACTTGATACGAGGCATTTTGCCAAAAGACAGCTTACCTGGTTCAGGCGGGAAAAAGAAGTTACAATGTTAGATTTACAGAAGTTTGATAACAATAAAGACGGGCTGTTAAAATATATGCTTGAAATGATAAAGGAGAAAAATATTATATAATGAACAAAGAAATTTATGACTTATACCTTAAAATGGGACTTTCCGAAAAGGTTCTTAAAATGGCGGAGGAAGCAGAAAACGGACTTAAAGAGCGTTTCAAGAAAATAGATGAAACTGCCGAATATAACCAGATAAAAATACTTCATGCAATGCAGAAAAACCAGGTGAGCGAGGCACATCTGGGAACCTCTACGGGATACGGTTATAACGATATAGGACGAGATACACTTGAACAGGTATATGCGGATGTATTCCATACGGAAGCCGCACTTGTCCGTCCTCAGATAACCTGCGGAACGCATGCACTTACAGTTGCATTGGCAGGCAATGTAAGACCGGGAGACGAAATATTTTCACCTGTAGGACTTCCTTATGACACATTACAGGGCGTAATAGGAATCCGCGAGGAAAAAGGCTGTCTCAAGGAATACGGAATAACATATAACGGTGTTGATTTAAGAAAGGACGGCAGCTTTGATTATGATGCAATCCGTGAAGGAATTAACGAAAGAACCAAACTTGTTACAATACAAAGGTCAAAGGGCTATGCCGACAGACCTACACTTTCCGTTGAAAGGATAGGAGAACTCATTAAATTCGTAAAGGACATTAAACCTGATGTAATATGTATGGTTGACAACTGTTACGGTGAGTTTATTGAAACAATAGAGCCTTCGGATGTGGGCGCGGATATGGTTGTAGGTTCACTTATAAAGAATCCCGGCGGCGGACTTGCACCTGTTGGCGGCTACATATGCGGTAAAAAAGAATATGTGGATAATGCGGCATTCAGACTTACCGCACCGGGACTTGGAAGTGAGCTTGGGGCATCCCTTGGAGTTAATCCTTCATTTTATCAGGGACTTTTCCTTGCACCTACGGTATCTGCAGGCGCATTAAAGGGTGCGATTTTTGCTGCACGTCTTTATGAAAAGCTAGGTTACAGGGTTATTCCAAACGGAACCGAGGAACGTTACGACATTATACAGGCGATTGAACTTGAAACACCTGAAAAACTTATCGCATTCTGCAAGGGAATACAGGCTGCGGCACCTGTTGACAGCCATGTTACCCCTGAACCATGGGATATGCCGGGATATGATTCCAAAGTCATAATGGCTGCGGGAGCTTTTATTTCAGGCTCATCAATAGAATTATCCGCAGACGGACCGCTCCGTCCTCCTTATACGGTATTTTTCCAGGGCGGACTTACCTGGTACCACGCTAAATTCGGAATTATGATGAGTTTACAAAAATTATTAGAATTGGAATAGTAATTATAATTAAAATATGTTATGATAAACAGTAAGGGATTTTTTCTTGTTAATCTTCTTTTTGCAGAAGGAGACATATTTGGGAAAAATTAATACAGAAGAAAATGTACTTTTACCTTACGAAAAATGTGAACGATACGGTGCGGCAAGTCTCACGGATGTGGAGCTTTTAGCCGTTATCATAAGAAGCGGTACAAAAGATAAGAACTGTATTCAGGTTGCCGAGGAACTATTAAAGCTTTCCGGCAATATGGGAATACTTGGATTAAAACACCTGACACAGAGGGATTATTGCTCGATTGACGGAATAGGCAAGGTTAAGTCGGTAATGTTTCAATGCATAGGCGAATTGTCATCACGCATTTCAAAGGCAACTATGGCTAAGAGAATGGTTTTCAATACGTCAAAGGATGCTGCGGATTACTGTATGGAGGAATTAAGACACTTAGAGCATGAGTGCTTTATGGTACTGTTACTCAATACAAAGTGTGAGCTTATTAATGAAAAAATATTGTCCACGGGTACGGTTAATTACACCTGTATTACTTCAAGGGAGGTGTACAGATACGCATTAAGTAAAGGTGCGGTATATATTATTGTTGTGCACAACCACCCAAGCGGAGACCCTACCCCGAGCAGGGAGGACTGCCTTTGTACCAATAAGCTCAAAGAAGCAGGAGAACTTGTAGGAATCCCATTGATTGACCATATTATTATTGGCGATAATAGATACATAAGCTTAAAAGAACAAGACATGATATAGAAAGATTTGAGGGTAAAAAGATGGCAAAAAATATTTACGGACTGGACATCGGAACCAGTAATATCAAAATCTACCACAAAGATAAAGATACATTTCTTAATGAAAAGAACATAATAGCCATAGCAAATAAAACAGAAGTATTTGCGTTTGGCGATGAAGCTTTTGAGATGCACGAAAAAGCACCTGACAATATCAAGGTATCTTTTCCCGTTAAATGCGGTGTAATTGCCGATTTTGATAATATGCAGACACTTTTTATAGAATTTATCAAAAAAATCAGTCATGAGACTAAGAAAATAACACCTGCAGATTATTATATAGCAGTTCCTACTGATATTACCGAAGTTGAAAAAAGAGCATTCCTTGAACTTGCAAAAGACCCTAAGGTACATGCAAAGAAAATATATGTAATCAACAAGCCTGTTGCGGACGCAATCGGAGCAGGCGTTGACGTTAATAATGCAAAGGGAATCATGGTTGTTAATATCGGAGCGGACACAACGGAAATTTCAGTGCTTTCCCTTGGAGGAATCGTACTCAGCAAAGCCGTCAAGTTTGGCGGAAACAGGCTAGACAGCCAGATAATAAGTGCCGTGAGAAAGAACTACAATCTTGTAATTGGTGCCAAAACAGCAGAGTATATAAAGTGTCAGCTTGGAAGTGCCATTAAGCAGGAGGAGACAACGGTAAGCGTCTACGGAAGACATGTTGTTACCGGTCTGCCTACAAAATGCACCATATCCTCAGATATTGTATATGAATGTCTCAAAGATTTTATTAATCAGATTGTGGAATCAATCAAGTCAATTCTTGAAAGAACTCCTCCTGAATTATCGGCAGACATTATTGACACAGGAATATATCTTACCGGAGGATCCTCTGCCATTAACAGACTCGGCGAGCTGATTAACGGAGAAACCGAGCTGCATGTGAATATTGCGGATAATCCTTCGGAATGTGTTGTTAAAGGTATTAAAACAATAATTGATGATGAGAAATATAATGAAATTGCTTATATACCTAAGGATAGAATTATTGACTAATATGTAAGGATAAATCTATGAAAAAAAAGTTTAAATTTTTTCTTTCACCCAAAACATGGCTTACAATACTTGCCTGTGTATGTTTTTTACTTATAGGCATTACATTTTTTACGGACAAGCTGACTAAACCTCTGCAGAAAGTGACGGGCTCCATAATAATTCCTCTCCAGAAAGGAATTAACGGAATCGGGTCATGGCTTACAGAAAAAAAGGATTTGTTCCAGTCGGTAGAAGATTTACAGAAGGAAAACGATGAATTAAAAGCCAGACTTACCGAACTTGAAGAAGAAAATATTAAAATGAAGCTGGAACAGGTAGAGTATAACGACCTGAAAGAGCTTTACAAAATAGATAATGTATATTCGTCTTACGAGAAAATCGGAGCCAATGTAATCGGAAGAAATTCCGACAGCTGGTATGATACTTTTACAATT
>JBNMKN010000059.1:0-11277 GCA_050874365.1 Butyrivibrio sp. | reverse complement strand
GGACACTACGGAATCGAGCATATATTTATTGACAAGATATACTCATATCTTATGGAGAATACAGAAGGTATTGAAATTGTAAAAATGGATTTTAACAATCCTCAGAAGTATATATAATCAGGAGGTTATTATGGGTGAAAAGGTATTACTGAAGGAGCTGGCGGATATGGTTACAGACAGTAAAGATGATATAATCCTTGCAAAGGTAAACGGCAAACTGCAGGAACTTACGAAAACTGTTGACAGCGACAGCGTAATCGAGTTTGTAACAACAGCAGAGCCTGCCGGAAATCTTACATACAAGAGAAGTGCGACACTTATCCTGCTTAAAGCGGTATATGATATCATTGACAGGGATAAGATTGACAAATTCAAAGTGGAATTTTCTTTGAGCAAGGGTTATTACTGCACTCTGAAAGGCAAACAGAAGCTTACTGTTTCCCTGATAGAGGATATCGAAAACAGAATGAAAGAAATTGTCGATGCGGATATTCCTATTGAGAAAATCACAATGAGTACAGGCGATGCGATAAAATCTTTTGCAAAGCATGGAATGTATGATAAGGAGACCTTATTCAGGTTCAGGAGACATTCCACTGTCAATGTGTATTCACTTGACGGTTTTAAAGATTATTATTACGGTTATATGGCTCCGTCCACTGGTTATATAAAATATTTTAAGCTCTATCCTTATGATGAAGGACTTGTTTTACAGATGCCGGAATGTAACAATACAAGAACCGTACCGGAATTCAGACCACAGCATAAATTATTTGCCGTAATGGAAGAGACCACAAAATGGGGCGAAATGCTTGGCATAGAAACTGTCGGTGAGTTAAATGAAGCAATTGCGGCAGGAAGGGGAAATGAACTGATTCTTGTCCAGGAAGCATTGCAGGAGAAGAAACTTGCCGATATTGCTTCAACAATATCAAAGGATTCTTCAAAGAAGTTTATTATGATGGCAGGACCTTCCTCATCAGGTAAGACAACTACCTCTTACAGACTGTCAATCCAGCTTATGGCACATGGAATGAGACCTCACCAGTTGTCCCTTGACAATTATTTCCTTGACAGGGAACATACTCCGAGGGATGAAAACGGTGATTATAACTTTGAATGTCTTGAGGCACTTGACGTTGAAATGTTTAATAAGAATATGACGGATTTACTTAACGGACTTGAAGTTGAGATACCTGATTTTAATTTTAAGACAGGCAAAAGAGAATATAACGGTAATAAGATGAAATTAGGAGAAAATGATGTCCTTGTTATTGAAGGAATACATGGTCTTAATGATAAACTGTCATATTCACTTCCTAAAGAAAGCAAATATAAGATATATTTAAGCGCTCTTACACAGCTTAATGTAGATGAGCATAACAGGATAGCAACAACCGACTGCCGTCTGTTAAGGAGAATGGTAAGAGATGCAAGAACAAGAGGAACGTCGGCAAAACGTACCATTGCCATGTGGCATTCTGTACGAAAAGGTGAGGAACTTAATATTTTTCCATATCAGGAAGAAGCTGACGTAATGTTTAATTCATCACTTATATATGAGCTTTCGGTATTAAAGCAATACGCAGAACCATTGCTTTTCGGGATAAAAGAAGATGAACCTGAATATGCGGAGGCAAAAAGGCTTTTGAAGTTCCTTGATTATTTCCTTTGCATATCACCTGAATCAATACCGATTAATTCCATTGCAAGAGAATTTGTCGGCGGAAGTTGTTTTAATGTTTGACATTTAAAATAAATTTTTATATATTATTGTACTGAGATTACTAAATGATCGCGGCCGTATTTATACGGGTGAGGAAAGTCCGGGCTTCACAGGGCAGGATGCCGGATAACGTCCGGTGGAGGCGACTCCAAGGCTAGTGCAACAGAAATGTACCGCCAGAATTCTGGTAAGGGTGGAAAGGCAGTTTAAGAGACTACCGCCTTTGTGGTAACACAGAGGGCATATGTAAACCCCATCCGAAGCAAGACCAAACAGAAGCGATAACGTGGCCCGCCAGCTTCAGGTAGGTTGCTTGAGCCTGTCGGTAACGGCAGGTCTAGATAGATGATCATTCACGACATAACCCGGCTTATAGGTTTTCTCAATTAAAAAAGGAGTTCGTAACCGGACTCCTTTTTGTATTATGTATTAATATTTTTCTTCACAGTATTTACATCTGTAGATATGTTTTTCTTCATCTGTAAGGTAAAAAATCTGATCAAGTTCCTGTTCAATCTGGGTTATACATCTTGGATTCTTACATGAGATGATATTTGTTACTTTCTTTGGAAGAGTTAACTGCTTCTTCTCTGCGATTTCTCCGTTTCTTATTATGTTTACGGTAATATTGGTATCGATAAAACCGAGAAGATTTACATCAATTAAATCCTCGCCGCCATCTACTTTTATAATATCTTTGCGGCCCATTGCATCACTTTTTGCATTTTTGATAATGGCGACGCAGCTGTCAAGCTCGCCAAGACCCAGGTAACGGTAGATATCCATACTTTTTCCGGCGGGAATGTGGTCAATTACAATGCCGTTTTCAATCTTTCCTACATTTAACATGGTCTTTCCACCTCCAACAGTTTCATTATTAATGCCATTCGTACATATACGCCGAATTGTGCCTGTTTAAAATATGCGGCACGGCTGTCGTTATCAACTTCAACAGATATCTCGTTGACACGTGGGAGAGGATGAAGTACAAGCATATCAGGTTTGGCAGATTTCATTTTTTCATTATCAAGGATGTAGAAACCTTTCATACGCATATATTCTTCTTCGTTGAAGAAACGTTCACGCTGGATTCTTGTCATATAAAGAATATCAAGCTCAGGCATTGCATTTTCAAGGCTTTCAACCTCTTCATATTCAATGTTATTGGCTTCAATGACATCGTCACGTATGTAATCTGGAACACGAAGTTCTTTTGGAGAGATTAATACAAATTTTATATTGGAATATCTTGCAAGGGAATTAATTAACGAATGGACTGTTCGTCCGAATTTTAAATCGCCGCAAAGCCCGATTGTAAGATTATCAAGCCTGCCCTTAAGGGTACGGATTGTCATTAAATCGGTTAATGTCTGGGTTGGGTGTTGATGACCGCCGTCTCCGGCATTGATAACAGGAATACCTGAATGAATTGATGCCACTAAAGGAGCACCTTCTTTAGGATGCCTCATGGCACAAATATCTGCATAACATGAAATTATGCGGATTGTATCGGAAACACTTTCGCCTTTGGAAGCGGAGCTTGAAGAAGCTTCCGAAAAACCGAGAACAGAACCGCCAAGATTAAGCATTGCTGCTTCAAAGCTGAGTCTTGTTCTGGTGCTTGGCTCATAAAACAGTGTAGCGAGTTTTTTACCTTCGCAGACTTTGGAGTATTTTTTTGGATTAGCTGCGATATCTGAGGCTGTATCAAAAAGTTCGTCTAATTCTTCAACAGAAAAATCGAGAGGACTAAGTAAATGTCTCATAATAACCTCCATGTATATTTTTGTGATATTCTACATCATTTAAAGTTTCATTTCAATAAGAATTTGACGATTTACCCGAGAAATTCTTGACAAAGGGAAAAGCGTGTGATAGCTTTAAAACGATATGTGGAATATCGTAAAAAGTTTTTTAGGAGGAAGACAAATGAAAATGAAAAAGTTTTTTGCGGCAGTCCTTGCAGTAGTAATGGTTCTCGCCGTAGTAACTGGTTGTTCTAAGGGTTCAGGCAAAGCAAGTGCCGACAACACACAGAAGGGAATGGAAGCTACACTTACATTAAAGCACAAGGATTCAGATGGAATATCTGATATCACACTTAAGTCTGTTGCGGCAGGTAAGGAGTCAGCTGTTTCCATTAATGGTTCCATAGTTGTTGAAGGTGATTCATATACTGTGAACAGTGATAAATTACTTGTTGTATCAGGTAATAAGTTATATGTAAACGTTAAGTCTGTACTTGATTTTGTTGCATCTTATGGTGATGCCTTTGGTATTTCAAGTTCCCAGATTGATGCAGTTAAAGGATACATTAAGGAAGATTATGTATATGTTGATTTAGACAGCATGAAGGATTACTTAAAGGAAGCTGATTCTAAGCCTGTAATTGATACAGTCAACGGACTTATGGATGCATTTAAAGATATTGCTGAAGTCAAAGGAAACGATACACTTAAGAAGTATACCGTTACATGCAAGTCGGCAGAAGATATCGTAAAGATAGCTGAAGTATTAAAGAAATATGTAGCAGACAATAAGAGCACATGGGTTGATGCAGCTTACGAACAGTATAGCAGAATCGACATCAATGATGTAATGGATAAGGCTGCAGATATGATAGTATCAGCTATGGGATATGATGAAAGCATGTCAGAAATGTTAAAGAAGCAGATATTGGCTAACATTGACACATCAAGCTATGAAATAAGCAAGGATACTCTTGCAGAATCATTTGACATGATTGAAGAAATGCTTGATATTGACGCTTCAGATGTTGAAGATTTTGATGGCGATGTAACTTTCGATGTTTCATCTTCAGCGGACAGAATATATGGTATAAGTTTTGAACAAAACGGTGCAGACGGTGAATACACACGTATTTCTTACAATCTTAGTACCGAAACATTTGTTGATGTTTCTGCTCCTGACAAATCACAGAATGTATCTGATATAATCGGTGACTTGGTTAAAGGTCTTACAACAGCTGAATAATTTTTGATTTTTAAAAGACTTTGCTTTTTTTGCAAAGTCTTTTTTGTATAAAAAAAATGTTACGGAACATACTAAAGTTATCAAATTAATGGAGGTATTTTCATGACAGAATTAGGATGTAAAGTCAAAAATTGCGTACATCACAGTACAGAAAATCTTTGTTGCAGGGATACAATCAAAGTAGATGGATGTAATGCAACGGATTGTTGTTCAACATGTTGTGCAAGCTATGAAAAAACAGGCAGGATTAAAACCGAAAATAAAACAATGGACGGACATACTTCACTTGATGTAAGCTGTGAAGCCGTAAATTGCAAATATAATGAAAGCAATAATTGTACTGCAAAGCACATTAATGTTAAACCATCTAAGAATAAGGATTTCGGAAGTACGGAATGTGCAAGCTTTGAATTGAGATAATTACAAAAAAGCTGCTTCGGCAGCTTTTTTTATTGCAAAATCCTATGTTTTACGATACAATTAATTTGATTTATTATGTGAACTAAAAACAGAAAGGTTTATTGATATGATTTGTGCAAATAATGTAACTTTAAGAATCGGAAAGAAAGCACTTTTTGAAGACGTAAATATAAAATTTACTCCCGGTAACTGTTATGGACTTATAGGTGCCAACGGAGCCGGAAAATCAACTTTTTTGAAAATCCTTTCAGGTCAGCTTGAACCAAGCAAGGGAGATGTAACAATGTCCCCGGGAGAAAGATTGTCAGTATTGGAACAGGATCATTTCAAGTATGATGAATATAATGTTCTTGATACCGTAATAATGGGTAATGCAAGACTTTATGAGATAATGAAAGAGAAAGATGCAATTTATGCCAAGGAAGATTTTACGGAAGAAGACGGCATAAGAGCCAGTGAACTTGAGGGTGAATTTGCAGAAATGAACGGATGGGAAGCTGAATCTGATGCAGCAATGCTTTTAAACGGACTTGGTGTTGATACCTCGCTTCATTACAAACAGATGTCGGAATTAAATGGTAATGAGAAGGTTAAAGTCCTTCTTGCAAAGGCACTTTTTGGTAATCCGGATATTCTTTTACTGGATGAGCCTACTAACCACCTTGACCTTGATGCCATAGCATGGCTTGAAGAATTCTTAATTAACTTTGAAAATACCGTTATTGTCGTATCCCATGACAGATATTTCCTTAATAAGGTATGTACACAGATTGCGGATATTGATTATGCAAAAATACAGCTTTATGCGGGTAATTATGATTTCTGGTATGAATCAAGCCAGTTGATGGTTAAGCAGATGAAGGAAGCCAATAAGAAAAAAGAAGATAAAATTAAGGAATTACAGGAATTTATCCAGAGATTCTCTGCCAATGCTTCAAAATCAAAACAGGCGACTTCAAGAAAGAGAGCACTTGAAAAAATTGAGCTTGATGATATAAGACCATCGAGCCGTAAGTATCCATATATTGATTTCAGACCTCAGAGAGAAATCGGTAACGAAGTTCTTACCGTTGAGAATCTTACCAAAACAATAGACGGTGTAAAAGTCCTTGATAATGTTTCATTTATCATTAACCGTGATGATAAAGTTGCGTTTGTCGGTTCTGATGAATTGGCAAAGACCACACTTTTCAAGATACTTGTAGGTGAGCTGGAACCGGATTCAGGTTCTTTTAAATGGGGAATTACCACAACACAGGCATATTTCCCTAAGGATAATACCAAAGATTTTGACTGCGAGGACATAATTGTAGATTGGCTTATGCAGTTTTCTCCTGAAAAAGATGTAACTTATGTAAGAGGCTTCCTTGGAAGAATGTTATTTGCAGGTGATGACGGAGTTAAGAAGGTCAAAGTCCTTTCCGGTGGTGAAAAAGTAAGAGTAATGCTTTCAAAGATGATGATAATGGGTGCCAACGTATTAATTATGGACGAACCAACCAATCATCTTGATATGGAATCAATCACAGCACTTAACAACGGTATGATTAAGTTCCCGGGTGTTGCACTTTTTGCGTGTCGTGACCATCAGTTTGTACAGACTACAGCCAACAGAATCATGGAACTTGTCAACGGACAGCTTATTGATAAGATAACAACATATGACGAGTATCTTGAAAGCGATGAAATGGCAAGAAAGAGACAGTCACTTACAACATTTACGGAAGAAGAGACAACAGAAGATTAATAATTTACACGAAGAGGGATTCCGTTATGCATAAATACACTATTTTACCGAATTACAACTACATATATGGCGCAGACATTATTCATAACGGATATGCTTTTTCTGTGGTTTCGGAAAGTGATGAGATTACATTGCTTTTGTTTGTACCCGGTAAAGAAGAACCTGTATACAGTATACCGGTGGATAAAAAATACAAAAGAGGTGATGTCTTTACCTTTAAAATAACAGATATCCCTCTTTTGGAATATGAGTATCTGTATATGGCTGACGGAGAAGTTTTTGTTGACCCTTACGCAAAATTGTTGTCGGGACTTCCTGAATTTGGTGTAAAGGACACAACGGGGCTTCAACATATTAAGGGCGTTTTGAAAAAAATGCAGTATAATTGGAAAAATGATGTTAAACCGTGTATTGATACCGAGGATATTATTTTATACAAACTTCATGCGAGAGGGTTTACAATGAGTGAATCTTCCAAAGTGAACCATCCCGGTACATTTAAGGGAATTTCCGAGAAAATAAATTACCTTAAAAAGACAGGAATTAACGCAGTTCTTTTAATGCCGTCCTACGAATTTGAAGAATATGCTTTTAATTTTAACTATTGGGGATACGGCAAGGGCTTTTACTTTTTACCAAAAGCCGCATATACGTCCTGTTATGGTACCTGCGATGATTATACGGTTGAATTTAAGGATATGGTAAAAAAGTTTCATAAAAACGGCATGGAAGTGTATATGGAATTTTATTTTACCGATGAAGTGGACGCCTGTATGGCGGATGATTGTATAAGATACTGGAAGGAAACGTATCATATAGACGGAGTGAGGGTAATCTGTAATGACAGGATAAGACAGGTTATTGCGGATGACCCATATCTTAGCAGTATAAAGATATTTTATGAATATTGGGATTACAATTACAGAAATCACAATCTTTTAGAGTATAACGAAGGCTTTGAAAATGTTGCAAGGAAACTGTTAAAAGGTGATGAAGGACAGCTTAAATATTTCTCCGAATGTTTTAAGAAAAATCCCGAACACGGATATACCGTCAATTTTATATGCGATAATAACGGTTTTACCTTGTATGACCTTGTAAGCTATGACAGGAAGCATAATGAGGAAAACGGCGAAAATAACAGGGACGGTAAGGATTACAATAACAGTTGGAACTGCGGAGAAGAAGGCTCCACCAAGAATAGAAAAATTCTGATTCAGAGGCATAGAAACAGAAAAAATGCAATGTGTTTTGTACTTTTGTCACAGGGAATCCCGATGATTTATGCCGGTGATGAATTCGGTAACAGCCAGAACGGCAACAATAATGCGTATTGTCAGGATAATGAGACCGGATGGGTGGACTGGAGTGCATTAAGGAAGAATCGTAAGTTCTACAATTTTATATGCGGACTTATTAATTTCAGACACGCTCATAAAGTCCTTCATATTGAAAAAGAACTGGTTCAAAGTGATTACAAGTATTTTGGACTTCCTGACATATCATATCACGGAAGTAAGGCGTGGTATCCCGAAATGGAGCATTATAACAGACATCTTGGAATACTTCTTTGCGGCAGATATGCCGGTGAAGATGAAGATGTTTATATAGGAATGAACCTTCATTGGGAAAAGCATACGTTAGCTTTACCTAAAATTCCCGAAAAAACATGGGAAATCGCCATGAATACCAATGATAATGAAGAGGTTTTTGTGGGAGAGAACAGTACAATAGAAGTACCTCCCCGCAGTATAGTTGTCATGGTAAGTAAAAAAATGGTTGAAATATGTAATATATTATTATAAAATAGAAAAAGACAATTTAAGGAGGTAAACCTACTCATGGTATCAGCAGGTGATTTTAAAAACGGTATTACATTGGAGATGGATGGCAACATCTGGCAGATTATTGAATTCCAGCATGTTAAGCCTGGAAAGGGAGCAGCCTTTGTAAGAACTAAATTAAAAAATATTAAGAGTGGTGGCGTTATCGAAAAGTCTTTCAGACCTACAGAAAAATTCCCACTTGCTCACATTGATAAGTCAGAATATCAGTATCTTTACTCAGACGGAGATTTCTATGTATTCATGAATACAGAGACATTTGAACAGATTAATCTTACAAAAGATAATGTAGGAGATGCTTTAAAGTTCGTTAAAGAAAATGATATCTGTAAACTTAGTGCTCATCAGGGACAGATTTTCGCTGTTGAACCACCTATGTTCGTTGAACTTGAAATTACAGAGACAGAACCTGGTGTTAAGGGTGATACAGCAACAGGCGCTACAAAGCCTGCTATTGTTGAAACAGGTGCCCAGGTTATGGTTCCACTTTTCGTCAACCTTGGTGATAAGATTAAGATTGATACACGTACAGGTGAATATCTTTCAAGAGCTTAATTTAATTTCTATATCGGGTTATGCATTGCATAACCCGGTTCTATTCTAATTTTTCCCTATTTTTAATTTAATATATAGCGTATATTCCTAAGCCTGCCGGGGTTGAAACAGATGAAAGGATTATCTATGGAATATAATAAATTTATTGAATTGCTTAAGACCGAACTGGAGAAAGTATGTGCAGCGGATGTTAAGCTTAGGATTGAGACTGTCCGTAAGAATAACGATATTACTTATGACGTTATTACTTTTAAAAGGACAGGTGAGTGTATTACTCCGGTTATTTATATCAATCAGTTTTATGACAACTATTGCAATGGTGAGGATATAAATGACATTGTAAGACAGATTGTGAATCTTGATATTGAGAATCGTAATCTGCCGGAACTTGATTTAACGGATATTTTTGATTTTAATAATATAAAAGACAGAATTATTATTAAATTGATTAACCGATTAAGAAATGAGAAGCTGCTTAAGACACTTCCATTTAAAGAATATCTGGATTTTGCCATTGTGTTCTGCATATTGTTTGAAGACACTAATGATAATAGGGCAACAAGCCTTATAAGTAATGATTTGCTTAACAAATGGGAAGTTACAGCAGAAGAGTTGTATGAACAGGCAAAGTTTAATACAAAGAGAATCTGCCCAGCCGAGCTTAAAAGCATGAACGAGACAATGGTAGAGCTGTTACTTAATGATGAAAGTGTGGATGATGATACGAGAAGGGACATTCTTAAACATCTTGAAGAGGATGATAAGGATTATCCTATGTATGTTCTCACCAATAAGAAAAAAATGTATGGTGCGGCAACTTTTCTGTATGAGGAGGAGCTTTGCTCTTTTGCGGAACAATTTGGCGACTTTTACATTATACCAAGCAGTATCCACGAACTGATTCTTGTTCCGGAGTCCATATCCATGTCGGAACAGGAGATGGTAGACATGGTTAAAGAAGTTAATGACAATCAGGTGGAGCCTGAAGAAGTGCTGTCCTACAATGTATACAAATATTATGCGGCTACGTGCTGTATCGGCATAATTAATAAAATTAAGAATATTCCCCCTTCTGTATTAAAATATTAAAAGCTGACTTTATTTTGAAAAAAAACTTGTATCATTTACATAATTTTATTATAATAAGACCTGAAATTGATTTATATCATTTTTAGGAGGAAACAAATATGTCATATGTAGATGAGGTTTTAGCATACGTTGTTGCTAAGAATCCTGCTCAGCCTGAATTTCATCAGGCAGTTAAAGAAGTGTTAGAGTCACTTCGTGTAGTAATTGAAGCTAATGAGGAAGAATATCGTAAAGATGCTTTATTAGAGAGACTTATTACTCCTGAGAGAGTAATTATGTTCCGTGTATCTTGGGTTGATGACAAGGGTAACGTTCAGGTAAACAATGGTTTCAGAGTACAGTTCAACAGTGCAATCGGACCATACAAGGGAGGATTAAGATTCCATCCTTCAGTTAATTTAGGTATTATCAAATTCTTAGGTTTTGAACAGATTTTCAAGAACTCATTAACAGGCCTTCCAATCGGCGGAGGTAAGGGTGGTTCTGATTTCGATCCTAAGGGTAAATCAGATAGAGAAGTAATGGCATTCTGCCAGAGCTTTATGACAGAACTTTGCAAGCATATCGGTGCTGACACAGACGTTCCTGCCGGTGATATCGGTGTAGGCGGAAGAGAAATCGGATTTATGTACGGTCAGTACAAGAGAATCCGTAATCTTTATGAAGGTGTTCTTACAGGTAAGGGACTTACTTACGGTGGTTCTTTAGCAAGAACAGAAGCTACAGGATATGGTCTTTTATATCTTACAGAAGAGGTGTTAAAGTGCAATGGCAAGGATATTGCAGGTAAGACAATCGCTGTTTCAGGTTCAGGTAACGTTGCTATTTACGCAATCCAGAAGGCACAGCAGCTTGGTGCTAAGCCTGTTACACGTTCAGATTCAACAGGATGGGTATATGAT
>JBNMKN010000058.1:0-11318 GCA_050874365.1 Butyrivibrio sp. | reverse complement strand
GTAACTCTCTTGTCTGCGAAATCAATCTTTCCGTTTGCATCTACAGTTACGTTCTCAAGAAGAGCATCTCTTCTGATTGCGTTGTAGATATCCGGCTCAGAATCCTTATCAAGGTCGATAACCTTAGCGTAGCATCCACCCTCGAAGTTGAATACGCCGTTGTCATCCCAGCCGTGCTCGTCATCACCGATGAGGAGACGCTTAGGATCGGTAGATAATGTTGTCTTACCTGTTCCTGAAAGACCGAAGAATACGGCTGTGTTCTCACCATTTAAGTCTGTGTTTGCAGAGCAGTGCATAGAAGCCATACCCTTAAGTGGTAAGTAGTAGTTCATCATAGAGAACATACCCTTCTTCATTTCTCCGCCGTACCATGTGTTGATGATAACCTGTTCACGGCTTGTAATATTGAATGCAACTGCTGTCTCAGAATTTAAGCCAAGTTCTTTGTAGTTCTCAACTTTTGCCTTAGAAGCATTGTATACGATAAAGTCAGGTTCAAAATTTGCTAATTCTTCATCTGTTGGTTTGATGAACATATTTGTAACAAAGTGTGCCTGCCAAGCTACTTCTACGATAAAACGGATTGCCATACGTGTATCTTTGTTAGCACCGCAGAATGCGTCTACTACATAAAGTTTCTTGTTAGAAAGTTCTTTCTTAGCAATTTCCTTTAAAATTTTCCAGTTATCTTCTGAAAGTGGATGATTATCGTTCTTGTATTCATCTGAAGTCCACCATACTGTGTCCTTAGAATTCTCATCCATAACAATGTACTTATCTTTAGGAGAACGTCCTGTATAAACACCTGTCATTACGTTTACAGCGCCAAGTTCACTAACCTGTCCCTTATCGTAACCTTCAAGGTCTGCCTTAGTCTCTTCTTCAAATAATAATTCGTAAGAAGGATTGTGTACAATTTCAGTAGCACCTGTGATGCCATATTTAGTTAAATCAATTGTTGCCATCTTGTCTCTGACTCCTTTTCTAAATTAATTGTTCGTATTAATTATACATAAATATCATTTAAAATCAAGACTTTTCACCATATACTTTTATCATCTGGTTAAATAAAATGAGAAAAAACAGATGCAAATATTACAGTCAGAATTCCTGCCACGGCAATGGAAAGACTGCTCATTGCCCCTTCCACTTCTCCCATTTCCATTGCTTTAGCCGTTCCTATCGCATGGGATGAGGTTCCAAGTGCAAGACCTTTTGATATCGGTTCGGTAATGTGGAATATTTTACAAATTATTTCTCCGAAAATATTACCCACAACACCTGTAAGTACAATTATTGCCACCGTTATGGTAACATATCCGCCAAGTTCTTCTGAAATTCCCATTCCGATTGCCGTTGTTATAGATTTAGGCAGAAGTGTTATGTATTCGGTATGGTTTAATTTCATTAATTTTGCCAGCACAAAAACCGTGGCAAGACTTGTTAAAACGCCTGAAAGAATTCCTGCAAATACAGCTTTGTAATTTTTTTTCAATAAATCAAGCTGTTCATAAAGGGGTATTGCAAGGCATACCGTTGCCGGTGTAAGAAGCCAGCTTAAGTATCTTGCACCCTCGTTATACACTTCATAATCGGTCTTTGATACAAGAAGAACTATGATTGTAACCACAATAGAAATCAAAAGCGGATTAAATATAGCAAGCTTGAATTTTTTCTTAAGAAACATACCAAGCATATATGCCACAAGGCTCAATGTAACTCCCGCAAATGCCGATATTTGAAAAAACTCATTCATTTTCTTTATTTTTCTTCTTTCCTGATTTAATAATAAACTGTGAAACGTGACCCGTTACTATTATAACTGTAACAACAGTTACAATAAGTACCACGCAAAACGGAACAAGCATAGGCTTTAATACCCCAAAGCTTGCCATAAGCCCCACCCCTGCCGGTATAAACATCACAGGCATAATTTCAATCATTAATTTTCCTGCGTCTTTAACGGAATCAAGAGGGATTATTTTGGTCACAAGACCCACAAAAAGAATTGCCATTCCGTAAATACTTGCCGGTACCGGCAACGGAATAAAATAGTGCATTACTTCCCCAATAAGCGAAATCAATAATATTATTAAAAATTGTTTTAAGTATTTCATTTTACATCTTTTCCGCAACACTGTTTGTATTTACGTCCTGAGCCACATGGGCATAAGTCATTGCGTCCTATTTTGATATTTTTTCTATAGTATGGCTGCTTTCCGCTGTGGATTAATTCAGGCTGCCTGTGGCTGTTCAAAACATACTGATATGCCTTGTCCATAGCTGTTTCAAGTGCTTCCCTGTCTATATTTTTGGCGGCAAAAGGAACCAGCTTATCCAAAGTTTTTGAAATTTTAGCCTGTTTATCAGACTTAATTTCTTCAACATCTTTTTCTATAGTCTCATAGCTGTGAGGATATGCTGACATAATATATTCTACTTCATCCGTATTATCCTCGTAGTAACGGCAAAGATAATATATATTGGTATATATGTCCATTTCCATTTTCTGTCTTTTATCCGATTCTTCAACCTCGGACAAAACATATGCTCTTTCATATCCCGATTTAAGGACATTCTTCATTATAATACCTATTTTATTGTCATCAAAATATACAACCGATTCGGCAGATGCGTAGGCAGAATCAAGTGTTTTTCTGTACTCTTCTTTTGTGAGATAGCCTTTCTTCTCAACAGTGGCAACAAACTCCCTGAAAAGAGGTCTGTACCACTCATTTTCCATTAGCTCACAAAACTTAGCCAGCGTTTCTACAACATATTCCTGCATAAGGTCATTCATTGTAATGCCGTCAAGGAATTTAAAATAATCATCCACGTCCGTCTGGTATCTTTTATTACAGTCGTAAATATCTGTTTCAAGCACTTTAGGATATATCCTTGCCAATGTAAGCTTAACCTGTTCATCATCCCTGCCTTCTTCTGTTGCAAGAATCTGTTCACATATATCTTTTGCTTTATCAAAATATCCGTTATCTTCCTGTTCCATTGCCTTCTCAAGCTCTGCTGCTACTTTTTCAGGCACTCCAAGAAGCTCTTCTTCTCTTTTTTTCTTTGCAAAACGTCTGTTACTGTCACTGATAGTATTTAAAATATCTTTATTTGAATCCATTAAATACGCCTCCTGCCTTTTTATCAAAGGAATATTACCACAGAGGATACATAAATTCAAGGGTGGAAAAGCGTTTCCCTGCTTCTCTGTTTTAGAACAGGCTGATAATTCCTGCCGCAATAACCGACGGTATTAAAAACATAACAATTCCTCGTACAAAAGATGCCGCATGTGGCTTTGGATTTTTGTAAAGACTTTTTTCTTTTGCACATGAAAACCTGATTCTTGGTGAGTTTCTCCACCACATAAGGTCAATTACTAACAAGTCAAAAAGATTTATTATCTGCCCGAACGCCACAAAATAAATCAGTGCTTCTGCAAAACTCCTAAATCCCACGGTAAATCTAAGTATCACTCCGATAACAAGAAAAACTACGGCAAACAATATTACATTGGACAAAAATACTTTTGTCATATTAACAGGTCCGGGGATTTTTCCCGAAAGCATTTCATCCTTCTTAACAATTTCTTTTACTTCATCAGGGTATGACCTGAAGGATTTTATGTTTTTCTCATCTCCCCCTGTTCCCAAATAGCACATTAACCAATACAAAATGCAAAATACAACTACAACGCATATTTTTACTATCATTCTTTCAACCTCTTTTCATATTTTAAGTTAGTCGCAGCTAACCAAGTTGATTTTATCACAATAGAACCCGGTTGAAAAGGCTGTGTAGAAGATTTTCCAGCTCGGGTAGGAGTGGCGGGTGGGTAGGTGGATGTTTGTATGGAAGCTACCTTAAAATGAAGGAAGATGCATGTTTCGTAATTTTCTACCTATTTGTTAATTTCAGATGTTTCCGGGTAGAACTCACAGCTCGCTCTGCTTGTGGTTTTCTACCCTTTTCCTCATTTCAAATGCTTCTAGGTAGAACTCGACTCTTATCCTGCTTGCTTTTTTCTATCCTTTTGCTCATTTCAAGCATCTTCAGGTAGAACTCGCCTCTCTCCCAACTTGCGTTTTTCTACCCCTTTCCTCGTTTCAGGCATATCCAGGTAGAATTCTCCTCTCTCCCAACTTGCATTTTTCTACCCCTTTCCTCGTTTCAGGCACATCCAGGTAGAATTCTCCCCTCCGTCATCCTGTTTTTCTCTACCCCTTTCCCCATTTCAATCACTTCTGGGTAGACCTCGACTCTTACTCAGCTTGAGTTTCTCTACCTTTTTCCTCATTTCAAGCACCTTTAGGCAGAACTCGACTCCTACTCAGCTTAAGTTTTTCTACCTCTTTGCTCATTTCAAGCACTTCTATGTAGAACTCGTCCCTCGCTCTGCTTGCTTTTTCTACCAATTCCCCCAACTGTAAACATATGGGTAGACACCCCGCTTCACTCACATAAACACTGATAAATCTAAGGTCTAAGCTATCCTGCTTTCTTGTAGACGTCCCGCTTCACTCACATAAACACAATCGCCCCTCCACTAAAGCATATCCCGCCTCCATAAACACAATTCCCACCTCCCACAAGCATCCCTGCTTTCTCCCGTAAATGCCTCTTCCACCCCACCACGCAAAAAAAGCGCAATATCCACGAATGTGAATATTGCGCCAAATTTCAAGAAAGTTTTGTTTTATTCAAGATTGGTATATCCCATAAGGTATTTGTCAACTTCCCTTGCAACGTCACGTCCCTGTCTGATTGCACGGACTACAAGGGACTGTCCGATGTGCATGTCACCTGCCGTAAATACTTTAGGTACATTGGTAGCAAAAGAATCAGGTGCGGTCTTAACGTTGGTTCTGCCGTCAACCTCAACGCCAAACGCATCGGTAACATATTTCTGTGAGCCTAAGAAGCCTGCTGCAATAAGAACCATTTCACAAGGAAGCTCAAATTCGCTGCCCGCAACCTCTGCCATCATCATTCTGCCTGTTTTTTCATCCTTTTTGGATTCAAGTTTTACACAGATGAGTTTTGAAAGGTTTCCGTTTTTATCCTTAACAAATTCCTTGACTGTTGTCTGGTATATTCTTGGGTCATGACCGAAAACAGCAATGGCTTCCTCCTGACCGTAGTCTGTCTTGCAGACCTTTGGCCACTGTGGCCATGGATTGTCAGCAGTTCTGAAATCAGGGGCTTTTGGCATCATTTCAAGCTGTGTGATTGATTTGCAGCCAAGTCTTATTGATGTACCGACACAGTCATTTCCTGTGTCACCGCCACCGATTACAACAACATTTTTGCCCTTAGGGTCAATATATTTTTTGTCTTTGAAGTCAGAGTCAAGAAGGCTCTTGGTTACGGATTTAAGGTAATCCACTGCAAAATATATGCCCTCTGCATCCCTGCCCTCTGCCTTTATGTCTCTAGGATTGCCGGCACCGCAGGCAAGAATAACCACATCGTATTCCTTTAAAAGTTTGTTGGCTTTAATGTCTGCTCCCACATTCACACCTGTTACGAACTCAATGCCCTCTTCCTTCATTAAATTGATACGTCTGTCAATTACATGTTTTTCAAGCTTCATGTTAGGGATTCCGTACATCAGAAGTCCGCCCGGTCTGTCTGATTTTTCGTAAACCGTAACATTATGGCCTCTCATGTTAAGAAGGTCCGCTGCCGCAAGTCCGGATGGACCGGAACCGATTACGGCAACCTTTTTTCCCGTGCGTACAGCAGGGATTTTAGGCTTAACGTAACCATGTTCAAAAGCATATTCAATAATTGTCTTTTCGTTTTCCTTTGTGGTAACTGCGTCACCGTTCAAGCCACATGTACAGGCTTTTTCACAAAGTCCCGGACATACCCTTGAAGTAAATTCAGGAAAATTACTTGTTTTGGCAAGACGATGATATGCTCTTTTGTAATTTCCAAGGTATAATAGTTCATTCCATTCAGGAATAAGATTGTTCAAAGGACAACCCGACATCATTCCTTTGAGCATTTTTCCCGACTGGCAGAAAGGAACTCCGCAATCCATACAACGTGCAGCCTGTGTACGCTGTTTTTCAGGTGAAAGCGGTGTATGAAATTCATTAAAATTCTTAATTCTCTCTTTTGGGTCTAAAGCCTCGCTGTCGACTCTGTTATATTCCATAAATCCTGTTGGTTTTCCCATTTTGATTACTCCTTCCTGTTTATTTAGTCATCTCATAAAATGCTTCTATCTGTGCCTGTTCGCTTGAAAGACCTTTTTCTTCCATCTGAACGATTGTATTTAACATCTTCTTGTAATCATGTGGCATAATCTTCTTGAATTTAGGAAGATATTCACTGAAATTATCAAGTATCTTCTTGCCCTTTTCAGAATTGGTGTATGCAACATGTTTCTGGATAAGTTCTTTAAGCTGTATTACATCGTACTTGTCTGTAACAACCTCTGAACTTACAAGCTCTTTATTAAGGTTAAGATAAAGCTTGTTGTCCTCGTCAAGTACATAAGCGGTTCCGCCACTCATACCTGCTGCAAAGTTCTTTCCGGTTCTGCCAAGAACTACAACGCAGCCGCCTGTCATATATTCACATCCGTGTTCACCGACACCCTCGACAACTGCCGTGGCACCTGAGTTACGGACGCAGAATCTTTCGCCTGCCACACCGTTTATATAAGCCTCACCGCTTGTAGCACCATATAAAGCAACATTACCTATAAGAATGTTTTCATCAAATTTGAAGGTAGAAGCTGCAGGTGGATATACTACAAGTTTACCGCCTGAAAGACCTTTACCGAAGTAGTCATTGGAGTCTCCGATAAGCTCAATGGTAAGTCCCTTTGGAATAAAAGCACCAAAGCTTTGTCCGCCGTTTCCGTGGCACTTGATTGTGTATGTGTCCTCGTCAAGTTTATCATCATAAAGTCTTGTAATTTCAGAACCGAACATTGTACCGAAAGCCCTGCTGGTTGTGTTAGTTACATCTACCTCAACGCTTCTCTTCTGTTTTTTCTGAAGTGCAGGCATAAGCTGTTTCTTAAGGACTGTTGTATCAAGTGTCTTTTCAAGTCCAAAATCATACCAGTTCTTATGTTCATAATCCATTTTTTCATTGTTGGCAAATGGATTGTTAAGTATTGATGAAAGGTCGATTTTGCCTATTCTGTCTGTTATCTCGTCTGTTTTCTGGACAAGTAAATCAGAACGTCCACACATCTCATCAAGTGTTCTTACACCGAGTTTTGCCATATATTCACGAAGTTCTTCTGCAATAAACTTCATAAAATTAACTACATATTCAGGTTTACCCGCAAATCTCTTTCTGAGTTCAGGGTTCTGTGTTGCAATTCCCACAGGACATGTATCAAGGTTACATACCCTCATCATTACACATCCAAGCGTTACAAGAGGTGCTGTTGCGAAACCGAATTCCTCTGCTCCTAAAAGACAGGCAATGGCTACGTCACGTCCGGTCATAAGTTTACCGTCTGTTTCAACCACAACTTTGTTACGGAGACCGTTCATAATAAGTGTCTGGTGTGCTTCCGCAAGTCCAAGTTCCCAAGGAAGTCCCGCATTGTGAATTGAGGTTCTTGGAGCTGCACCTGTACCTCCATCATATCCTGAAATGAGGATTACCTGTGCTCCTGCCTTTGCAACACCTGCAGCAATTGTTCCTACGCCTGCTTCCGATACAAGTTTTACGGAAATTCTTGCTTTATCATTGGCATTTTTAAGGTCATAAATAAGTTCCGCAAGATCCTCGATTGAATAAATATCATGATGAGGTGGTGGTGATATAAGGCTTACGCCCGGTGTTGAAAGTCTTGTTTTTGCAATCCAAGGATATACTTTCTTTCCAGGTAAATGACCGCCTTCACCCGGTTTAGCGCCCTGTGCCATTTTAATCTGTATTTCGTTGGCACTTACAAGATATCTTGAAGTTACGCCAAAACGTCCCGAAGCCACCTGTTTGATTGCCGAACATCTGTTGAGTCCGTCAGCACCAGGTGTAAGTCTGTCAATGCTCTCACCGCCTTCACCGCTGTTTGAACGTCCGTGAAGCATATTCATTGCAATGGCAAGTGTTTCATGGGCTTCTTTTGAAATAGAGCCATAAGACATGGCGCCTGTTTTAAATCTTTTTACGATTGAGTCAACGCTTTCAACCTCTTCGATAGGAATTCCTTTTTCAGGGAATTTGAAATCCATGAGACCTCTTATTGTTACAGGGTCCATTTCTTCATTTATAAGTTTTGAATACTCTTTAAAAGTATTGTAATCACCTGTTCTTGTTGCAAGCTGTAAAAGATGGATTGTCTGTGGATTGTAGAGATGTTCCTCTTTTCCGCTTCTTAATTTATGGCTGCCCACACTGTCAAAGGTCTCGTCAGAGGTAAGTCCAAGTGGGTCAAATGCTCTTGAATGTCTTGCATTTATGTCATTTTCAATATCCTTAAGGGTAATTCCACCGATTCTGCTTACAGTTCCGGTAAAATATTTATCAATTACTTCAGGTGCAATACCGATTGCTTCAAAAATCTTTGAGCCCTGATATGACTGGATTGTTGAAATACCCATTTTAGCCGCAATTTTGGTAATTCCGGATATAACTGCTTTGTTGTAGTCATCCACTGCCGCATAGTAATCTTTGTCAAGGAGTCCGATATTAATTAATTCCTTGATTGTATCCTGTGCAAGATATGGATTAATCGCACAGGCACCGTAGCCTAAAAGTGCCGCAAAATGATGAACCGTTCTTGGCTCACCGCTTTCAAGAATCATGGCAACGCTTGTTCTTTTCTTGGTTACAACAAGGTGCTGCTGCATAGCCGATACTGCAAGAAGCGAAGGAATTGCCACATGGTTTTCATCCACGCCCCTGTCTGTAAGAATAAGAATGTTGGCTCCGTCGCTGTGTGCCCTGTCAGCCTCCATGAACATTCTTTCAATAGCTTTTTCAAGGGATGTATTCTTATAATAGGTAATAGGAATTTCGGCTACCTTAAATCCCTCGTTATTCATATTTTTAATCTTTAATAAATCCGTATTGGTAAGGATAGGATTGTTAATTCTGAGCATATGGCAGTTTTCCGCTTTTTCCTCAAGAATATTTCCGTCCGTTCCTATATATACTGCAGTTGAAGTAACGATTTTCTCCCTGAGTGAGTCAATAGGAGGATTAGTTACCTGTGCAAAAAGCTGTTTGAAATACTCAAACAATGAAGGATTCTGTTTTGAAATCGGTGCAGGCGGTGTATCAACACCCCTGGCTGCGATAGGCTCTCCGCCGTTTTTTGCCATTGTCAGGATATTTGAATGGAAATCTTCGTATGTATAACCGAAGGCTTTCTGAAGTCTTGCACGCTCTGTTTTTTCATATTCAATTACCTTTTTATTAGGAATCTTTAAATCTTTAAGTTCAATAAGGTTATTGTCAAGCCATTCACCGTAAGGCTCTCTGTTGGCATATTTTTCCTTAAGCTCTTCATCATCAATAACTCGGCCTGCAACCGTATCTACAAGAAGCATTTTGCCCGGGTGAAGTCTTTCTTTGATTTCAATGTTGGCAGGGTCGATATCAAGCACGCCAACCTCTGATGAAAGAATAAGTTCGCCGTCTTTTGTAATATAATAACGGGATGGTCTTAATCCGTTTCTGTCAAGAACGGCACCCATTATATCTCCGTCTGAGAAAAGGATTGATGCAGGTCCGTCCCAAGGCTCCATCATTGTTGCATAATACTGGTAAAAGTCTTTCTTTTCCCTGCTGATTAATTTATTGTGTGTCCATGGTTCAGGAATTGTAATCATTACCGCAAGAGGTAAATCCATTCCGCTCATTACAAGGAATTCAAGTGTGTTGTCAAGCATTGCCGAATCGGAACCCTCTGTATTGACAACAGGTATTACCTTGTGCATTACGCCCTTGAAATACTTGCTTTCCATGTTTTCTTCTCTTGCAAGCATTTTGTCGGCATTACCTTTTATTGTGTTGATTTCACCGTTATGAACTATGAATCTGTTAGGATGTGCTCTCCTCCAGCTTGGATTGGTGTTCGTACTGAATCTTGAGTGGACAAGTGCAATGGCTGACTCGTAATCGGGACTGTTAAGGTCCTCAAAAAATGTTCTGAGCTGTCCTACAAGAAACATTCCTTTGTATACTATTGTCCTGCTTGAAAGTGATACAACATAAGTATCTTCGTTACTCTGTTCAAATACTTTTCTTAATATGTAAAGTTTTCTGTCGAAAGGAAGTCCTGCTTCACAGTCTTCAGGTTTCTTTACGAAACACTGGTAAATTCCCGGCATGACATCAAGTGCTTTTTTACCCAGCACTTCAGGTCTTGTAGGTACTTTTCTCCAGCCGAGAAATTCAAGTCCTTCTTTTTTGGCAATAATCTCAAACATCTTCATTGCCTGTTTTCTCTTAAACTCGTCCTGTGAGAAAAAGAACATTCCTACACCGTATTCTCTTTCTTTTCCTATATTAATACCAAGGCTCTTAGCTGCCTTTTCAAAGAATTTATGGGAAATCTGAAGGAGAATACCTACACCGTCACCAGTTTTTCCTTCTGCATCTTTTCCTGCACGATGCTCAAGATTTTCAACTATGCTGAGTGCATTTTCAACAGTCTTATGTGTCTTAATGCCTTTGATATTTACAATGGCGCCTATACCACAGTTATCATGTTCAAATGACTTATTATATAAGCCTGTATTACGTTCATTCTGTTTATCCATCGTGTACTTCCTTTCACCGTTATGATTAATTTTTCTCACTATACTCCCTGCCGGGGAAAATGTAAACAGGAACATTTTGTTAAATTGTCAGATAGTTTGTGCATTTATATATTTTAGACGTATTTTCAGACAGTTTATTTAACAAAAGTTTATTTAAATGTTCAATTTATCCCTTGTTTTAAGTCCCTCTCATCCCATCTTCTTAATTTAATTAAGTCCAAGGTGTTAAAAATATTATGTCAGACCGTTTTGTACTTAATATTATTAAGTAAACAGGCTGTTTTAATTAGTTTTTATTGAAATGTAGAGTTTTCAGGCTTAAAATACAATCATAAAGACAACCGGAGGTGCTTTATGGCAGAAAATAAAAAGATACGGATTAAGTTTATAAATACACGGATATACATAATAATACTGGCGTCACTTCTGCTTTTCAGCGGATTGCTTAATATTATGTTTTTTTCCAATGTAATATTTGCAACAACCTTTTATGAAAATATCTCTGTGAAGCTTAAATATCTCCTGTCGGCATTTTCGGCTAGATTCAATGTTCCCATAGCC
>JBNMKN010000057.1:0-11387 GCA_050874365.1 Butyrivibrio sp. | reverse complement strand
TGCAATTTTTTACCGTTGTGAATCGTATATATAGTGAAACCGGTTTTATGAAAGAACAGAGGAAGGAGAAAAATGGTTTGTATAGTCGCGATGAATTAGAAAACATAATTAAAAAATACGGCGACAGCGTTTACAGGCTGGCATATCTCAAAATGAAAAATAAAGACAAAGCAGATGATATTTACCAGAATGTTTTCCTGAAGCTTATAAAACAAGGCAACAGAATAGAACCTGAGGAACACCTTAAAGCGTGGCTTATGAGGACAACCGTTAATTGCTGCAAAGATTACTGGAAATCATCATGGCATAGGAAAGTCAGCTATGAAGAAAAGGAACCCGATGCCGGCGACAGACAGGAAAAAGGGTATCTTACGGAGCTGGTGCAGGATATGCCGGAAAAATACAGGACAGTAATTCATCTTTTTTATTATGAAGGCTACAGTATCAAAGAGATTGCCCTTATGCTTGGAAAAAAAGAGAATACAATAGCCAGTCAGTTGTCAAGAGGACGGGAACGGTTGAAGGGAATGTTATCGGAAAAGGAGGTACGGGGATATGGATTTTGAAAAAGAATACAGAATAGAACAGGACAGAATAAAACATAATATCAGCTTGGACAGGATGCTTCTTGAGAAATGTGAAGAAAAAGCATCCAAAAAGAAAATCAGCCTTAGAAAAATTTATGCCATTGCAGGGTTTGTGGCAGCAGTTATCATTGTGGCAATCGGAGTTCCGTCAGCAATTACATATGGTGAAAATATTTACAAATCATACAGTCTTGTGATTGGAAACAGAACGGTGGAGATGGAGCCTATGGAACCGGTATATTTTGATGTTGAAAGATTCAAATCAAAAGAGGATGTCCAACAAATTAAGTATGAAGATAATGTATCTTACTGGGTTGCGTTTGAGGATGGTAATCTTTTAGAAGATTATACAGGAATGAAGTTGCCGGAGGATAAAGATTTTGTATTTAGAGATATGATGGTAGGCTTTTCCGATAAATATAATATTGTGCGGTGTACAATGACCGTCAGACAGATATCGACAGGTCAGAGTGCGTTAATAAATTCACAGTTCTTTGCTAATGAGATAAAAGACGGAGAAGAGATTAGGGATGGACGTGACAATGTAAAAGCGTCATTTGTATATACGCTCAGTAACGGTTCAAAAGCATATTTTATCTGGGAAGGAAAGGATGAGCCTGAGGAAGGTATTATAAATACGCATGACCCTGATGAACATCAGACCGTATATTTTTGTGCTCACGGCATACAATATCAGATGTCAATCGGCAAAACCGAAAAACAGACAAAACTTGCAGTAGATATAATGGAATTGTTCGTTAAGTAATATGGGAAACACCTCGTCATTTTATGCCGGTAGCTGTTTTTATTTAATATTTTGTGCTATAATCTGGAAAAAAGAAAAGAGGTACAAAAGATGGATATTGATTATCTTTTATTATTACAAAGATTTAGGGAACATACAGAAAAATTTTTGGCACCGGTAATGGACTGGTTCACAAAGATGTCAATAAGCTTCTGGCCATTAGCCATAATGCTGATGATTTATTGGGCTTTCGACAGAAAGGCCGGAAGGAGAATGTTTGCCGGCATGTCATTGGCATACCTTGTAAATGGATTTCTTAAATTGACATGTTGTGTATACAGGCCATGGATCAGGGATTCAAGGATTGTCCCTTACGGAGATTCTAAAGTTGCAGCCACAGGATATTCATTTCCGAGTGGACACTCAACGGCAGCAACAGCAAGATATGGAAGCATAGGAGCATGGTTCAGAAAGAGAAATAAGGCAATTATGTGGATCATGTTTGCCACAATTTTTATAACAATGTTTTCAAGAAATTATCTGGGCGTACATACACCACAGGATGTACTTGTAGGTTTTTTTGCAACAGTAATTATGTTAGTAATAGGAAATTTATTAGAGAACTGGAGTGACAGAGACTGTAAGAAGAGAGATATAATCATTTTAGTATGCAGTCTGGTTTTGGTGGTTGGACTTGTATTGTACTATAATTTTAAAACCTACCCAATGGACTATCTTGAAAATGGAAAGCTGCTCGTTGACGCTAAAAAAATGATTCCGGATTCTTACGAGGGTATCGGATTTGTTACTGCCTTTTCAATCTGCAGGATTTTTGAGAGAAGAGGTTTTGACTTTGAGAAAGAAATGGATTGGAAGAGCCGTTTCGTGGTAGGTGCTATATCTTTATTTCCAATAATGTGGTGGGATACCCATATTGTAAATATATGTGTAACACTAGGTAGCAAATGTGTAGGTAAGGTTTTGCTGTCATCAGGTACTATTTTATATGCAATGATAATTGTTCCATGGATTATGAAAAAGGTGCATGAATCAGGTCTGCTTGAAAGAATGACCGGTAAAAAAGAAGTATGCTAGACATAATAATCATAGAAGACAATAGAGAAATTGCCACACTTCTGTGTGATTTTCTGAGAAAAGAAAATTACACCGTGAGTGTGGCAGAAAGCGGAGAAAAAGGGCTTGAACTGTTTGAGAGATATGGTGCAAAGCTTTTTATCATAGACATAATGCTTACCGGCAAAGACGGTTTTTATGTATGCTCTAAGATAAGGGAGACAAGCAATGCCCATATTCTTATTGCAAGCTCCAGAACGGAGAAAGAGGACAAATTAAAAGGGCTTAATATGGGTGCGGACGACTACATCGAAAAGCCTTTTGATTTGGATATTCTCCTTGCCAAAATAAGAGGCATATTCAAAAGAAAATACGGAATGGAAGAAATCAAGGAAGATAATATCATCCTGAATACCGTTAATCAAAAACTTTTTGTAGACGGCAAAGAAATTCCTGTAACCGTAAAGGAATTTGAGCTTTTGAAGCTTTTAATGGAAAATAAGGGCATAACCATGAAGAAAGAGTATCTTTTCAATAATGTATGGGGAAGCGACAGCGAGTCGGAGCTGCAGACGCTTACCGTCCATATTAAATGGTTAAGAAAAAAAATTGAGAAAGACCCATCACATCCTGAACATATAATTACGGAGTGGGGAGCAGGGTACAGATTTGAATAAATATAAGATAAGAGCCGTTATTATAATTGCCGCAGAGATACTTCTGATAGCAATGGTTAATCTTATACTGCATAAGAAAACCGCAGAGGACAGACCTTATATGGTGGAGATAAAAAGAGCGGCAGACATAATAGAAGAGACAGGCAGAATCCCTGATATTGACGGATATACCTATGTGACGGATATCAGTAAATTTAACTCACAGGAGCAGGGTACAGGAGATTACAAGGTTTACGAAATTAACGGAACACTTTACCGTTTCGTATATACAGGATATACATATAATAAAGTATTTATAGTATTTAATATATGTACATGTATTCTTATATTTATATCTATCAGTATATTTATATATTTTTATGCAACGCTTGTAAAACCTTTTAACAGGATGCAGGCACTTACAAAGGAACTGGCAAAAGGTAATTTGTCAACGCCTGTAAAGGCAGAGAAAAGCAGATACTACGGTGATTTTCTGTGGGGCATGGATATGTTAAGGGAAAAACTTGAACAGGACAAAATCCGTGAATACGAACTCCTCAAAGAGAAAAAGACATTAATTTTATCAATGACCCATGACATAAAGACCCCGCTTGCGGCAATGGATTTGTATGTGAGGGCGCTCTCCGATAATCTCTATGAAGAAGATAAAAAAGAAGTTATTCTTGACGGAATAAGTAAAAACCTCAAAGAAATCAATAATTATATCAACGGAATAGCAAAAGCGTCAAAAGAAGATGCGGTGGATGTTGTTGTAAATAATGGTGAATTCTATATTAAAAATGTCCTTGATGTGATCAGGAAATATTATATGGAGAAAATGTCACTTCTTCACATTGATTTTAGTGTTGATATGCAGGATAACTGCCTTGTGTACGGTGACGAGGACAGAACCGTGGAAGTGTTACAGAATGTAATTGAAAATGCCGTTAAGTACGGTGACGGAGGCTATATTAAAATTACAACAGGCGAAGAGGATGACTGCAGGCTTATTACCGTATGTAATTCGGGTGAAGGACCGGGAGAAGATGAGATGTTACATATCTTTGATTCCTTTTACAGGGGAAGCAACAGCGGCAATCTTAGCGGAAGCGGTATGGGACTGTATATATGTAAGAAAATACTTCATATGATGGACGGAGAAATTTTTGCGGAAAATAAAGACGGGTGCTTTAACGTAACCGTTGTATTAAGAAAAGTGTAGCAAAAGCTGCACTTTTTATTATTTAAGGATTATTTAATAATTGGTAAAGTATCATTAAGCCATAAAACAGGAAAGGATAAAAAATATGTACAGAAATATTCTTAAAAAAGATATCAAAAGAAAGAAAACAATGAATATCATTCTTTTTCTCTTTACAATATTGGCAACTGTATTTGTGGCGAGTGGCGTTAATAACGTAGTTAATGTTATGAATGGCACGGAATATTTCCTTGATAAAGCAGGCATTGGCGATTACGTTGTAATTACGCAGGGTAATGACAGCAATGTGGGGGAAATAATTAAAAATTCGGAGAATATAGAAAGCTACAGGAGTGAAGAATGTATCTGGGCTGCAAGGGAAAATTTAAAACTGGACGGGAAACAGCCGAAGTCAAAAAACAATGCTCTTTTAATCCAGCCGCTGCAGGACACGGGGATTAATTTTTTCCTTAAAGACAATAAAAAAATGAATTCCGTAGAAAAAGGAACGGTATATGTTACCGCCGGTTTTCTTAAGAAAAATAATGCAAAAGAGGGAGATACTCTTACCGTTACAAAGGGTAATATAACCCTTGAGTTAAAAATCGCAGGCGAGATTAAAGACGCTCTTTTAGGCTCTGAAATGATGGGTAATCTAAGGATGATAATAAGTGACGAGGATTACGAAGCTTTTAAACAGGATGTTGACAAAGACTATATGGGAAACGTTTATTATATAAATTCCGATAATGTAAAAAACGTTGAAAAAGAGCTTTCCGACGGAACAGGTATCCTTTTTGATAATGGACGAAGCCTTGTTAAAAAATGTTACATAATGGAAATGATAGTAGCATTTGTGGGACTTGTATTAAGTGTATGCCTGATAATAGTGTCCTTTGTGCTTTTGAAGTTCGTTATTACTTTTTCCATTAAGGAAGAGTTCAGGGAAATCGGAGTGATGAAGGCAATCGGTATAAAAAACAGAAAAATCCGAAGCCTTTATCTTGCAAAATATATTTTACTGGCAACAGCAGGCGGTATTATCGGACTTGGAATCAGTATTCCTTTCGGAAAAATGATGATAGCCTCCGTTTCAGAGAAAATGGTGCTTGGTAATGATGCGGGAATATGGTTAAACGTTGCAGGTATGCTGCTCGTAATACTCCTCATGACAGGTTTTGCGTACTTCTGCACAAAATCGGTTAAGAAAGCAGCTCCCCTTGACGCATTCAGGACAGGTGAGACGGGAGAACGTTTCAGAAAGAAAAGTATCTGCCACCTGTATAAATCACATACCAAAAACTATCTTTTTATGGCATGGAATGATATTTTAAGTGCACCTAAAAGATTTATTACAATTATACTGTCATTTTTTATATGCTCCATACTGGTAATGGGCGTTGTCCTTGTAAAAGACACAATGGAAAGCAAGAATCTGATTTCAACCTTTGGTAAAGAATCCGATGTGTATATAACCGATTCAAAATTCGTAAAATTAGAGTTCCTGTCTGATAATGGCAGTAACATAATAGAGGAAGAATATAAGAAAATAGAAGCGGATATGGCAGAAGAAGGATATCCATGTACGGTAAGCATGGAGGTATGGTATAGGTATAATGCCGATTTTAACGGTGAGACCTATAAACTTACCTGCCAGCATAACGACAGGACAAAAGCCTCCGATTACAAATATATCAAAGGAACGGCACCAAAAAGTGTAGATGAAATTGCAATCACACCTACAATATCGGAAATGACAGGAGCCAAGATAGGCGATGTTATTACCATTGATTTCGGAACGGAAAAGAAAGACTGTATGGTTGTGGGATATTTCCAGTCCATGAACCAGCTCGGACGCGTCATAAGGCTTTCAGAGGACGCCCCTGTTTCAGGAAAATATGCAAGTACAATAATGGCGTACCAGATTGATTTTAATGATAATCCCGATGACAAAGAGATTGCAAAAAGAATTGAGATGATAAAAGAAAAATATGATATCGAGGATGTATTTGATGCCGCTGGATATTGTGCGGACTGTATCGGTGTAACAGGGACAATGAATTCGGTAACAGGACTTATGCTTCTCATAACCGGAATTGTGGTTATATTGGTATCCGTGCTTATGGAACGAAGCTTCATATCGGATGAAAAAGGACAGATTGCACTCCTTTATGCAATTGGATTTAACAATTCCTTCGTTGTAAAGTGGCATATTTCAAGATTTGCGATAATTGCGGTTCTTTCGGAGCTTCTGGCAGCAGCACTTACGATACCGGTTACAAAACTGTGGTGTAATCCTATTTTCAAAAGCATGGGTGCAACGGATGTTAAGTATTGCTTCAAACCGCTGTCCCAGTTAGTGATAATTCCATTTACGGTAATCGGAATAACTGTAGTGACGGTTCTTGCCACATCAATGTATACAAAGAAAATCAAGAGCAGAGATATAGCTAATATTGAATAGCAGGAGGAAATATTATGGATAAGATTTTAAAAGTAAAGGATTTATGTAAGACATATATAGCGGATAAAAGACAGAATAATGTATTAAGAAATATAAGCTTTGAAATAGAAAAAGGCGACATGGTTGCAATAATGGGACCTTCGGGTTCCGGAAAATCCACCTTGTTATACACGGTTTCGGGGATGGATAAATCCACAAGCGGAAGTATTGTTTACAACGGCAGGGACATAACGGAAATGAAACAGGATGAACTGGCGGCAGTAAGGCTTGACGAAATGGGATTTATTTTCCAGCAGATGTATATGATGAAAAATCTCACAATCCTTGATAATATCCTGCTGCCCGCTTTTGAGAGCAGAAAAGGTAAAGAGTCAAAGGAACAGAAAGTAGAGAGAGCCAAGGCTTTAATGAAAAAATTAGCCATTTCTGAAATTGCGGATAACGATATTAACGAAGTATCGGGCGGACAGCTTCAAAGAGCCTGTATCTGCCGCAGCATGATTAATAATCCAGGAATACTTTTTGCCGATGAGCCTACAGGAGCATTGAACCGCAGCACCTCAAGGGAGGTAATGGATGAAATAGTGAGACTTAATGACAGCGGGACAACGGTTATGATGGTAACCCATGACGCAGGAATTGCGGCAAAGTGCAAAAGAGTATTATATCTTGTTGACGGAACCATAAAAGGAGAATATATTACAGATAATAATTTAACGCAGACAGAAAGAGAAAGAAGCCTTAATAACTGGCTTATGGATTTAGGATGGTAAAATCAATGTGAAATGTGTTATAATACCTTCCGGTAATATACGTTAAGAAGGTATTATATGAATAATGGGATAGATTTCGGAAAAGACGGAATATGGAAAATATTATTTAAACTGGCACCTCCTGTAATGGCGGCACAGCTTATACAGGCGTTATATAACATGGTGGACAGTATATTTGTGGGAAGATATTCGGGAGCCGGACTTACGGCATTGTCGATAATCTATCCGCTACAGCTTTTAATGATAGCGATAGCCGTAGGAACGGGAGTCGGTATCAATACTTTAATGGCACATTATCTCGGAATGGGTAAAGTAAAAGAAAAAGATGAAACGGCGGGAACAGCCACATTGCTTGCACTTGTGATGTGGGCTGTTTTTGCTGTACTCAGCTTTTTTCTTATGCCGGAATATGCGAGAATGTCAACCAAATCACCGGAGATAATTAAAGAAGTGGTTACTTACGGAAGAATAGTTTCCGTATTGAGCATAGGGCTTTTTCTTGAAAGCGTGTGGACAAAAGTGCTGCAGTCGGAAGGCAATATGAAGCTTCCCATGATAGCCCAGATAGCGGGTGCGGTAATTAATATTGTATTGGATTACCTTCTTATCTTCGGAATCGGATTTTTCCCAAAACTTGGAATAGCAGGTGCGGCAATAGCCACGGTAACGGGACAGATTATTGCGGCTGTAATCGTAATGACTAAGGGTTTCAGAAAATCTCCCGCACTTTCGGTCTATAAAAAATATGTCAAAAAGATATATTATCTCGGCTTCCCTAATATTTTAATGCAGTCGGCGTATACATTTTATATATTTGGGCTTAATATGATTTTAAAGGGATTTTCCGACCAGGCGGTAACGGCGCTGGGATTGTATTATAAGTGGCAGTCGTTTTTCTTTATTCCGTTAGGGGCAATGCAGACCTGTATAGTTCCCGTCATAAGCTACAACTACGGTGCGGGAATGTTTGACAGATGTAAAAAGACGTTAAAAGATTCTGTATTATTCGGATGGACGCTTATGATTATCGGAACCCTTTGCTTTGAGATAATTCCGGGACCGATGTTAAGCGTATTTTCAAGTGATGCAAAGGTAATTGAAATCGGAGTCAATGCGTTTCATATTATAGGTATTTCTTTTATACCACTTGTAACATCACTTACATTTCCTGTATATTTTCAGGCAATCGGACAGTCGGTGAAAAGCTCGTTACTGACGGTTTTAAGAACGGTGGTATTGTTTGTACCTTTAGGCTGGCTGTTCTCAAAGCTTGGACTTAAATATTTCTGGTGTACCTTCCCTGTGACGGAGCTTATAACCACAGCCGCAGGGTTAATAATGTTAAAAAGATATAACGGTAAAAAAATTAATGGGCATGAATCTTAATAAAGAGGACAAAAAAAGCATATTACGGACACTCATTACCCTGTCCATACCTACGATTCTTGAGGAAATCCTGTCCACATTATTACAATATGTGGATACGGCAATGGTAGGTCATCTTGGGGAACGGGCAACGGCGTCGGTAAGCGTTACAACCACAATAACATGGATTGTAAACAGCATACCCCACGCTTTTGCCATTGCGGCGCTGGCGCTCATAGCTAAAGCTGTCGGGGCAAAAGATGAAGATATGGTTAAAAATATGTCAAAAAATATATGCGTGCTTGTACTTGCGTGTACGGTTATTACAATGCTGCCGTCACTTATCTTATGCCGCAAAATCCCTGTATTAATGGGTGCGGAAAAAGATGTTGTAGGGGATGCTGGCACTTATTTTATGATAATAAGTATTCCGCTTTTATTCAGAATATCATCGATTATTTTCGGCGCAGCAATAAGAGCCACAGGGGATACCAAGACACCCATGTTTGTCAATTTTGGTGCTAATATTTTAAATGCCGGATTAAACGGTATATTTATATACGGTCTTGGGCTTGGAGTAGTGGGTGCGGCGATAGGCTCCGCACTTTCTTATACCGTATGCGGAATTTTCATGTATGTATTTTACAGGAAAAATAAGCTCCTTCACTGGAATATCAAGGAGTTTGAGGTTCATAAAGAAAGCCTTAAAGAAACTGTCAAAATCGGTATGCCCCTGCTTGGAACAAGTATTACCACATGTCTTGGATATGCTTTTTTTGCAGGAATCGTATCGGGAATGGGAACGGCGGTATTTGCGGCACATTCCATTGCGGTTACCGCAGAGCAGCTTTTTTATATTCCGGGATATGGCTTAAGAACGGCAACCTCAACCATGGTTGGAATGGCACTTGGGGAACAGAACGGGGAAAAGCTTGAATATGTAACAAGAATAAGTACGGTTATTACGGTTTTAATGATGTTTATATCGGGAATTGTGCTGTATTTTTGTGCTTATCCCCTTATGAGACTTTTTACAAACGGTGTAGATACGGCAAGGCTTGGAGCTAAAATGTTACGCCTTGTGGCATTTTCGGAGCCTTTTTTTGGGTTGATGATTGTGCTTGAAGGACTTTTTAACGGTCTTGGCAAAAACCAGTACGCTTTTATCATAGAGACAGGAAGTATGTGGGGCATAAGAATACTTTTTACTTTTCTGTGCGTCAAGGTATGGAACCTGCCGCTTCAATATGTATGGTACTGCATGATTGCCGATAATATATGCAAAGCGGTATTGTTGTGGGTTGTGAAGCGGAAGAAATTAAAGAATATAATTTACAGAAGCAGTTTAAATTGATAGAATTATATAAAAAGATTCAGAGGCAATTATGGATAACGAAGAAGTAAGAAGAAAACTATATAAAATACTTGTGAGCATTGTATTCTGCATGCTCGCAGGGGTATATATTTTTGGTCTGGTCCTTCAGCTTTACATAAAAAAACATTACGGTAACGGACTTGAGGGCTGGTGTGAATTATATAAGACTGGCTGGGAGCGTGTGTACGAGGACGGCAGCAGGGTACCGTTAGGATACCCCATTAATATAACGGAAGAAGATGATAAGGATATTGTTGTTGAAAATGTTCTACCCGATAACCTTCCTTACGATTCCGTATTGTCGATAACTATCGGAAGAAGCACAGAGATATATCTTGATGACGTCCTTGTGGGAGTATATAAGAATGACGATAATCCATTACCGGGATTAATGGAAAAAAACAGAATTGTCAATATAGATTTGGGAAATCAGTCATCAGGTAAGACCATTAAAATTATCAGAAATTCACCGGGAGAAAATGCACTTATATTATCAAGAACGTTTCTTGGTAATGCTTATGGCATTTACGAGGAATATCAGAATCTTTGCGGGGTTCAGATGAATGCGTCCATAGTTCTTGCCATGTTTGCATTTGTGAGCATTGTTGTAAATCTTATTTTACAGATAAAGGGAAGAAGGGATATAAGTATTTTATCCCTCAGTGTAGGTATTCTGGCTGTTGCAAGCTGGCTTATATATGATAATATGCTTTATCAGTACATATTCAAGACTTATTATATAGACGGAATATTAGGGTATCTTGTTATAATGCTGGCACCCGCATTTTTTGTACATTATCTTAACAGGGAACAGAAATACAGGTATTGCCGTCTTTATACGGTTTCCATAGCCGTTATGATTCTGAGCTTCATAGTATTTACAACACTTCATTTTACGGGAATCGTGGATTTTTATAGTTCGCTTTTGCCGATGAACATTGTACTTGCAGTACAGATTGCAGGTGTTGCGTATACCCTTATAAGGGATTTAATAAAAGGTTATATAAAGGAATACAAAATTATAGCCAAGGGTTTTCTGGGCTTTGCAATATGTGCCTTTGTTGAGATTATAATGATTAATTTTGGCGATAACAGAAATACTGACGGTCTGTTTATGATTATAGGCCTGTATTTTATGCTTACAATG
>JBNMKN010000056.1:0-11790 GCA_050874365.1 Butyrivibrio sp. | reverse complement strand
AGTAACCTTTTAACACGAGTATCATATTGTGCCTTATCTCCTGCTGCATTCACAGCATTTGCTATTTCTGTATTCAAGTCGGCATCCCTCCTTTTGTATTGTGCATAACACTTCTAAGATTCCGCAAAAGGCTCTCTGCCTTGATATTATTATAAGCGAAGCTTCTTATGGAAGCAACCAAATTTTCTATGAATATTTGCAATAATATAAAAAAACAGATACCTGATCATAACCACATATCTGCTCCTCATTCTTGTAATTCTGCCCCAGCTTGGGGGCAAAATTTATAAATATATTTCATTTTCTAACACTGATACCGTATCCACACTGCATCACTGTCGAATTTTTTCACATCAATTAATTTTAACTTCGTCACATCATGTTCCATCACAAGTCCGTCAAACACAGCCGGCATACCGCCTCTGCCATCAATTCCAGCTCCAACTAACAGGCTGATCTCATCAAGCAATCCTGCTTCAAGAAATGCTGTGTTTATCTTCGGTCCACCGACAATACCAATACGCTCCACGCCGAATTGTTCCGCAAGGATTTCTACTGCACGCGACAAATCTACATGCTCTTTTCCACAGGCAATCCATGAAATATTCTGTCGGTCCAGATAATCGAGATATTCCTTAGACACCTTCTCGCTCGTTACAATCAGATACGGCTTTGTCATACCTGTTGCATCCGGCCAGAGAAGTTTTCCGTTTGTATCGATGACAACCTCATAACCTGCTGCATCTGCTTTCTTGGAAAATCCCTCTTTTCCATAGCTTTCTGTATTTTTTGCATGGAATTCTCCCGGTTCTGCCATTTCAAGTTCTGCTGTCACTCTGCCGCTGACAGTTGTAGGTACATTAATCTCATTCAGGGATGTATAATAATCATTTACTCCCGGCAGTTTGGATGTCATGGCACAGTCAATTCTTCCGTCAATCGAAATCATCATATGACAGATGATATATGGTTTGCTCATATATCCTCTGCGCTGATTGTAAAGTCAACCTCTGCATTGGTCTTCATATGCTCCGGATTTGCAGTCTTTGGAAGAGAGATTGCACCAAGCTGTAATGTATAACGGATGCACAGCTGTGGAACTGTCGCTCCATAATGTTCCAAGTCCAAGCATTGGGACTTTTACTCCGTTAGAAAGTGTCACTGTTTTATTATACATTTTTCAATCCTCTTTAAATTTATTTTTTTCATCTAACAGTATTTTACCCTGAGGCGGATTTTTATCTATTGCACCGACAACAGGATGCGGTACATACATTTCCTCAAGATATACAATATCTTCGTCGCTTAGTTTTACATCAAATGCACCGACGGCATCATCAATATATTTTTTCTTAGTAACGCCTATAATCGGTAAAGCGATACCTTTTGCCCATTGCCATGCAACCGCTATCTGGGACATTTTGCAATTATACTTCGTGGCAAGCTGCATATTGTAAAACTGGTATCCGTACATTGCGGAAGCACCTATCGCACGGACTTTTCCGGATTTTACAAGCTCATCAAGTGCTTCCATGGTTTCTTCAACAGGTGTATCATAATCAAACCTGTGAATGATATATAGATCAAGATAATCTGTTCCCAGACGATTTAAGCTGCCCTCAATTTCTCTCATTATTGCCTGTTTTGACAATCTTCCTTCATTGAAATATACTTTTGAGGCAATAACAACTTTATCTCTTGCAATATTATTTTTTATCGCTTTTCCGAGTTTTGTATATTCCATAAAACCACCTGACTTCCTCATAATTAATGCACTTCTTTGCTGCAAAAAAAGGTATTCGCTCTGAATACCTTTATAATATGCTTATTTAATTATAATGTCTAATGCTTATATTTCATTATCAATTATGCCTTTTAGGCATTAAGCTGTTTTCAGGTCATATCCTGCAATTCCTTATAATACGGACATATATTCTCGTATGTGCCGTCTTTCATTCTGAATCCGTGAGGAATTGTTCCAAGCTGTCTGAATCCGATTCTCTCATAAAGGTGTCTGGCATGCACATTACTTTCCACCACGGCATTAAACTGCAGTACCTTAAAGCCCAGTTCTTTTGCCTGTAAAAGACAGTCTGTTACCAGCTTCTCACCGATATGCAGACCACGGAATTTTGAATTTACGGCGTAGCTGGCATTACAGATATGACCGCATCTTCCCACATTGTTGGGATGAAGAATATAAAGACCTACAACCTCGTCATTGTCATTAACGGCTACTCCGCAATAGCTTTGTGATTCAAAAAAATCTTTTCCTGTCACTTTATCAAGCTTATCTTCCTGCGGAAACGCAATGCCGTCCTCCACAACTTCATTCCATATTGCTACCATTGAATCTATGTCTTTATTGTCGTATTTTCTAATTAACATTTCTCTTGTATCTCTTTACAAAGTTATATTAACAGCCGCACCTGCTCCGCCTGAATCCACCGGAACGGATACGGGTTGTGTGGGAACCACACCCGGACTTGAAGTGACTACAACATTGCTGTCACTTTTTCCCTTTTCAAGACCGTTAAATATTGATTTTAAATATTCTGCATCGGCTTTTATGATTTCACGCATTTCCCTGTTACGATGCTTAGTCTTTAACTGCTTCAGCTCCTCAGGAGTCATTTCCTTACCCGGTGGCGTAATCATTTCCGTCAATTCATCCATTCCCATATCATCGTACTCTGATTTAAGCTTCTGCTCCAGTTCATACATAAGCTTCGCTAACTCGTCAATGGTAAGTTCTTCTTCATCCGCCGTTTCTTTTTCATCCGCAAGGTCTTCGCTGTACTCAGTCCGTGGATTCCCGCCGGCTTCGTATACTTTATCGAAATCTTCGTTTTGACTTACCTTTATAAGCTCTTCCTCTTCAAGATTTCTGGCTTTTTTCTTTGCAACACGCTCCATTGCCTTTGCATGTGCTATTGCTGCATCAATTTCAGTGGTATCGCCTTCTGTTTTTCTTTTTTCATTTTTAAGGCGTAATGCCTCACGCCTTGCCTGTCCTGCTGCCTGCTTTGCCGCATAAGAAGTCTTACTTCTTATTATCTTTGCGGAAAGACTTTTAAACCTGTATTTAAGTTTCTTTAACTTAAGAGAGGTGGTCTGTGCTTTCTGTCTCTGAATCCTTATCTGCTCACCGTAACTCTGGGTACTGCTAATCACAGAAACCTGCGTCCTGTCCGTATACCTGAAATCAGAATTCAGTTCCGTTTTGGAAAGCATCCTTAATTTGGTATTAAGTTCTTTGTTACCGGCTGAACTTTTATTACGGGAGCCTGTCTTTTTTCCTGAATATACCGAATCGGACCCCGTTTTAAAAAATGTACCTGAAACCGAAGTCATTCCCTTCACCTGCCAAACTTTTTCTTTAAATAGCTACTTTGCTCCTTTTATCGGCAGATTCTTAAGAATTGTTAATACATCGGCAATATTATCTTCAAGACATAATGATTTGTTTTTTATGTCCGCAGGTGCCCCTGACTGACCTCTGTTAATACATATATAAAAAGCATTTTTCATATTGTATGTATATTGCCAGAACGGATATTTAATAATTCCGGGAGTATTGTAACCCACTCCCAGCTCAAGAAATACGACGTTTTTGTGCTTATTGGCTTCAATGAACCTGTTATATCTTTCTGCGGCTTTGTCCCAGCCGTCATCCTGAACAAAAGTGTTGTCAGCCCTTAAATTCATGCTCATAACCTTTCCGCATACTGGACATCTCGGAACAAGCTCTGACGGTATTTTCATGCTTAATTTTGCATTTTCCGGAATTATGAGGTTATCGTTTTTTATCTCAAAACCTTCACTTAATACCATCTTTTTAACGGCTTCATCATTATCGTAGGTTTTGTTATGGCAAGGCACGCTGCACTGGAAAAGTCCATAGTCTCCCTGTGTATAAAATAATCTGTCCTTATCAAAGCCCGCTTTCTGGAAGCAATGGTCCACATTAGTTGTCAGGACAAAATAATTTTTATCCTTTAAAAGACTGTAAAGGTCGGTATATACGGTTTTGGGCGGATTCATGTAACGATTAATATAAATATATCTGCACCAGTAGCCCCAGTGTTCCTCCATTGTTTCATAGGGATAGAAACCTGCTGAATACATATCGGTAAAGCCGTACTTCATTTTAAAATCGGCAAAATACCGTTCAAAACTTTCACCGTTGTACACGAACCCGGCAGAGGTTGAAAGCCCTGCTCCCGCTCCGACTATGACTGCATCCGCCTGTTGTATTTTTCCTTTAAGTATCCTTAATTTATCTGAGTAATTGCCTGTAGATTCTTTCATCTTCATCTTTGAAAACATTGAAAACCACCTTTATATCTGATTTAGTATCTGTTTTATATTGTCTCACCGTATGCACCGCAATTTTTGCCGCCTCCTCGTTAGGAAACATAAACACGCCTGTGGAAATACAGCAAAATGCAATGCTTTTTGCTTCGTGTTCATCTGCTGCTTTAAGGCAGGAATTATAACAGTCAGCCAGTAATTTTTTATGCTGCTCCTGCAGTCTGCCCTGTACAATAGGGCCTACCGTATGTATTACATAGTCGCATGGCAGATTGTATGACGGTGTGATTTTTGCACGCCCCACAGGCTCTTCATAGCCTTGTTTTATCATTATATCATTGCAACAGTTTCGCAACTGTATTCCCGCATAAGTATGAATACAATTATCGATACAGTTGTGGCATGGATTATAACAGCCTGTCATCCCGCTGTTTGCGGCATTTACGATAGCACCTGTTTTAAGCCTCGTAATGTCGCCCTTAAAAATATAGATATCGGGCTGCAATTCTTCCATATCCTCAAGGTTTACTATGCCTTTTTGCGCATTTTCTTCCTTAAGGTATTCATCCTGAACATGTAAAAATTCCTCGTCAATTTTTTTTGGCAGCCTTATATTCATAAGGCTTCGTAACATCTTTTTCTGCTCCTCGGTATTAATAGGGATTGCCGGCTTACCGTATTCCTTATTTTCTTCCAGAAGTCTTTCAATTAAATATCTTCTTCTTTCACTCTGATTCATATATTATCGCCGCCTTTCCTCTATTCGATAATTGCAATTCTTCCCGGTTTTCTCGGTTTACTATGTGGCTGTTCTCCGTCAATATATCCCAAAATAACAAAGCCCTGACAACTGTAATTCTCCGGTACATTCCATTCTTTCATTAATTTCCTGCCCTCCAAAGAATTAAAAGTCTCGTAACCCCTTGAAATAATGCAGGAGGATATCCCCAATTCCGTTGCCTGTAAAATTATATTTTCCATTATACAGAAAGCATCCGCCGTCTTAAAAAGGAAATTGTCCTGACAAAACACACATATAACCGTAGGTGCTCCGTAAAAACCGTTTTTAATATCCTTATTATCTATTACGCTCGGCTGTTCCTTAGATACATAATTGCCTGCCAGCTTAGACCTGTCAAAACCTTCCATATTCATTTTACCAAGCTTTGTAGTAAGCTCTTTATTATGTATTGCCACCATCATGCTTCTTTGTCCTCCGCCTGCGTTGGGCGCATAATTTCCGGCTTCAAGGATTTTATCAAGGTCTGCCCTGTCAATCTGCTTATCCGTGTATTTTCTGATAGAATGTCTTGCTTTAATAATGTCCATTAACATGGTAACACCTCTCCCGTTATATCATTTTTAATTTTCCAGCATTGTGGGTCAACGTCGTAAAAACTTCCATTCATTCCGTTGGCTACGGCAGGACAACCCCTGCACCATGCTTTCAGTTCACATTTACTGCATTTTTTAAATCTGTCATAGTCCCTGTATTTTTCCATCCGGCTAACCCATACGTCTGCGAGCCTGTCTTCAAATACATTCGCCACCTTGCTGTCCATAACTCTTCTGCACGCCATAACGTCACCGTCTGACGCTATTGTGATATGGCAGTTGCCGCAATTACAGCCACCGTAAATCATGCCGTTCTTAGCACTCTCCGGCAGCTTAAACTGACCTGTCTCATATTCGTATAAAGTCCATAAATGGTCTTTTTTATTAAAATATGTCTCACAGCCTGCCTCGGTATACGCCTTGAACTTTCCATCACAGGTTTCCAGAAGCTTTCTGTATTCCTGTGGTGTCATGCTTGTATCGACTTCTCCTCCCGTCGGTACATAACGGGAAAACGCAAATACTTTTACTTTCGCTTTTACAACCTCATCAATTATATCCGGTATCTCATCCATATTGGTCTTTGATACCGTACTCATGATGACACTTTTAATTCCTGCCCTGTTAAGACATCCCACTTTTTCAAGGGTAAGCGAAAAACTTCCGGGCTTTCTGAACCAGTCATGGGTCTTTTCCATGCCGTCTAAAGACATCTGGTACTTCTCACAGCCGCATACTTTAAGCATACGGCATATCTCATCATCAAGATGAAAAGGATTACCCATAATCGTAAATGGTATTTCCTTGCTTTTTAAAAGCACTGCCAGTTTCCAGAAGTCAGGATGAAGGATAGGGTCCCCGCCTGTAATATAAAAATACGGTATTCTGCCATATACTTTACAAAAATCCTCACAGTTGTCAACAACTTCTTTCATCTGTTCCCAAGTCATGCTTTTAAGCTCTTCACAGCCTTTTCCTGAAAAAATATAGCAATGTTTACACCGCTGGTCACATTCGTCCGTTATATGCCACTGAAATGAAAAATACCGGCTCATCCTATCCGTCTCCTTTCTAAAACTTCCTATTTGTCAGATGCTCCACAGGCTGTTCCACACGCCGCAGGCTTCTCTTCCGGTTTATCCGATGCCCCGCAGGCTGTTCCACAGGCTGTACTTCCCTGTGCTTCTTTTTCCTCATTCCATCCAAAAATATCTGATAATGCCATTTACATTACCTCCTGTAATTTATAACTCACAGGTTATGCCCTGTTGTACTTTTAAAATATCAATTCAGAAACAAAGTTAAAAGTACGCACTTTTTTATTACATAGTTACTCTTAGGTAACCAATGGACATACTCATTTTTATATGTTACATTGTAATTGATACTTACATCATATTTTGAACTTATAGGAGGTAATTGTATTATGCTTACAAGAGAAGAACTGCCTGAATGTCCCGTAGCGGTTACGGTACAGCTTATCGGAAGTAAATGGAAATTGTTGATATTAAGAAATCTTTTAGACAGACCTTGGAGATTTAATGAACTTAAAAAAAGCCTTGATGGAATAAGTCAGAAAGTATTGACAGACAGCCTCCGTTCCATGGAGGAAGACGGTCTGATAATAAGGAAAGTATACCCCGAAGTTCCCCCTCATGTGGAATATTCCTTAAGTGAACTTGGCGAAACCATGCGTCCCATCCTTAACTCACTGAAAGAATGGGGCACTAACTACAAGAAAAATCTTGAATAAATATCATTCAAGATAATTAACTGGTCTTATAAACCTGCTTGCCATATAAATAACAGCTATTATCCATGCTGTGAAAAAGACCGCTCCCGGTATAACACCCACAGATATATCCGTAAAGAAACAGATTACAGGAATTGCAACGGGATGAAAAACATATATGGGGAGTGTGTCTTTTCCCACAGCAGTAAAGGCAAGCTTTTTGTCCGGCATATACAGTAAAATAAGGATTGATACGGTTGCCGCCGCAATTTCACAGACAAGTCTCATTAATATTCCCGTTAAAATATCCCCGCTATACGGCATTGCCTGATATATAAAGCTTTTCGGAACATATATGACAACAACCGGAACAGCTATTAGTGAAATAATTATTGATGTAATCTTAACCCATTTTTTATCTTTTATATCATCAATATACGCTGTCATTCCAAGATAATAATACGGTAAAAAGGCAAAAATCCTTTGCAGTGCCAACCTTCTGTCCGCAAATTTTAACGTTCCAATCATAAGAGAAGCAACGACTGTTCCGAAAAATATTATTTTACTGCTCACTTTATGCTCCTGCAGCCACAAAAACAACATCCCTAAGGCACTCCATACAATCAGTGCAAACAGGTGCCATAAATGCCAGTAAGGGGTGAACAGGTCAAGTCTTTTATCGTATATGACCCTTTCATAAACTATATAAAACAGGTCAAAAATACAGTATAATTCCATTGACTTTATCATCTGCTTTTTACATACAGAAATGCTTCTTGTCATCTTTCCCGATATGAACACAAATAACGGCATATGGAAAATATAGATAAATTTGTATATTGTAAGCACCGCAGGCTTATCAAGATAATTTTCCAGTACATGTCCCAGAACTACCAGAAAAATAAGCACCGCTTTAATGTTACAGATGTATTTATTTCTGCCTTTTATGCGCATGCTATCGCTTCCTCAAGAAATTCGCTTTCTCCCTGCACAGAGTAGAACTGAAGACTTATTTTTCCGTCTTTGGCGACAATATCCCACATACGGTCTTCCGTTGTTCCCAATTCCGTATGATATTTTACCCTGTATGTAAAAATCCAGCCTATTCCCTTTGCATAGTAAGAATCTATTTTTTTGTAAGAAACTATATAATATCCTCTATCTTTTGCTTCTTCAAACAACGCTGTAGCTTTATCACATTCGTTTTTTTCGTATTCCTCCAATGACATATCAAGTACATCACTGTAATTTTCATATACAAATTTCTTACGTTCTATATCCTCTTTGGATGTGTCTGAGGCATTTTCATCAATATCCTTTGCAGAAATTATGGACTCATAATCGCCCTCTCTGTTTAATCTGCCAAAAGCTTTCTCAAAGTTCTCATTTTTGATATTTTTCATAAAATCCGATACGGTTTTATATTCGTCAAGATTGGAAAAACAGATTCCTTCTTTTTTATATTCGTTTATCCCAAGTCTTACGGTAACCGTACAGACAGGCAACGCTACAATTACCGCTGCCAATATAATTGCAAACCGCTTTTTAATCCTGCCGAAGCATTTTTTTACGGAATTTTTGTCAAGCTCATTTCCGTCTTCCTCATACTCAAAGTCGAGTTCCATCATTTCGGCTGTTTTTCTGCATTTTTCACATTCCTTAACGTGTTCCTCAACAATTCTTCTGCTCTCATCCGAGCATACCTTGTCCTGATACAAAGGTATTAAATCCTTAACAAGTTCACAATTATATTTCATTTTCCGTTTCCTCCATAATTTCAATAATTTTTGCTTTTGCCCTGTAATATGTGACTCTTGCCCAGCTTTCAGACTTACCGTAATGCTTTGCAATTTCCGAAAGCTTCTTTTCACCATAGACACGCATTATGAATACATCCACATAAGGTGATTCCAGCTTATCCATCGCATCCATTATTAATTCTGCCTGTTCCCGCTTAATTACGCTGCTTTCAACGGATTCTTTTTCGTCTGCCAGCTCCACGGACACCTCTTTGGCAGAATCAAATCTTTTTCTTCTCTTACATTCTTTATACCACGCATTTTTACCTATCTGGCAAAGCCATGTGTACATGCTACTTTCTCCCTTGAAGGAATCTATGTTAAGAAACGCCCTGTAAAACGTTTCAGAAACCAGCTCCTCCGCAAGATTCTCTTCTCCTGTAAGTGATAAAAGATATCGATAAACACTTTGGCAATATTTTGAATAAACATCTTTAAATAGCATTTTTACCTTGTCCTTCGATTTTCTTCACATATTAGAGTCCGCATTTAAGTTTTCGTTACAAAAAATATTGAAATTATCAATTTACGGATTGACACTAATTTTTTTCCATAACCACAATTTTATTTGAACAGTTACGGATTACCGGAATTTTGCCAAGTACATGATATACCGGTATGATTTTTTTTCATACCCTCTACCAGACTGACCTCTCTTTGGTATGTAAATTCAGGTACATGGAAAGTCCTTCAATAATGACTAAAACATTTTCATTATTATAAGTTATATCGTCTGCATAACTGCCATCCATTGCCGATTTTGCAATCTGATAAACCGATCCGTTTTCCGCAAAAAAACGGCTTCTTATCTGCATGGTCTCAGGCAGGTCGATATTATACCAACGCAGATATTTTCCCTGCATACGGTAACATCTTGTATCAAGTCCACAGGCTATGTTTAAAACAATGCTTCCCGGATTATCGCTTAAATACTGCTCTGTCATCTTGTCCAACACAATTGTTCTTGCAATGACGCCTGAACTCATTACTTTATCTTTTTTCGCATTGGAGAAATCGTAATCCAGCCTTGAAACAATTTCAACTGCCATTTCATCTTTGATTTTAGGTTTCTTTTTTTCTGTTTCACAGGCTCTTGCGTATAAAGTCTGTATCATTGTTTCAGGTACACCTGTTACATTAATTTTTTCTTTCATCAAAAAGACTCCTTCTTTTGAATAATACATTATACAGATTATATCACTGTACAATGTGTCTGTATATACTCTGACAGGGTGGTGTATATATCGTTATCACTCTTACCAAACCTATTTGTTCCGTAATATTTATCGCCGATTAAAATAAATCCATCGTCCCTGAATGTAACCGTTACGCCTTCAAATATCAGGTTTATATAGACACTTGCACCACCCGGTGACATCCTGTTCACACTTGATTCTTTTTTCCGGTACAACTTTGTATCTCCGATGATTTCTTTAATTTTTTTATGTTGTTCGCTGTCCTTTTTCACGCTGTACATCTTAGTATCAACTTCAGGATATGCTTTTCCGTCTATGTATTTCAATCCTGTTGAATGGATAATAATCGTTACATCCGAATCTAAATTGATTTTTTCAGAATCTTTAACAGGAAGTTTATAAATAGCAAACAAACCTGCTAAAACTAATACCGCGAGAATTATTATGATAATACGTTTTTTCTTCATACTATCCCTCCTTAGTCTCGTTATTATCTATATTTTACCATCTATATAAATTCTGTAAACCCGGTTTGCATGAATGGTAAAAAAATGAAAGATTTTGTACTTTATATAATTGTATCTCTAAAAAAACATTGACATATCACCTTTCATTAATATAATAAGTGGTAGTACCAAGTGGTGCTACCACTTACAAATTGACAGAATGGAGATTACCATGGCAAAACAAAGTGAAAACATGGAATACCAGAAAGCCATTAATCATATTGTCCAAATGGTAAAAGACGGTCAGTTAATCATAGGCAGTAAAATACCGTCCGAACGTGATTTATCCGAATCACTTGGTATCGGAAGAAATTCTACAAGAGAAGCTATAAGCATTTTACGCGGTATGGGACTGGTTGAAAGCCGCCATGGTTCCGGCAATTACATTGCCAAAGATTCCGGTGCTGCTATCAGGAGCATGATATCACTGATGTTAGCGTTAAAGACGGTTTCCGAGTATGACCTTTTGGAGTACAGAAGATATTTTTCCCTCGTTGTTGTCGACTGCGTAATGAAAAAGGGAATTTCCGAAAAAAGAAAAGAACAGTTATATTCAATCATTGATAAGATGAAAATCGCAAACGGTCAGGACTTAGTCAGATTGGATTTTGAATTTCATGTCGGACTTATAGAATGTACTGAAAACCCTCTTCTAATTACTGTTTCAAGACCTGTAGCCGAGTTATATATCAAATCAATGTCCAATGTAATTGAGAACGCAGATGATTCGGTAAAAGAAAAACTTTTATCTTTACATACAGATATACTGGACAATCTTGTTAATCAGGATGCCGTTGCCAGTACCAAATCTTTTACCCAGCATTATGACCTTGTTGAAAACCGCTTAGGAGGAATACATTAATGGAAACAGTTATTAAATTACCTGACGTTGAAGCCGTACAGAATTT
>JBNMKN010000055.1:0-11985 GCA_050874365.1 Butyrivibrio sp. | reverse complement strand
GTATACCTCAAGAGGGTCAATATCAAGACCGTCCGAATACATCTTGTCACCATAAAGCACTTTAAGTCTTAATACTTTAATATCATACTGTTCAATAAATTCCTGACTGATATCGCATCCGGAATCCACCATAATTGCTGTTTTAGCGCTGTTCATAATTTACTCCTTACTACCTGAGTTATCCTGCAGAAGCATAACCAGGTTTTTGACACAAAAAGTTCTCTTTTTTGAGAACTGCCTGCAAAGCCTGTCAAAATTTTCTTCGGAATGTTCAACTTCTCTGGAATAAAGATGTGCAATCTCTACAATATCGTCAAATTCCAGTTTTCTTCCGTTATCGCACCAATATGCCATATTGCACTGATGAATGACGAGAACGCCGACTATTCCCATTTTGACTTTTGTTAATATATCTCTGTCAAATACAGCTTTCATAAAATACCTGAAAATAAAATAATCAATTAAATTCTCGTATTCGTACTCGCTGTCTCTGTTATACTTTTTGAAATCATCTCTTATCCTGCCGTAACTGTCATTAAGCGTATAATCATATACTTTATAAATAAGCTCCGGCCACTCTGCTTTAATTATTACCTGTTTAAGATAGCAGTAAAAAATATTTTTGTAAATATCAACCGTATCTTTTTCCTTGTACCTTTCCCTGCCTGTTGCTGCTAAAATATCGTTGATATATTCTTCTGAATATCTTGAAATAACATTGTCTATTCCTGACTTTTTCTTAATATTTTTCTGCAAATCCGTAGCATAATACACAAGCACTGACATCCTGTCAAAAATATCCCTTGAATTATCATGGACAATTTCAAAAGCTTTGGTTCTTGCCCTCATAAGCGCCATAAATAATTCTCCGTCTATGTTGTTAAGTGACGGGAAAGCTTCCTTGTCCTCCCATTCCTTAAATCCAAAATCCTGTCTTTTTCTAAGGACTATCTCGGCTGCCGTTATGCAGGATATTGCAATGCCGGTTTCCCTGAGGCTGCCGTACTCGGTTGTATATCTTGGATATCTGTCACAGGTAACGCACAATGCATCTTCGCCAAGCGCCGTATACAAATCGCAGAACATATTGTCATTAAGGAAGGGACATCTGCCGTCTTTACGGATTCTGAACTGTCCTTCTTCTCCGCGCTTTCCTTCAACCATTACCGAATGAAGTCTGTCACCGAATTCACCTTTAATTGTCTTATAATAGGCAAAGGATTTGTCATCCACGTCCACCTGCCAGCCCGCACAGCATGTATCCGTACATTTATCTGCTATACACTTAAATTCATCATAATAATCAGGAACTCTTATTTTCATAATATCCTCTTTCCATTATAAGCCTTTTCACTACAATTTGCCAGCAATATTCAGAATATTCTCATTTAACGAACGTATTCTTGCCATATCCGCCGCAATATTTTTCTCATTTTTTCCTACATTAAGAAATACTTTAGCCATATCGGAATACGCCTTTTTCTTATCCTCAGATTCCGCAAAAAATTCTTTTGCATTGACTGCCAGATGATTAACTACTTTTTCCGTTATCTCAATATTTTCATAAAGCTCGCTAAACTTATCCGCCACATATTTGTTACCGTCACAAAGATTCTCTACTGCCTTATCCAAGGTATTTCTCTTTGCTTCAAGATTTCTGATTCTGCTGTCAATTATTCTTACGGTTTCCGAAAGTTCTTCAACGCTTGAATCCGTTTCATTTAAAAATGCGGTTCCGTTATCGGCAGCCTGTCTGATTTCATCTGCCGCAACCTTAAAGCCTCTGCCTGCCTCTCCCGCTCTCTGACATTCCACTGCTGCCTTAAAAGAAAGGGTATTAATATTATTAATGCTGTCACGAAGCTTTATAATGATTATTTTTATAGCATTTAATGTGCGGTAAAAATCATTAATATATTCATCTATGTCCGTATATTCATCATTTACAAGCAAGGCTTCGTGGGACGCCTCTTTTATTTTATCCTCCGAACCGGATAAAAGTCTCACAGCTTCCCCTGCAATTTCGGTCATCTGCTTTATAGAGCCTGACGCCTTTGCCAGAATACTTAATATTTTATCGGTTATCTCTTTTTCACCGGAAACTTTAAGCACAACCTTTGAATCCCCGGATGTTTTTAACATATCGTAATTATCTTTGCACCCGCGCTCTGATGTAGTTATCAGCCTGTTTATTTCAGTTCCGCAGGAAGTTATTTTATTTTTTGCTTTGATTGTCTCCGATGCGGACTCGTTATTATTTTTATACAATTTCTGTAACTGCTTTTTGTAATGGCAAAGCCTTACCGTAACCAATATAATGCCCAGAGCAAGAAGCCCTGATATTACCGCCAATATAGTCTCCGACTGCAATTTCATTTCCTCCCTTGTAATTATGTGAAAATTATATTGACCTTTTACCCTCCTGTCAACATAAAGAAAATAAAGAGCAGGCCCCCACAAGGACTATGCGCCAAGTGAGGACCCGTCGTAGATAAAAGATTAAATTGCAAAATCCACATGCTGTATCGTTCCTGCATTTCCGTTTTCGTAAAGGAAAATTCCGGTCTTTTGTATAACAGCCATTGTATCGTTAAAATTATTGGTTTTGCTGAAAGCTGTTGATACGCTCGAAAGATTGATTGCTCCAACCCCTGCTTCTTTAAGGGAAATAAGCTCATCCTCTCCTTTTTCGTTCTTTGTCCAGATTCTAAGTTGTGAGAATATCTCGTCGTCCTCATCAATCCAGCCGTTACCGTCTTCATCATATTCTGCAAGGTCTGCAAAACCGTTGCCGCTCTTTGTTCCGAAAAGCTCTGTTCCGTCATTGATAATGCCGTCGCCGTTTTTATCAAGTGCAAGGAAGCCGCTGTCCTTTCCAAGAGAAGAAATTTCCTCCTCTTTGCCGTCACCGTCCAAATCAAACATAAACTTCTGGTCTGTGATGTCGGCTGTATTGCCATCAAAATTAAATACAAGAGGGTCGCACAATACATAAGTGCTTTCGGAATAAGATTCATAAGATGCCTGAAAACTTCTTGACATCTCAAAGCTTACGTTAAAGTTAATCTCTCTTCCGTCCTTTGTTATTACTTTTCCTTCGGATACAAATGCCGTATTCTCTTCTTCTTTATAGAAACTTGATTCAACGGTCTGCCTTACGTAAGTAGTGCTTCCTCCGGACTGCTGTAACGGAGCATACGTAAGCTCTGTGCCGCCTCCGTTTCTTCTTGCAAATGCGTTAATTATATTTTCAAGTAATGCCATTCTGAGTTCCCTTATGGACCTGAGGCTTTTATAGCCCTCGCTTGTAACTATCGTCCCCCTCGTCTGAGAGGTTTTGTCCGTAAGGTCTTTCATGTTTTTCTGTTCCGCAGCGTCCTTTATCTGGTCGAACAGACTTTTTTCTTTGCCTTCAGGGTCAACAGATGCCCTTTCATTAATTAATCCATTGTATTCCGCATATCGGATGGATTTATATTCGGAATACTTTCTTTGTGATGCCATTGCTATTGTACTTCCGCCAATTCTCATTTTTCCTCCTGTCCATCTTAAAAGATGTCTTTTATTGACCGGATACAACACAAATGCCACAGGTTTATCAACTACTTTTATTATCGTCAGTTCATTGAATTTTATTAACTGTTGGATTATACTTATTACTAACGATATAAAGGAATGGTATTTTTATGAACAAAAAAGAAATCGCAGAAATCAAGAAACTGTTTACAAACGACAAATGCCGTATATCCAAGATATGCGGCTGCTACGTTGACGGCAATAAGAACAAAATAACCACATTCAGACATGCTTTTTTATCTCTCCCACAGGAAGAAATTTTTAAATATTTTACTATTTTCAGGAGTTCCCTTTCAGGAACTATCGGCAAGAATCTTTTAAACATGGAATTTCCTATGGAAACAGAGGAGGAAGGCGGAAGCCAGGATTTCCTTATGAAGCTTCGTTCAAGCCATCTTGATGACGATGAACTGCTTGAAATCTTTTATAACAAGGTAATCGATAATTACAACTACGGCGAGAATTACCTCATTCTCCTTATTGACGCCAATTATGACGTTCCGGGTAAATCCTCAGATGAGCTTGATATGGATGATGCGTCGGAATATGTATACGAACATATCTTATGCAATATATGTCCCGTAAAACTTTCAGAGGAGGGGCTCTGCTACAATGCAGCCACCAATTCTTTTGAAAACAGGATAAGGGACTGGCTTGTTGAAAAACCTCTCCATGGTTTTCTTTTCCCTGCCTTTAATGACAGAAATACTGACATACATAATATTTTATATTTCAGTAAAAAAAGTGAGGAAGTACAGTCTGATTTTATAGACGGCGTGCTTGGCTGTGTCACACCTATGACCTACATGGTACAGAAAGAGACTTTTTCCGAAATCATAACAGAATCCCTCGGTGAGGAATGTACCTTTGAGACCGTTAAATCCGTCCATGAAAGCATGAATAATTACATTGAAGAACGTAAGGAGCAGGTTGAGCCTGTTGTTTTTGAAAAGAACGATATTAAAAAAATGCTTGAATCCACAGGGGTAAGCAATGAGCAGATAAGCTCTTTTGAAGAACATTATGATGATGTTGCCGGCAGCAGAACCGAATTTACCGCCGCCAACGTTGTGAATGCAAGAAGCTTTGAGGTAAAGACAAAGGATGTTGTAATAAAGGTTGCACCTGACCGTACCGACCTTATAGAAACCAAAGAGGTGGACGGTAAATTATGTCTCGTAATTGAGATAAGCGACCAGGTTGAAGTAAACGGAATTACAGTCAAGCCGCTGTAATTCCTACTTCATGATAACATTAATCGTGGTGCCTATATTTTCATCACTTATCACTTCTATTTTGAAATTATGCTGTTCAATAATATGTTTGACGATAGCAAGTCCAAGACCGGTTCCGCCGGTCTTTTTTGAACGGCTCTTATCAACTCTGTAAAAACGCTCAAATATGCGTTTCTGGTTCTCTTTGGATATTCCTATACCATTATCTTTAACGGACAGTATTTTGCCCTCAGGAGTGTTTTTAACGGTAACCCATACTTCCCCGCCCGCTTTATTGTAGCGTATGGCATTATCGCAAAGATTATAGACAACCTCTTCCAATTTATTTTTATTGCCTCTGACAATTGTTTTTTCTCCGTCAAAATGGAGTGTTACCTGATTTTCTTTAGCGTGGAAATCTAACATTGATACACAGTTTTCCGCTATCTCCGATATATCAACATCCTCATATTCAAGGGCTATTCCCCTGTCAAGCTCTGACAGGTTGATTATGTCATTAATCAGGTTTAGAAGTCTGTTGGCATTGGTATATATCTCATTGGCAAATCTGCCGATATCTTCGCTTCCTGCCATTCCGTTCTTAATAAGCTCGGAATATCCCGATATGGCTGTAAGAGGGGTCTTAAGCTCATGGGATACATTGGCGGTAAATTCCTGCCTCATCATGGCATTTTTGATTATATCCTCATGCTGCTTCTTTATGGTGTTCACAAACGGCTGCATCTCTTTATACACCGTAACTTCGTCAAGATTGTCAAGATTATTTGCCACCTGTTCAATCGGTGCAATGAAACTTCTTGTCAGAAAATGGTTGGAAACAACGCTTATAACCACAACAAGGACAACTATGGAAACAAACGCAGGCAGAGCAGATAAAAATATATGCCATATACTTGACGCTTCCCTTGCCACACGCACAACACAGTCATCATTGATTTTTAAGGCAAAATAAAAGTTGCTTTTTCCTACCGTGTCGGATTTTCTTATGGTGCTTCCTTCTCCTATACTGAAAGCCTCCTGAATCTCCGGTCTGTCTCCGTGGTTTTCCATGGAGGCGGCATCTGTGACATTATCAAAAATAACCGTTCCGTCACTTCTTACAACAGTAATTCTTGTCCTGCCGAGCTTATCATAATCAAAATCCTGTATTCCGTATTCAGGTTCTGCTATACTTCTGATTGTGTAGGCGGTTGTCTTTAAATTTTCCATTATTTCTCTTTTAAATGTATTATAAAAGATGCATATTGCCGCTGCCGCAGTAACTATAATCGCAACACTCACCACGATTAAGAACTGGACATTAATTCTTTTTTTCATGCTTTTCATTATCCTATTTCATAACCTACGTTTCGTATTGTCTTAATAATCGCTCCGCCCTCTCCGAGCTTCTGCCTGAGTGTCTTAATGTGCATATCAAGTGTCCTTGATTCGCCCTCGAACTCGGTACCCCATACCCTGTCCATAATCACTTCTCTTCTAAGTACGATTCCCGAATTCTGAAGCAGAAGTTTTAAAAGTTCAAATTCCTTGTAGGTAAGCTCTACCGATTCATTGTCTACATAAACTGCTCTTTTTTCCACATCCATCACGACATTTTCATAGGACAGCACTTTCTCTTCTTCAAGATTAAGGGTTCTTCTTAAAAGAGCCTTAACTCTTGAGATAAGCTCCATTATACCAAATGGTTTGGATATGTAATCATCTGCTCCGAGGTCAAGCCCTTTTACCTTGTCTATTTCGGTTGTTTTGGCGGTAACCATAATTACAGGTATTTTTTTGTAATCGGGAGTATTTCTCATTTTTCTTAAAATCTCAAGTCCATCCATATCCGGAAGCATAATATCAAGCAGCACTATGTCCGGCTTCTTGTTCTGAAGATGTTTAAAAAAAATTTTTCCCGTTTCAAAAACTTCTGTTATATAACCGCTGTTTTTTAATGCAAAGCTCTCAATTTCGCTTATGTTATTGTCATCCTCTACAATATATACTAACGGTGTTTTCATATATTATGCCTCCTTCTTATTATACTTAGGCAGCTTGTACTCTTCTAAAAATTCATTATAACGTGCTTTATAGTTTTCGTCATCTTTTTTCATTCTTCCGAGGTAATCATGGGATTCAAACTCATCGGAATCTATCTGTAATTCGCACGCCGCAATGTTGGAACAGTGGTCGGCAACCCTTTCAAAATTGTTGGTTATATCGGATAATATAAAACCAAGCTCGATTGTACACTGTCCTGTTCTTAATCGTTTTATGTGACGGTTCTTAAGTTTATCATTGACTACGTCAATAACCTCTTCAAGAGGTTCTACAAGAAGCGCTTCTTTTTTGTCATCATTGATGTAACTGAATATTGCAAGGTCAACTATACGGCTTATTGCATCCGTGAGAACATTCAATTCTGCCTTTGCTTCATCCGAGAATTTGATTTTCTTACTGTGCATCTCGGATGCCGCTTCTTTTATGTTAAGTGCATGGTCGGATATTCTTTCCAAATCCCCGATTGAATGAAGCATCTTGGAAAGCAGTTTTGAGTCGTGCTCACTGAGGCTTTTTGCACTTAATTTAACAAGATAATCCCCAAGCTCGTCCTCGTATATGTCAACAAGTTTTTCAAGCTCGGCTACCTTTGCGGCTTTCTTTTCATTATATTCATCAAGAAGCTCTATAGCTTCCATAATTGACATCCTGACTACCTTTGCCATGTTAATTGTGGTTGTTTTGCTTAATTCAACGGCAAAAGCGGGTCTTTCAAGAAATCTTACATCCAATAACTTCATCTCTGAAGCCTTAGGCTTATTACTTTCCTTTTTGTCCCTGACAGTAAGGCTTGCAAGTTTTTCAAGTCCTTTGGAGAAAGGAAGAAGTACAATTGTTGCAAGCACATTAAAGCTTGTGTGAAGAATTGCTATTCCAAGCTGGTTAGCGGATTGCTCAAGGAATTCAAAATGCACGAAGGCATTGATTCCGTAGAATACGCTCATAAATATAATCGTTCCTATAAGGTTAAAATATAAGTGCACAAAAGCAGCCCTTTTAGCATTTTTATTTGCTCCAACGGCTGAAATAATTGCAGTTACACATGTACCTATATTCTGTCCCAGTATGATAGGCAATGCACTGCTGAAAGTAATCGCACCTGTTGAACACAATGCCTGTAAAATACCGATTGATGCAGATGAGCTCTGGATTGCAGCCGTAAGTACCGCACCTGCGATAAGTCCGAGTATAGGATTTTTAAACATTGTAAAAAGATGTACGAAGCTCTCGTTATCTTTAAGTCCTGCTACGGCACCGCTCATGGTCTCCATTCCGAACATAAGAATAGCAAAGCTTATGAGGATTGTACCCACATCTTTTTTCTTATCTTTTTTGCTGAATAAAATAAGTATTACGCCGACAAGGGCAAGGATTGGAGAAAATGATGATGGTTTTAAAAGCTGCACAAAAAAGTTGCCGCTGCTTATTCCCGACAGGCTCAATATCCATGTAGTGGCAGTTGTACCTATGTTGGCACCAAAAATAACGCCAACCGCCTGGCTTAGCTTCATAATACCGGAATTGACAAAACCTACCACCATAACCGTCGTTGCGGACGAGCTCTGGATTACGGCTGTAACACCGGCACCGAGAAGAACAGCCTTTATCTTGTTGGCTGTAAGTTTTTCAAGAATGTTTTCTAACTTTCCTCCGGATAATTTGGCAAGCCCGTCTCCCATGGAATTCATACCAAAAAGGAAAAGTGCAAGTCCTCCTAACATTGTCAACGCATCAAAAAAACTCATTTTACATAACCTCTTTTTATTTTCTTATTTTGTTTTTATCATCATTATGTAAAATTTGCTTTGAGGTTATGTAAAATTTATGTAAAATTATTGAACCACGTTAATATCACCCTGTACGGAGTAAATTGCCCATTCCGCAATATTGGTTGCATGGTCGCCGATTCTTTCAAAATATTTTCCTATCATTAACAAGTCCGTGGCTTCCCCGCCCTTGTTAGGATTGCTGCTTATAATGGAAATTACATTGTCTTTTACATTGAGGAAAAGTTCATCCACAATATCGTCATCGTTAATAACTTCTTTTGCTTTTTCCACATTACCTTCCGAAAATGCTTCAAGACTTCTTATAACCATTTCAGTTGTCTTTACCGCCATTCGTTTCAGAATATCAAGGTCAGATGTATATTCCATCTGCGACAACAAAATCGTTATTTCCGAAATATCTGCCGCATGGTCGCCGATTCTTTCAAGGTCTGTAACCATTTTAAGTGCCGATGATATATGGCGCAGGTCGCTTGCCACAGGCTGCTGTGTAAGGAGGAGCTTCATGCAAAGACTTTCAATATCCTTTTTTGCCTGGTCGATTTTATCATCCTCTTCAATTGCTTTTTTTGCCTCTTCCACATTGGAATTAATAAGTGCGCTTATGGCCTTTTCTATAGCTTTTTCTACCAGAGCGCCCATTGAAAAAAGTTCTTCGTTAAGTGTTTTTAATTCCTGATCAAATAATTTTCTCATCATCCAAACCTTCCTGATATATAATCCTCTGTTCTCTTATCTTTTGGCATTGAAAACATTGCTTCCGTATTGTTATGCTCGATTATTTCTCCTAACAGGAAAAATACCGTCTCATCCGCAACACGGGTTGCCTGCTGCATATTATGTGTAACCATTACGATGGTATACTGTTTTTTTAACTCCATAACAAGGTCCTCAATCTTTGAAGTAGATATAGGGTCAAGGGCTGATGTAGGCTCATCCATGAGTATAACCTCAGGTTTAACAGCCAGTGCTCTTGCTATACAGAGTCTCTGCTGCTGTCCTCCGGAAAGTCCAAGTGCGGATTTTTTTAATCTGTCTTTGACTTCATCCCAGATTGCCGCATTTTTTAATGACTGCTCCACGATTTCATCAAGGGCTGCCTTTGACTTTATTCCGTGGGTTCTTGGTCCGAAGGCTATATTGTCATATATGCTCATAGGGAAAGGATTAGGTTTCTGGAACACCATTCCCACCCTTTTCCTAAGCTCACACACATCCATTTTGCCGTATATGTCCACATCATCAAGAAGAACATCTCCGGTAATTTTACAATTATCCACCAAATCATTCATTCTGTTAAGGGTCTTAAGGAAAGTTGATTTTCCGCAACCGCTGGGACCTATGAATGCAGTTACCATATTGGATTTAATTTCCATATTTATATCTTTAAGGGCGTGAAAATCTCCATAATAAAGGTCAAGCCCTTTTACGTTAAATTTATAATCTGACATTACTGTCCTCCTGCTTTTTTACTGATTTGCTTTGCTACTACGGATGACAATGTATTTATTATGAATACAAATATCAAAAGTATTACCGCTGTGGCAAAAGTCTGTTTTGTATGAAATCCTTCACTGGAAATTGTATACATATGTACCGCAAGAGTTCTTCCCGATGACATAAGTCCTTTGGTAAGTCCTCTTGTCGCTGTTCCCGATGTATATAAAAGTGCTGCTGTCTCTCCTACTATACGTCCTATGGCAAGGATAATTCCGGAAAGTATACCGGGAACCGCCGCCGGAAGAACAACCTTAAATATGGTTCTTAACTTGCCTGTACCGAGTGCAAAGCTGCCTTCCCTGTATGAATCAGGTACAGAATCAAGCGCTTCTTTTGTAGTGCTTAATATTGTAGGCAATACCATAATTGCCGCTGTTGCCGCACCTGCCAGAAGGGAATAATCCCATTTTAAAAATACCACGAAAAATATCATACCGAAGAGTCCGTATATGATTGAAGGTATTCCGCTGAGGGTTTCTGACATAAGTTCAATTACCCTGACAAAGAAATTTCTTTTTTTGGCATATTCCGATAAATATATCGCCGCTCCTATTCCTAAAGGGATTGCTATTGCAAGTGATACCGCAGTAAGAATAAGTGTATTAATAAGAGAAGGTAAAAGTGATACATTCTCAGAATTATATTTTGGTGAAAAAAGTCCTTTTGAAGTAAATAACGCAGGTATGCCGTTTACAAGAATATACACAAGTACATATAAAAGTGCCACGACGGTAATTCCTGCCGCAAGGTACATAAGTCCTCTTAACACAAGTGAACCGACATGATGCTCTCTCAATTTCTTTCCCATTATGCCTTCACCTGCTTTCTCTTTAATATACTGATAATCAGATTTAGTATAAGTATAAATCCGAATAAAATTACACCTGTTGCAATTAATGCTTCTTTATGTAAATCGGTGGCGTATCCCATTTCAAGGACGATATTGGAAGTCAGCGTCCTGACTCCGTCAAATATACTTTCGGGAAGTCTTGTCTGGTTTCCCACAATCATCTTTACCGCCATTGTCTCTCCGATTGCCCTGCCCACACCGAGGGTAAGACTTGTTATTATTCCTGACTTTGCTGCCGGAACTATGGTCTTAAATACCGCTGTTTCTTTTGTTGCTCCAAGTGCCAGTGCACCCTCCATATAGCTTTCGGGAACCGCTCTTATTGAGGCTTCCGATACTGATATGATTGTCGGAAGTATCATCATACCAAGAACTATGGATGCGGCAAGAATACTGAATCCGTTTCCTGTAAAGTTATTTCTTATAAAAGGAACAATAACCATTAAACCAAAATAACCGTATATAATCGAAGGTATTCCCGCTAAAAGATTGACTACAGGCTTTAATATTTTATATAACCATACAGGACAGAACTTTGCCATGAAGATTGCCATAAATACTCCAACAGGAACACCTATTATAAGTGCTCCTGCCGTAACATACAGACTTCCTATTATCATGACAAATATTCCGTAATAATCGCTGCCCGGTTTCCATATTTTACCTGATACAAATTTTGTAAAACCTATCTGATGTATAGCAGGTATTCCTCTTGTAAAAAGAAATATACATATTACAAGAACCGCTATTACTGAAATACTTGCAAGGAAGGCGAACACCGCCGCCATTCCTTTTTCCTTGATTTTTCTCATATATATCTTGTATGATAATTAGGAAGTTAATTACCACACTTTCCTTTCTTTTAATATCGTGGTTCAATACAATTCAGATACTATGGACTTTTGATTTATTTTCTGTAGCTTGACTACTCAACTGGAGTGTATTGCCGCTACCTTTATCTGAATTGTTTATCAGCTGGATGTTGCCGGAGTGT
>JBNMKN010000054.1:0-12074 GCA_050874365.1 Butyrivibrio sp. | reverse complement strand
GTTCAAGCCCGCTCATAGGTATGTTCTTGCTAAAAATATCAGCCATAAGGTCATTGTTATCGTAATTATCCGGATCTGACGCAATAAAAAGCACTCTTGCATCCTTTTTCCAGAATTTTTTTAAATTATCAATAAATCCGTTGCTGTTATCAAGAGGTACCGGCTTTATCGGTTTCTCCCATGTATGTCCTCCCGGACTGCTCGTAAGAAAAATAATCATTTGTGTTCCTCAACGTATTTCAAAAACTCCGGTGTCTTTGACCAGTATTTTATTCCCCAGTTTTCAAAATTCCATTCTTCCATATAGTTATTACATTCATAATCAATATAATAGATTTTTCCGTTCTGCACAACAAAATTTGTAGGAAAATAATCAATATTAAGGTTAAGAGGGTATAACTTACCGCACATTTCTTTTATCTGGGTAAAATATTTTTCCTCCATCCTGTCATTCAGGACAAGTTCATAAATCGTAGGACCGTCAATGTATTCTTTCAGTATACGCTCGTTTTTTTCATCAATCTCTATCATTATTGGTATGGCAATCCCTGTTCCGGCAAGACGTTCATAATCATTTTTCTCAGCTTCTATTTTGTTGCCGAAAGTATAATAGGAGCATGGTTCATGATGAATCTGTTTAAGAACATAGTTCCTGCTTCCGTCTGTGGCAAGATATGAATATCCGCCTTTTCCATGTCCAAGTAATTTAAGGACTTCGTAATCTTTTCCGTTGACACTCATTTTTTCCATATTATTACCTCAATTTATTAATCCATATTTTTTTCCTGAACATCACAAAAGATATGGCAAGACGCACACATTCCTCCAAAGACAGAATCAGGTACACATAAGGAATCGATAATTTAAAAACAAAGGCTGCCACAAGTCCTGACGGTACACCGAAAACCCATGTACCGATTATATCTATGGCAAGCACATAGGAAGTTTTTCCGCCGCTTCTTAATATTCCGCCACCGAGGGTCATATTCATAACTTTGACCGGTGAAATAAATGCAAACACTAAAAGAATGTCGGTTGCAAGCTTTTTTGTCACATCTTCTACATTATATATATCAACATAAAATTTCTTTAATACTATAAGAAGAACTGACAGAGCTACGGAAAATGCGAAAGCACATAACATCAGTCTGCGGGATTCTTTATATGCCCTTTCTTCCTCTCCCTCTCCTAAGGTTCTTCCTACAACGATACCTGCTGCCTGGGAAAGACCGCTCATAACGCCCATCATTAACGTCTGTATGGGAATTGTAAGTGTCATTGCCGCACATGGGATTGTTCCGAGTTTGCCATAAATTACCGCATATACATTCTCGCCCACACTCCATAAAAGTTCATTAACGAGAATCGGCAAAAGCATAACAAAATACTGTTTTCTTTTATCTCCCTCAAGTTTGATAAGGAATGGAAGATGTATATTTTTCCTTTTTATATGTATGATAAAAAATACCAAAAGTATAATCATGCTTATGACATTGGATGCCACAGTTGCAATAGCCGCACCTTTTACACCTAAAGACGGTGCACCGAATTTACCAAAAATAAGCACATAATTAAGTCCCGTATTAATAACTATTGCTCCAATGGTTGTAAGTAACGGAAGTACGGCGGCTTCCACACATCTTAAGTACGTTGATAACATCATATTAACCGCTATAGGTATATATGTGAGGGAAATAATTTTAAGGTAATGTGAGGCTATTGTTCCCGTATCTGCTTCATTGGTGTATATACCCATTATGTTTTTTGTGAATACGCTGCTTAGAAAAGTAAAAACTCCTGCCAGGATAACACCTATAACCAGATTAAGGTAAAAACTTCTTCCAACTTCTTTCTCATCCTTCTGACCTGAATACTGGGAAATCATAATTCCTGCTACGGCACATACAGCTCCCATCAGAACCGAAAAAATAGAAGCAAATTTACCCGCAAGTCCGATTCCCGCAATTCTTGCACTTCCCAGTCTGCCAATCATTATTTCATCAATTACGCTGAATGATGACTGTAATAACGCCTGTAAAGTAATAGGCAGTGCTATTTTTACTATTGTTTTGTAATTAACGACATCTTTCTCCATTTTCCACTCCTCCATCTCAAATACATTCCTATTGCTCTTACACATTCATCCATGGCAAGACCTATATACGCACCTATCGCGCATAATCCCATATGTATTCCGAAGAAATATGTTCCGCCTACCGCACACACATACATAAATACTGCGGCTATCACAGCCGGAAAAACAGCATCTCCGCTTGTCTTAAGTGCATTTCCGTACACAAGATTGGTTACCCTGCCTATCTCAAGTATGATATCTATTGTAAGTAATTTTTTCACAAGTGAAATCATTTCAGGGTCTTTTGAAAAGAGCGTCATAATTGCGCCACCTGTCAATGCAAATATCGTTTCAAGCGACACCGCACATATAACGCCGAATATTGCGGCTTTTCTCGTCTGTCTGTCACAGGCATCATAATCTTTTTCCCCGATACGCCAGCCTGTCATTATTGCGTTAGCCTGCGCAAGTGCGGCTCCGATGCAATATGAAAAATTGGTAATCTGGCTTGTATATGACCTTGCCGTTGTATTAAGTCCGTCAGGGTCCATCTGGTTAAGAAACCTTGTAACTAGTGTCATTGCCACATTGTATAAAACAGTTTCTAACGCAGACGGAATTCCTATTTTGATAATCTGTACAAATATCTCACGGATTTTCAGCCTCTCAGGATTCTGCTTTGCTTTAATTTTTATTCCTGAAACAATGATAAGTATTACAAGATTAACTATTCTTGAAATAACGGTTGCTATCGCAACGCCTTTTACTCCCCATTTGAATACCATAAGGAATATTGCGTTAAGTATAAGGTTAAGCACATTACCTGTGGCAGAAGCAGCAAGGCTTTGCTTTGTGTGTCCGAATGCCCTTAAATATCCCGAAAAAACAGGTATGAGTGCATTAAGTACGGCAAATCCCCCCACAATTCTTAAATAATCGTTGGCAGGCTGCCTAAGATTATCCGCTATGCCTATAACGTCGAGGATTTTTCCTGCATATACTGCAAGAAATCCCCCTAACAGAATTCCAAGAACGCCGTTAAATATCATTCCAAGCTGTCTTGCCTGATATGCAACGCCGTCTCTTCCCGCTCCGATATTCTGCGTCATAACGGCAGTCATCCCCGACGTAATAATACCAAACATGATAATAAAAATTCCTATATAGGTATTGGCTGTTCCAACAGCCCCTACGGCGTTGTCTCCTACGGTTGATAGCATAAGCGTATCAACCATTCCCGACATCATATATAAAATTGTTTCAATACATATAGGTATTGCCAATGCAGTAAGTGTTTTTCTCTTTTCCAATGTTAATCACCTCGTTATAGCAATTTTACATCGTCAGAGGGATTAATTCTTGTATATTTTCTTCCAGAAATAACACTATTTCTACCTAAACGGTTGGGGATTGCAGATTGGGTAGAGATTTCCATAATAACAAAAAGCAAATCTCTACCCAATTAACTGAAATGACTATAAAAAGTCCAAATTAAATTTACCAAGCATGTACCTACGCTGCTAATACAAGCCACTCTTACAATCACTTCATCACAACAGCTATATCCGCTACAACAACTCTTTTATCATAACTTTTAATCTGTTTTATTATTAATTCCTTTAGTCCCGCAATAAATATCTGCTCATCATACATAGGAGATATCTCATTCGTATCCATATACTTCTGTATACTGCTTTCAAGATTAAAAGAATTGGCGGTGTATTTTTTATCTGATTTAATATGTACCTCGGTAAACAGAACAAAATATGGCTCTATGGTCTTGAAATACATGGGAGGTAAATACAAACATTCCTTTGAGCCAATATATGAAAGCTCCTGCCACTCAACGTTTGCTTTTAATGCCTCACTGCAGTCAGCCCTTTCAATCCACTCTATGGGATGCACAATGTTATTGACCATGTAATTCATTTCTTTTTTACTTGGGTAATGAATTTCTGATTTTATGGGATTGTTCTGAATGTTTTTACTCTTTTCCCGAATTTTTATTTTATCCAGATAAAATTTATTATGATACTCATATACATTGCATTTATCATTTACCGATACATATTCTCCCGGGTCAGAACCGTATGCACCAAACTTTATGTTCTCAGTCTGCGTGCCTGTTTTAACAACTATATAATATTTCCATAAGCTCTTTTTACGTTCTTTTTTCTTCCCTTTGTCACATAAAATATCAGTAATTGTTCCGTCTATCGCATTGCCTTTTTTTATTGCCAGCTTTCTCATTAACTCGCCGGGATACCATACGCATAACAATATTAATTCAATAATCCCTGCTATTATTAAATCCTGAAAAAATCTTCTGCCGAACGGCAGCCCTTTATCAATAAGTTCATCAATAAATCGTATTACCAGAATGATAAAAACAAAAACATTGCCATATCTTACATTTTCTCTGCCAGTATACAAGTATCTCATAAAATTCTGCTAGTCTTCTGCTCCTTTATCCCTGATTCTTCCGTCTACCATATAATACACCTTGTCAGCGAGCATTTCTATATCTTCTTTATTATGGCTTGCCAGAAGGACGATACTTCCCCGTTCTTTTTCTTCTGCAACGATACGGCGGATTTTTTTTACGCCGTCTTCATCAAGGGCATTAGTCGGCTCATCCAGAAAAAGAATTGACGGATGTTCCATTATTGCCTGTGCCAGGACAATTCTCTGTTTCATTCCAAGAGAATATTTTCTGTAGGTTCTCTTGTCATTTGGGTCAAGTCCCACCCTTTCTATTGCTTTATCCACTTCTTCCGGAGTGATTTTTTTCCTGATGCCTGCAAGTATCTGTAAGTTCTTTCTTCCGGTAAATTCTGAGTATAATCCCGCATTTTCAAGGATAATCCCCATATCAGGGAGAACCTGCATATCTTTATGAAGTTCTTTTTCATCAAGCATAACCTTACCGGAATCAATATTGATAAGTCCTGAAACAGCCCTGAACAGCATTGTTTTACCGGAACCGTTTCTCCCTACGAATCCATATACATTACCACTTTCGAGGTTAAGATTAATATTATCAAGAATAACTTTATCTTTAATTTTTTTACATAAATTTTCTACTGTTAATTTCATAAGCCTAATTTTCCTCCCTGCCCAACATAATTATCAGGTCAACCTTTTTTATATAAATCATTGAAACTATTGCCGTTATTGCTGAAACAACTGCCATTACTACAACCGAAACCATGAGATTAAAATTAATTTCCAGTACATTGATATATTGGTTAATCATCTCGTCAGGTGATGAATGCCACGATATAAACAAGTGTGAAATCGGATTGAATTTAAGATATATGGCATGTCTCTTTACGGCCTCCATATCATCAATTGTCAGCGAAAATATCTTTTTACCATCCCACAATGACAACAATGCAACGCAGGCACAAATTCCTATAACTACAAGTCCAAAACCTTTCATCCCGCCAAGCCTGATTGCCAGCATATTTGCCAGTAACGTTACAAAAAACAGCCACAGTGCATAGATTGCCACATAGTAAAAATATATGTATATATCAGCTTTTCCAAACGTAACATGGTTAGTCATACACGCCAGTGCCATACCAAAAAGTGGTATAAGAACCGTAAACAATACACAGAATCCAAACAACTCCGCTATTTCCTTTGCTATCCATTTCAGGCGGTTCTCACATCTTGAAAACACATACACTCCTGCCGTACAGAAATGTTTGTATATATATGTTCCGTACAAAAAAAGGAATAAGAAATATGGCAGCATTCTTGTTGTAATATAAACTATATCTGTATAGGCAAACTGGTAATACTGGAATGCGTAGGTAATTACCACCTGTGAAAACGGCATATCCTTTGACGGTCCGAAAAACGATATTCCAAGAAACACTCCCAGAAATGCAGCTAATGCCACAACTTTACCAATCTGTCTCATTAATATGCATCCTTTCTTGTCTGTCTAAGCATAATTACCACAGACGAAACAAGCACCATTAATACGATTAATAAGAACCATGTCTGATTCTTCTGTGAGGAGTCAAACAGAGAAAAATATTCAAAATGGCTGGTATGTGTCTGTGCTCCCGGTATTATTGAATACAATGCTCCAAGTCCATAAAGGAGTATATATACAGGGAAAAGTAAAAATACTTTGTACTTATTGACATATATGGATATTGCCAATACAAATCCCGCCAACACTCCTGATATTATCGCAAACAACAAGATTGATATTAACGCATAAAATTTAGATGATACTTTGAAGCTCCCTAAAAACATAATTTTTTCCATGCTGGAAATATAAACGTCAGAATACAATCCCGAATTTTCAAAATTGCCATGTGCCCCGCTTGGGAATCCAATAATGCTTAATATCATTTCAAGAATAAATGGAACCGAAAACACCACAAACGTTACAATAAATACTGCTAAGAATTTACCTATGTAATAATTCTTCTTATCAAACCTTGTAATAAGATATATATCTGTTCTGTTTGTCTTGTCCGATGCGTATGAAAACGCCGCCGGAAGTATTACAAGAACCGGATAGAACTGTAAAAAAATAAATTTTACACTAGCGGTATCATAATCGGCTGCTGATAACATAAGCATCCTCATCGGATCTATCAGTGTGTCTACGGGCTGACCGTCATACTTCACTAAATTACCAAAAAAATTTATTATAACCATTACTGTCAATACTAAAAGTACAATTATTGCTATTTTTTTATCTAAAATGGTCTTAATCTGCATCTTAACTGATTTGGACATAATTTCCTCCCTTTATCGATACCGGACCTAGTTGTGACTTTGCCTGTATTCTTCATCAAATTTACTCATTATCCTATATTTGAAATCATAATATTCCTTTTCAAGTTCTTCTGTCTCCACAAAAAGCTCGTTATCCTTGACGAGTTTATACGGAACAGCATGATCATCTCTTTCTTTTGGTACAATTACATTATCAATATCTTCATAACAGAAAATCGGTGCTATCGTAAAACCATCAATAGTATACACATCATAATCATAAAGCTCAGTATTTACTTTTTCTTTAATAAATACAAGATATTCTCTTCCCGGTTTCATGAAATTTACAAATCCGGTATTGATTGCATCAATACCCGCTGCAACTCCACTTTCCTTTGTAAATAAATGGTACCCACTAAAATCTATCACAATATTATCGCCCTCTTTGAGTTCTCCATCTCCCTTAAATATTTTTTCCACCTGTCCATATTCCGTACAAGTCTGATAGTCAAATTTTGTATCTTTGGTGCACTTAATCTTAAGTATATAGTCACTTGTACTCTCGTAAGTTCCTTCCATATCATGTTTTTCATCAAGAAGATCATCTGTTTCAAATTTATAAAACTGTGCGACCCACACATTATCTAGACTATTATTATCTATTATCTGCCTATGATTTTTTCTGTATTTCATTGCTACAACTATAATTACTGCAATTACTACAGTCACAGCCGATATAATTATTATTCTTTTCTTTTTCATTTAAATATCCCTTTACCTTTCCGAGTATGTGCAACACTCTATTCTTTTCCATATTCACTATCAAATTTACCTATTATCCTATATTTAAAATCATAATATTCTTTTTCAAGTTCTTCTGTTTCCATAAAAACCTCATTATCCTTGACAAGCTCATAAGGAACAGCATGGTCTGATCTCTTTTTAGGAACAATAACATTATCAAAGTCCTCATAACAGAAAATAGGTGCTATCGTAAACCCCTCAATATCATACACATCATAATCATAAAGTTCGGTTTCTACTTTTTCTTTAATGAATACAAGATATTCTCTTCCCGGCTTCATAAAATTTACAAATCCGGTACTGACTGCGTCAATACCTGCTGCAACTCCGGTTTCCTGTGTAAATAGATAATATCCACCAAAATTCATTACAATATTATCGCCCACTTTGAGCTCCCCATCACCCTTGAATATCTTTTCCACCTGTCCATATTCCGTACAGGTCTGATAATCAAACTCTGTGTCCTTAGTACATTTAACTTTAAGTATATAACTGCTTGAGCTTTCGTAAGTTCCTTCCATATCTTCTTTTTCATCAAGAAGGTTAATAGTTTCAAATTTATAAAACTGAGTAATCCACACATTATCAAGCTTATTATTATCTATTACCTGTCTGTGGTTTTTTCTGTATTTAAATGCCACAACTATAATTACCGCAATTACTACAGTCACAGCCGATATAATTATTATTCTTTTCTTTTTCATTTAAATATCCCTTTACCTTTCCGAGTATAGGCACCTACTGATACTTCCCCATACTCACAAACAATTTTACTCATACTTATGACAATGATGGCTGTTAATACAGCCATCATTGCTTTAATAAAGATTATATTTCGCATCTTAATCTTCTAGAAAATTAATTACCGTTATATGTCACATCTGCTTTGGCACTGGCTGCTGAATTTCCGGTAAATATAATATGGAAAGACCGTGCACTTTGTTTTCCCTGAAAAATTTCGACTTTATAGTATCCTGCCTTTCTCTCATCAAGTATTACCGTGTCAGACATAAGACTTCTGTCTACAAACCTTAAATACGTTCTTATGTAATGATAGGTATCCTCTTTACCTGTTTCGTTTGGGTAAGGATATACAGCATTACATCTTACAGATACATATGAATAATCTCCTGTTCTTGTAATATTTCTTGTAGCTTCCGCGTAATCTTTGTTCAGAAGTACTGTACAATTTACAGATGCTGCCCGCACTCCCGTTGCCATAATCATTGCCATAAGTAATGCCGCACCCAGTATATTTACCAGTTTTGTTCTTATGTTTTTCATACAATAAATTCCTTTTCTGAAAATAATAAAATTATGCCCCCAGACAATATGTTTTCTGTTGACTGTGTAAATGAAAACGTCTTCATGTACATATTTTAACATTTGGGCGAATTTTTACAATGGGGTTTACGCGAATGGTAAAAAAAATGCAAATTTTGTACTTTTTCGGGGTATTTTGCTTAATTTATGACCGAGTTTGAAAAGCAATTTTTAAATTTTGACCGAGAGTGACCGAAAATGAAACCATTTATCCCCATTTAACTTTATGTTATAATGACAACAGCACTATAATTTCTATATCAGATAAGGAGACTGTATGTATCTTACGCTAAAAGAGAACCGCAACCATGGCACAAAAGATTATCCCTACAGCCAGTACCATGTATTTAACCAGCAGACAGCTTTTCAGTTTCCCATTCACTGGCATGACGAACTGGAAATTATATATATACGGAACGGCTCAATTAACATTACCATCGACAATGAACTGTTTACAGGGACCGGTGGAAGCTTTTTCATAGTCAATCCGGGGGAGCTTCACTATATGGGGTCCGATAATTTAAGTGCAGATTATTATACAATTCTGTTTCCGTTGGAGTTTATATCCTTCCAGTCAAATGACTATGTTGAAAATATGCTTTTTAAACCGATGAGAAGCAGCCACGTTATTCTGGCTCACACCCTGCCTTATTGCGAAATCTATGCAGAAATAGTCGGCTTGCTGGAAAAACTCATCCATATCAATAAGCATGAAAAAGGATTTTACCAGCTTGACAGCAAAATCATTTTGTTGGAGATACTGTCAAAAACACTCCGTATTCCCGATGTTTTGTTAAAAAAGACCTCCAATGCTTCTGATATACGAAGGGAAATAATTACATACGTCAATGACAATTATCTTGAAAAAATCACACTGTCAGACCTTGCAGAAGAATTTCATATGTCTGAAAAATACATTTCAAGATATTTCAAAAAACATTTTAATATTACATTTTCAAAATATGTAAATCACATGAGGCTTCTGTACGCCAAAAATTTACTGGAAACCACCGATATCTCCATAACCGATGTAGCGCTATCTTCAGGATTTCCGAATGTCAGTTATTTTATACGAAGCTTCAAAGAAAGCTACGGCAAAACGCCTTTTTCTTACCGTACGGATAACATAGCCGTTGACATATAATTTCTGTTAGTATATAATCCGTGTTGAAAAAGATAATAATCTTCAGGGCAGGGTGTGATTCCCTACCGGCAGTATAGTCTGCGAGCCGATGGCATGAACCGGTGTGATTCCGGTACCGACAGTATAGTCTGGATGAGAGAAGATGTAATATAACCGTTATCAGATTGTTGTGCCCTGAAAGTAATTTCAGGGTTTATTTTTTTATAAATACTTGGGAGAAATTATGACTGACAGAGATTATATGTTACAGGCTATAAGCCTTGCAAAAAAAGGAACAGGTTATACAAGCCCCAATCCGTTAGTTGGTGCTGTTATTGTAAAAGACGGCAGGATAATCGGCGAAGGCTATCATGCCATATACGGTGATTTGCACGCAGAGCGCAATGCCATTAAAAATCTGACAGAAGATTCCAAAGGTGCTACGATTTATGTAACCCTTGAGCCTTGCTGTCATTACGGTAAACAGCCACCCTGCACGGAAGCTATCCTTGCTGCGGGAATTACCAAAGTTGTAATAGGTTCAAGAGACCCTAATCCTCTCGTATCAGGAAAAGGAACCGCTTTTTTAAGGTCACACGGCATAGAAGTTGTTGAGGATTTTATGAGAGAAGAATGTGATGCGCTCAATCCGGTATTCTTCCATTACATTACAGAAAAAACTCCTTATGTGGTTATGAAATACGCCATGTCAATGGACGGTAAAATTGCCACCAGAACAGGTTCCTCAAAATATGTGACCAACGAGCTTTCAAGAAATGAAGTCCAGAAAATGCGTCACAAATACCGTGGCATTATGGCAGGAATAGGAACGGTGCTTGCAGATGACCCTATGCTTAACACAAGAATTGAAGGACTTAGAAGTCCTGTAAGAATAATATGTGACAGTGAGCTTAGGATTCCTCTTAACAGCAGGATATGTCAGACTGCCGGGGAATATGAAACAATTATTGCCTGCGGCAATGCACCGCAAAGCAGAATATCGGCTCTCGAAGCACTGGGAATCACAGTGTTACAGGTTCCCGATGAGGCCGGCAAAGTTAATTTAACAGAATTAATGTATGTTTTACATGATATGAAGATTGACAGTATTCTCCTTGAAGGCGGCGGCACACTTAACGAAAGTATGTTACGGGCAGACCTTGTAGATGAAATCAAAGTGTTTATCGCTCCGAAGGTAATCGGAGGTGCCCTTGCCAAATCTCCCGTGGAGGGACTTGGAATTGAGGATATTAATGACGCTGTTGTTTTCAGACTTATTAATGTAGAAAAGTTTGATGATGATATATTATTGGAATACAGGAGGTAATATTTTTGTTTACCGGAATTGTTGAAGAATTGGGAATTATAAGAAAGTTACATGTCTCCGGTCATTCGGGTTCCATAGAAATCGAAGCACATAAAGTTCTGCAGAATACCAATGTGGGAGACAGCATTGCAGTCAACGGAATATGTCTTACCGTAACGGCTCTCGGCAAAGATTTTTTTACCGCAGACGTAATGGCGGAAACAGTCCGCAGAAGCAGCCTTAAAAATGCCACAGCCGGGGACTTTGTTAATCTTGAACGGGCAATGGCAGCGGACGGCAGATTCGGCGGTCACATAGTAAGCGGACATGTTGACGGCACGGGAACCATCCTTTCAATGAAAAGAGAAGAAAATGCGGTATGGGTTACAATATCGGTTGCACCTTCCATTATGAAATTTATCGTTGAAAAAGGTTCGGTATGTCTTGACGGAATCAGCCTCACCGTTGCCGCTGTAGGCGAGTCGGATTTTAAAGTATCCGTCATTCCCCACACCGGCGAAGAAACCACACTTCTTAAGAAGAAAGCCGGCAATACCATTAACATAGAAAATGATATTATAGGAAAATATGTTGACAGACTCCTTAATTTTAAGGACAGCTCCCCATCGGACGGCGGTGGAATTACAATGGATTTTTTAAGAAAATATGATTTTTAGGAGGAACATAGATGGACAATCAAT
>JBNMKN010000053.1:0-12151 GCA_050874365.1 Butyrivibrio sp. | reverse complement strand
TCGTTCGACTTGCATGTGTTAAGCACGCCGCCAGCGTTCATCCTGAGCCAGGATCAAACTCTCATATAAAGTTTGTGACTCAGATGAGCTAGCTTTTACTAAGTTCATCCGTCTACGTTTGTACAATCTTTTCAGATGTACTGAATGTCTTATTCCTCTTTCGAGGAACTGAAAATTTTGAAATTTTCAGGGTTGTTTCACTGTTCAGTTATCAAGTTCCTTAATTGCTGTCTCACGCGACAGCTTATTAAATATATCATATCGATTAGCTCATGTCAATAACTTTTTTAAATATTTTTTAAAAATATTTTGTTATCACATTTGCTTCACGAGAATGCTTATCTAATGTACCACAGCATACAGCTGTTGTCAACTATTTTTTTATAAAAATATTCATTTTATACCTATATAAGAATTATTCTGTCATAATTCCTACAGGGCAAAAAAATATCGGAAGTAATATTCTTCCGACATATTCTTGTAACGGAGAAAGAGGGATTCGAACCCTCGCGCCGCGTTAACGACCTACACCCTTAGCAGGGGCGCCTCTTCGGCCTCTTGAGTATTTCTCCGAATTCATAATTAATATGAAATTACGCACTTTCAACAGTGCAAAAATAATTATACAAGACGTATTATTTATTGTCAATCTTTTTTTCGTATTTTTTTTGCGATATTTCATAAAGATTATTTCCATCGCTGTCTATTACAACTATTACAGGAAAATCTTTTACTTCAAGCTTTCTGATGGCTTCTGTTCCCAGGTCATCATACGCCACAACTTCTGATTTAATTATACGTTGTGCCAGTAAAGCACCGGCTCCGCCTACTGCCGCAAAATATACTGCACCGTTTCTTATTATTGCATCTACCACAGGCTTTTGTCTTTTTCCTTTACCAATCATTCCTATAAGTCCCATATCAAGAAGTCTTGGTGCGTATTTGTCCATTCTTGTGGCTGTTGTAGGACCTGCCGAACCTATAGGGCGTCCCTCCCTTGCAGGTGAAGGCCCCATATAATATATTATGTTTCCGTTTACATCTATAGGCAGACTTTCATTGTTGTCAAGTTTCTCATCCATTCTTTTATGTGCTGCGTCTCTTGCAGTATATATTGTTCCCGTTATATATACATAATCTCCGGCTTTAAGGGATTTTGCCGTTTCTTTATCTAAAGGTGTGTTAATATATCTGTCCATGTTTTTCTCCTAACTGCAAAATTTTAGATTACCCTGTGTGAATGTCTGTTTACATGACAACATATATTCACAGCCACAGGAAGTCCTGCAATATGTGTCGGATAAGTTTCAATATTTACGGCAAAAGCGGTTACGCTTCCTCCAAGTCCTCCGGGACCTATTCCGAGACAGTTAATTTTATCAAGCATTTCTTCTTCCAGTTCTTTTACATAGGGAATTTTTGAATGTTCATTTATATTTCTTGTTAATGCTTCTTTTGCAAGAAGTGCACATTTTTCAAAGGTGCCGCCTATTCCCACACCTACTACCATCGGAGGACATGCGTTTGGTCCTGCGTCTCTAACTGCCGTCAGTATGGCATTTTTTACACCTTCTATACCGTCTGCAGGTTTGAGCATAAATATGCGGCTCATATTTTCACTTCCAAAACCTTTTGGTGCCACGGTTATTTCAACATCATTTCCTTCTACTATGGAATAATGGATAATTGCAGGCGTATTATCTTTTGTGTTTTCCCTGAGGATAGGATCTTTTACTACGGATTTTCTTAAATAACCTTCCGTGTATCCTTGTCTTACACCCTCGTTAATTGCATCTTCAATATTACCTCCGATGAAATGCACGTCCTGTCCTGCTTTTATAAAGACAACTGCCATTCCCGTATCCTGACAGATAGGAATCATCTCATCTCCCGCAATCCGGAGATTTTCCTGTAACTGCTGTAAAATCTGCTTTCCAAGAGGAGATTCTTCTTTTACTACGGAGTCATCAAGTACATTTTTCATGTCCTCCGTTAAAAAATGTGTGGCTTCAATGCACATTTCCTTAATATTTTCTGTTATTACTTTTACATCTAATTCTCTCATTTTTTCCTCGCAAAAAAACAGACCGGATATGCTCCGGTCTGCTGTTTATTGTTAGTTTTCGCTGTTATCTTCAGAGTCTTCCTGATTGTTTTCTTCTGATTCGGTTTCGTCAGAAACATCTTCTTCTCTTACTTTTGCAACCTTTGCAACTTTAACGCCTTCGTCAAGATTTATTAACTTAACACCTGATGTTATACGTCCTAAAGTAGATATTCCCGCTACTTCCATTCGTATAATTATACCCTCAGTTGTTATAAGCATTATTTCCCTGGTATTGCTTACAGCTTTAACACCTATTACATTTCCGGATTTTTCGTTAATTTTGTAACATTTAACACCTTTTCCACCACGGTTCTGAAGATTAAATTCTTCAATCGGTGTACGTTTTCCAAGACCGTTTTCGGATACTATTAAAAGTGCGTCTCCCTGGGTATTAAGCTGCATTCCAACAACCTCGTCACCTTCTAAAATATTCATTCCGATAACACCCATTGCACTACGTCCTGTAGGACGGACATCTGTTTCCTTAAATCTTATACAATATCCGTATTTTGTTACAAGGAAAATTTCCTTTGTGGAATCTGTTGCCTTTACTTCAATTAACTCATCATTATCTCTTAATGTGATTGCCTGAATTCCGGTTTTTCTTATATTCGCATATTCTTTGCAATATGTTTTCTTGACTATACCCTGTTTGGTTGCCATGAAAAGATATTCGTTATCTTTTATTCCGTCTACCGGAACAATGGCAGATATCTTTTCACCCGCCTGTAATGTAAGAAGATTAACAATGGCGGTTCCTCTTGCAGTTCTTCCCGCTTCAGGGATTTCATAAGCTTTTAATTTATATACACGTCCTTTATTGGTGAAAAACAGTACAATATTATGTGTTGTTGTCATGAGAATATCTTCGATATAATCATCATCTATTGTCTGCATTCCCTTAATTCCGCGGCCGCCTCTGTTCTGGCTTCTGAAATTATCAGGAGTCATTCTCTTGATATATCCTAAATTAGTCATTGTGATGACTGTGCTTTCATTAGGAATCATATCCTCCATTGAAATATCAAACTCATCATATCCGATGGCTGTTCTTCTGTCATCGCCATACTTATCCATAATAACAGAAAGTTCTTCCCTTATTACCATGAGAAGTTTTTTATTATCAGCAAGAATTGCTTTTAACTCATCAATACGTTTCATTAATTCGTTATATTCTGCTTCGATTTTTTCTCTTTCCAGACCTGTAAGAGTTCTGAGACGCATATCCACGATTGCCTGTGACTGTGCATCCGAGAGTCCGAATCTTTCTATTAACTTCTGTTTTGCTATATTGACGCTTTCAGAACCTCTGATTATTGATATTACTTCATCAATGTTATCAAGGGCAATGAGCAGACCTTCCAAAATATGAGCTCTTTCCTGTGCTTTGTTAAGTTCATATCTGGTTCTTCTTGTTACAACCTCTTCCTGATGTTCAAGATAATATGTAAGCATCTGGTGAAGATTAAGAACCTTTGGCTCGTTATTAACAAGGGCAAGCATATTAACGCCGAATGTATCCTGTAACTGTGTATGCTTGTACAACTGGTTAAGGATTACGTTGGCATTGGCGTCCCTTCTGAGTTCAATGCTGACTCTTATGCCCTGCATATTGGACTGGTCAATAATACCTGTGATTCCGTCAATCTTTTTATCTTTAACAAGCTCGGCTATCTTCTGGATAAGCAAAGCTTTATTAACCATATATGGAAGCTCGGTAACAATTATTTCTGTCTTACCGTTTGGAAGCGTATTAATTTCAGATACCGCACGGACTCTTATCTTACCACGGCCTGTACGATATGCTTCTTCTATTCCCGATTTACCGAGTATTGTAGCTCCTGTAGGAAAATCAGGACCTTTTACTATTTCCATTAATTCATCAATAGTTGTCTCTTTGTCTTCAAGGACACGGTTATCAATGATTTTTATAACTGCTTTGATTACTTCCCTGAGATTATGTGGAGGTATATTGGTTGCCATACCTACCGCAATTCCTGATGTACCGTTTACAAGAAGGTTAGGATATCTTGAAGGAAGTACAACAGGTTCTTTTTCTGTCTCATCAAAGTTAGGTATAAAATCCACGGTATCCTTACCTATGTCGGCAAGCATTTCCATAGAAAGTTTTGTAAGTCTTGCTTCTGTGTATCGCATTGCGGCAGCACCGTCACCGTCAATGGAACCAAAGTTACCGTGGCCGTCTACCAATGGATATCTTGTATTAAAATCCTGAGCAAGCTTTACAAGTGCTTCGTAAATAGACGAATCTCCGTGTGGGTGGTATTTACCCATGGTATCACCGACGATACGTGCACATTTTCTATGAGGCTTATCAGGTCCGTTTCCCAACTCGCTCATTGAAAAAAGAATTCTTCTCTGAACAGGCTTCAAACCGTCTCTTACATCAGGAAGCGCTCTTGCGGCAATTACACTCATAGCGTAATCAATGTAAGAATCTTCCATTGTTTTCTTCAAGTCTACCTCGTGAACTTTATCAAAGATATGTTCATCCATATTTTAGTCTCCTTTTTTAAATAATACAGACCCTGCTCATGTTAAATATCAAGATTTTTAACATATTTAGCATTTGTTTCAATAAATTCTCTTCGTGGTTCTACTTTATCGCCCATTAATGTTGAGAATGTAAGATCTATTTCCGATGATATTTCTTCGTCAAAATATACTTTTTTAAGTATTCTGTGTTCAGGATCCATTGTTGTTTCCCAAAGCTGTGAAGCATCCATTTCACCGAGACCTTTGTATCGCTGTATTTTATTATTCTGGTCTCTTCCTACTTCGGCGAGAATAGCACTAAGCTCTTCACCACTGTAAGCATACCAGACTTTTTTATTTTTCTCTAATTTGTAAAGAGGTGGCTGAGCCAGATATACATGTCCTTTTTTAATTAAATCCGGCATAAATCTATAAAAGAAAGTAAGCAATAATGTACTGATATGTGCTCCGTCCACATCGGCATCGGTCATTATTATAATCTTGTTATATCTTAATTTAGATATATCAAAATCTTCATGTATTCCTGTTCCGAAAGCTGTTATCATTGTCCTTATTTCCGCATTTCCGAGAATACGGTCAAGTCTTGCTTTTTCTACATTGAGAATCTTTCCTCTGAGTGGAAGTATAGCCTGTGTCTCTCTCTTTCTTGCACTCTTTGCAGAGCCGCCGGCGGAATCACCCTCTACTATGAAGATTTCACAGTTTTCAGGATTTTTGTCTGAACAATCCGCAAGTTTGCCGGGAAGATTAAAGCCGTCAAGTGCTGTTTTTCTTCTTGTAAGGTCCCTTGCTTTTCTTGCAGCTTCCCTTGCTCGCTGTGCAAGAACGGATTTCTCGCATATTGTTTTTGCCACAGAAGGATTCTGTTCAAGGAAGTATGTCAACTGCTCTGTAACTACGCTTTCAACTGCTCCTCTTGCTTCACTGTTGCCAAGCTTCTGCTTAGTCTGTCCTTCAAACTGTGGGTCAGCGATTTTGATACTGATAATTGCTGTAAGACCTTCTCTTATATCTTCACCCGAAAGACTTGGGTCTTTTTCTTTTAATATCTTATTGCTTCTTGCATAATCGTTAAATGTCTTGGTTACGGCATTTCTGAAACCTGTTACATGGGTTCCTCCTTCAGGGGTTGTTATATTATTAACAAAGCCGTATACATTATCGGAATATCCGTCATTATGCTGGAAAGCAACTTCAACATTAACTCCGTTTTTATTTCCTTCACAATAAATTATTTCATCATAAAGTGCCTGATTTCCCTTATTAAGGTACTCAACATACTCTTTTATTCCGCCTTCATAGTGAAATACTTTTTCTTTCTTATCTTCTCTGTCATCCTTTAAAGTTATTTTAAGATTTTTGGTAAGAAAAGCCATTTCCCTGAGACGCTGTTTTAATATATTGTAATCATATACCGTATCTTCAAATATTTCTTTATCAGGTAAAAAATGAACCTCTGTTCCTGTTTTTTCCTCATCACAGCTTCCGACTATTTTGAGAGGATACATAACTTTACCTCTCTCATAACGCTGTTCATATACATTACCGTTCTGGAATACTTTTACTTCAAGCCATTCCGATAAAGCATTAACAACCGAAGCACCTACACCGTGAAGTCCGCCGGATACCTTGTATCCTCCACCGCCGAATTTACCGCCGGCATGAAGTATTGTAAATACAACTTCTACACCAGGCAGACCTGACTTAGCATTAATTCCTACAGGTATACCTCTGCCGTTATCTACAACTGTTATGGAATTATCTTCGTTAATCTGTACAAAAATTTCTGTACAAAATCCAGCAAGTGCTTCATCTACCGAATTGTCAACTATTTCATATACCAGGTGATGAAGTCCTCTCGAAGATGTACTTCCTATATACATTCCCGGTCTTTTTCTTACTGCTTCCAAACCCTCTAAGATTTGAATTTGGTCTGCTGTATAACCTGCATCGCTCATGTGTAATGCCTCCTGTTATTAATTTTCTTTGCTTACTTTTCCATTAGTTACCTTAAAAATTCTGTTTACATTAAATCTGTTATTTATAAATTCATCTAATCCCGTACAAGTCATTATCGTCTGGATATTATGAATACTGTTTAAAAGATAATTCTGCCTGTTACTGTCAAGTTCGGATAAAACATCATCCAGTAAAAGGATTGGCGTATCTCCTATGTGTTTTTTAACAATTTCTATTTCTGCCAGTTTGAGTGATAAAGCCGCCGTTCTTTGCTGACCCTGTGAACCGTATTTTCTTATGTCAACATCGTTGACTAAAAAAATAATATCGTCCCTGTGAGGTCCCGAACCGGTAGATTTTTGTTTTTTATCTCTTTCCCTGTTGCTTTTAAGTACGCTTTCAAATTCTTCTGCCCTTACGCAGGGTTCGTATTTTATAACAATATTTTCCCTTCCACCTGACAAAGTAAAATGTATTTTTCTGATAATTTCATTAAGTTCATTGATAAAAGCTTCTCTCTTTCTGATTATCTCTGAACCGTATTTAAGAATATTTTCATCCCATATATCAATGGTGTCTTCAAGATAAGGAGAAAAATATATGTCCTTTAAAAGTCTGTTTCTCTGGTCTATTGCTTTATTGTAATTTATAAGACTGTTTACATAAATTTTATCAAGCTGGCACATCTCCATGTCCATAAATCTTCTTCTTGCAAAAGGACCTGCTTTGATGATGTTAAGGTCCTCAGGTGAAAAAAATACGATATTCACAATTCCGTAAAGCTCGGATGATTTCTTAATGGGTACGCCATTGACGGCTATGCCCTTTGATTTATTTTTCCTGATATGGATGTCTATACGATAATCAATTTCTTTTTTGGATATAACCGTCTTAATATGAGACTCATCTTTTGAAAAATTGATTATCTCCGAATCCTTACTTCCTTTATGGCTTTTTGATGTACCTGATAAAAATATTGCCTCAAGAATATTGGTCTTACCCTGTGCATTATCTCCGTAGAGAATATTGGTATTTCCATCAAACTCTATTTTCTCAGTTTCATAATTTCTGAAGTTTTGTAAATCAATAGATTTAATTATCATTCTTCAATTTTAATTTCTTCTCCGTTAAAAGAAACCATATCTCCTGCACGAAGTTTTTTTCCTCTCTGGTACTCTGTTACACCGTTTACTTTAACCATACCGTCAAGAATAACATCTTTGGCTTCCACACCTGAACTTACTAAATTGGCAGCCTTCAAAGCCTGTCCAAGCTTAATAAATTCTTCTCTTAATTTGATTATCTCCATAAAAAACTCCTATTCTAGTAATTAACAGGAAGGATAAGATAAATATATCTGTTATCTTTATCCCTTATCGTACATGGTGATTTGGCATTCATGAATGTCATTGATATTGTCTCATCATCAATAACCCTGAGTGCATCTATTACGAATTTAGGATTAAATCCTATCTTAATGTCGCTGCCTTCTTTTTCGATATCGATTTCTTCATTCATCTTACCGACTGTAGAAGTAATGTTGATTTTGACTGAACCGTCTTCAATTTCAAAAATAACAGGCTTTTTATTGCCTTCTTTTACAAAAAGAGTAGCTCTGTCAATACAGTCAAGAAGTTCCTTTTTGTTGATTGTTATTTTGGTCTCATAATCTTTTGAAAGCATCTGGTTAATCTTGAAAAATTCACCTTCAATAAGTCTTGATATAACGATTGTTTTATCAAACTCAAACAAGATGTGATTATCTGAAAAATATAAGTCAACCATGCTGTCGGCATCACCTGAAATTATCTTGGAAATTTCATTTAAGGTCTTGCCCGGAACTATAACTTTGATATCGTTGTAAATGTTGTTTAACTTCACATTACGGATAGAAACCCTGTATCTGTCAAGGGATACAACTTTAAGGTTGTCTTCTGTAACTTCAAAAAGCTCACCTGTCATTATGAGGTTACTTTCATTGTCACCTATAGAAAATATAGTCTGTCTGATAAGTTCTTTTAAATCAAACTGTGAAATTGTAATCATATTATTCTTTTCGATGTAAGGAAGGTAAGAGAAATCTTCACCGTCTCTTGCAGGAATATTAAATACTGATTTTTCACATGTTATTGAAGCATTAAAATTAATGTCAGTCTCGATTGTAATTTCGCTGTCAGGAAGTTTACGGATAATATCGGCAAAGAATTTAGCTTCAATTGCTATTTTACCTTTTTCGATAATTTCACCTTCGATTGTTGTCTCAATACCAAGTTCCATATCATTAGCAGTTAATTTAATATCAAGTTCAGTTGCATCAATAAGAATACATTCAAGTATAGTCATTGTTGTTCTTACAGGAACTGCTCTGAGAGTTATATTAACTCCTTTAAGTAATTCTGATTTATTACAGACGATTTTCATAATGTGTATAATTCCTCCTTGGCGAAAATGCTTTATTATTTATAAAAAAAATTAGTAGTAGTAGTAGTAGGGGCTGTGAATAAGTTGAAAACCCGTCTTAAGTCCCTAAAATAAAGGGTTTATGACTGGGATAACAATATGGAAAACCGTAATAAACCATGTTGAAATCATTGAGGTTATCCACATTTACAAGCCCTGACTTATAAAACAACTATAAAATTTCAAAGATATCCACATATAATACCCGCTTGTCCACAGGAAAATGTGCAAAAGTCGGATTAATTGCTTCCTATTATAATAAAATACAGAATCAGGAAGGATTAATCTTTTTCTTTATTATATCAAGTGTATTTGCAAAAGAAGTATCTTTGGCAAGAGTCTCCGCTACTTTATCACATCCGTGAGAGACGGTAGTATGATCCCTGTCACCCAGATAAGAACCTATCTTGGTAAGAGGGATATCTGTAAGGCTGCGGCAAAGATACATTGCTATCTGGCGTGGCCATGCTATTTTCTGATCTCTCTTTTTGGAAATAAGGTCCTCAACGGAAATCTGATAATGTTCAGCAACTGTCTGGATTATTAATTCAGGAGTTACTTCCCTGTGAGCGTTAGGAGATATAAAATCTCTTAAAACCTCTTCTGCAAGAGCAACATTGATTGGCTGTTTGCTGAATTTTGAAAAAGCAACAAGCTTGGTAAGAGAGCCTTCAAGTTCTCTTATGTTGGACTTAATGTTGGTTGCAATGTATTCAAGGACATCCATATCAATATTATATCCCTCTATCTCACCTTTTTTATGTAAGATTGCCATTCTGGTCTCGTAATTAGGAGGCGAGATATCAACAAGAAGACCGTTAGTAAAACGTGATTTAAGTCTGTCTTCAAGGGTCTCAAAATCCTTAGGAGGCCTGTCCGAAGATATAATAACTTGTTTTTTAGCTTCACGAAGAGTATTAAAGGTATGGAAAAATTCATCCTGTGTACTTTCCTTACCTATAATAAACTGTATATCATCAATTAAAAGAACATCGACGTTACGGTATTTCTCACGGAAGTTCTTATTACTTGTATTCTTTTCTGTCTTGATGGATTCGATAAGTTCATTGGTAAAAATCTCAGAAGTTACATACATAACTTTAAGAGAAGGATTCTGCTTAAGAATATAGTTACCTATAGCCTGCATAAGATGAGTCTTACCAAGTCCCACACCTCCGTATAAAAAGAGAGGGTTGTATGTATCTCCCGGAGATTCCGCAACAGCTAAAGAAGCTGCATGGGCAAAATTGTTATTATCACCTACGACAAATGTCTCAAAAGTATATTTAGGATTAAGACCTGCCTTAATGATAAGGGAATTAAGTGACTCCACAGGTTCTTTAACCTCAGGCTGAGGGTTAGCAAGATCCGGTGTACTTATAAAACGTACATCATAACTATGATCAAAAAAGTTAGATATAGTTGTGACAAAATGATTGGTATAATTATTCTTAATATGATTAACTACACGAGGATCCGGTACAAAAATAGTAACGGTATAATCATCTATTGAATAAGGCTGTAAAGGAAGAATCCATGTTTTGAACGGCAAATCACCCATATCATAAGAAATCTTAAGGGTATTGATGATTTCTTCCCACTTTTCTTTTAAAATGTTAATCATGATGTTGCTCCTAAAAAAAACGATAATATCTCACGATATTCAACACCTATTTTACCTCATTTTAAAGAAATTTTCAACTTTTAATGAAAAATGATTGTGAATTGACATATACACAAAATAAATGGCTTAAAAACGTTAATGAGGGTATTTATAAACACCATTTAAACACTTTATCCCCAAAGTTATCCACATAATGTTGATAACAATAAATGCTTGACTTTGTAATGGTTTTTGAATAGAATGAGAATGATGTTCTATAATATAGGGCAAAAATATTATAAGGAGGTGTATTCGCATGAAGATGACATTCCAGCCTAAGAAGAGATCAAGATCTAAAGTTCATGGATTCAGATCAAGAATGAGCACTGCCGGTGGAAGAAAAGTTCTTGCTGCCAGAAGAGCAAAAGGTAGAAAAGTATTATCAGCATAGGCCGCAAAAAGTGTGGCCTTTTTCTTTCTCACTATAAGTTATGAAAGAGAGTGTATTACATGAACGGATATGAGTCTTTGAAAAGTAATATGAATTTTCAGAATGTATATAAGAACGGTGTTTCTTATGCAAATAAGTATCTGGTTATGTATGTTTTGGAGAATCGAACGGATAATCTCAGATTGGGAATATCTGTGAGCAAGAAAGTCGGGAACAGTATTGTCCGACACCGGTTGACACGTTTAATACGTGAGAGCGTCCGGTTAAACAGCGGAAGTATTCTTAAAGGATATGATATAGTCATTATTGCAAGAGCCAATTTAAAAGGTAAGAATTATGCAGATACAGAAAGTGCATTGTTACATCTTTTAAGGCTTCATAAAATTTTATCTATATAATAGGAAGAGATTATGAAAAAAATACTTATAAAAATGATTAAATTTTATAAAAAGAATATATCACCGCTTAAAAAACACGCAACATGTATCTATACGCCTACATGTTCCCAATATGCAATAGAGGCTATTGAAAAATATGGGGCATTTAAGGGCGGTCTTTTGACAATATGGAGAATATTAAGGTGTAATCCTTTCGCTAAGGGAGGATATGATCCGGTTCCATAAATAAAAGAATATTAAGGAGAAAACATGATTCTTTTAACAACACAGACAGGTTTTCTTAAGCCAATAGCATGGTTATTAGGTCAGATTTTTAATGGACTTTTTAACCTTATATATAATATTGCCGGTTGGTTTACAGAAGAACCTTATCATGTTCCAATTATTGGTATCAGTGTTATTCTGTTTACAATCATAGTAAGACTTATTCTCCTTCCTATGACAATTAAACAGCAGAAGTTCTCTAAATTATCAAGCCTTATGAATCCTGAACTTCAGGAAATTCAGGCAAAATATAAAGATAAGAGAGATCAGGTATCCATGATGAATATGCAGGCAGAGACAAAGGCTGTATATGAAAAGTATGGTACATCACCAACAGGCGGATGTCTTACCATGCTTATCCAGCTTCCTATCATGTTTGCATTGTACAGGGT
>JBNMKN010000052.1:0-12208 GCA_050874365.1 Butyrivibrio sp. | reverse complement strand
GCTAAGCCTGAATGTATTTTCGCTTCTAACACATCAAGCCTTTCAATTACAGAAATCGGAAACGGACTTACACGTCCAATGGTAGGAATGCATTTCTTCAATCCTGCTGACCGTATGAAACTCATCGAAGTAATTGCAGGTGTTAATACTCCTGATGCTACAGTAGAAGCAATAAAGAAGATTTCAGAAGAAATCGGTAAGACTCCTGTACAGGTTAATGAAGCTGCCGGCTTCGTTGTTAACCGTATATTAATTCCAATGATTAACGAAGCTGCTTTCATCAAGATGGAAGGTGTTTCTGATATCGCAGGAATTGACTCAGCTATGAAGCTTGGTGCTAATCATCCAATGGGACCACTTGAATTAGGTGATTTCGTAGGACTTGATATCTGCCTTGCTATTATGGATGTTCTTTATAAAGAAACAGGCGACAGCAAGTATCGTGCATGCCCACTCCTTCGTAAGATGGTTCGTGGTGGAAATCTTGGCTGCAAGAGTGGCAGAGGCTTCTATGTATACAATGCTGACCGTACAAAGACACCAGTTGATGCTTTATAATTAAAGCATTAGCAATATATAGGAGGAATTATACAAAATGGATTTCATTTTAGACAAAAAACATGAAATGGCAAGATCTCTTTTCAGAGATTTCGCCCAGAATGAAGTAAAACCTCTCGCTCAGGAAGTTGACGAGACTGAACAGTTCCCAGTTGGTACTGTTGAGAAAATGCAGAAGTTAGGTTTCATGGGAATACCTGTTCCACAGGAACTCGGCGGACAGGGTTGTGATATCTTAACATATGCTATGTGTGTTGAAGAATTATCAAAAGTTTGCGGTACTACAGGTGTTATCGTATCAGCTCATACATCACTTTGCGTAGACCCAATCTTAACATACGGAACACCTGAACAGAAGGAAAAATATGTAAGACCACTTGCAACAGGTGAAAAACTTGGTGCTTTCGGTTTAACAGAACCTGGTGCAGGTACTGATGCACAGGGTGTTCAGACAAAGGCTGTTCTTGACGGAGATGAATGGGTTCTTAACGGATCTAAGTGCTTCATCACAAACGGTAAGTATGCAGATGTTTATATCATCATTGCTGTAACAGATGTTGTTGAAGACAAGAAGGGAAGAAAGAAAAAATTATTCTCTGCTTTCATCGTAGAAAAAGGAACACCTGGATTTACATTCGGTACAAAAGAAAAGAAGATGGGTATCAGAGGTTCTGCTACTTATGAATTAATTTTCCAGGATTGCAGAATTCCAAAGGAAAATCTTCTTGGACAGCAGGGAAAAGGTTTCCCAATCGCTATGCATACTCTTGATGGCGGACGTATCGGAATTGCTGCTCAGGCACTTGGTATTGCTGAGGGTGCATTAGAGACAACAATCGCTTACGTTAAAGAGAGAAAGCAGTTTGGACGTTCAATCGCACAGCAGCAGAATACACAGTTTGTACTTGCTGATCTTGCAACAAAGGTTGAAGCTGCCCAGTTATTAGTATACAAAGCTGCATGTGCTAAGATGACACAGAAGGTTTACTCTGTTGAAGCTGCAAAAGCTAAATTATTTGCTGCTGAAGTTGCAATGGAAGTTACAACAAAGTGTGTACAGTTACATGGTGGATATGGTTACATCAGAGAATACGATGTTGAACGTATGATGCGTGATGCTAAGATCACAGAAATCTACGAAGGAACATCTGAAGTTCAGAGAATGGTAATCTCAGCAGATTTATTAAAATAGACTATAAGGAGTGAATAACCGTGAAAATCGTAGTATGTATAAAGCAGGTTCCTGATACTAAAGGCGGAGTTAAGTTTAATCCTGACGGAACACTTGACAGAGCTGCAATGCTTACAATCATGAACCCTGATGATAAAGCTGGTCTTGAAGCAGCACTTAGATTAAAAGATCAGTATGGAGCAGAAGTTACTGTACTTACAATGGGTCTTCCAAAGGCAGAAGATGTTCTTCGTGAAGCAATTGCTATGGGTGCTGACAATGGTATCCTTGTTACAGACAGAGTTTTAGGTGGAGCTGATACATGGGCTACATCAACAACAATTGCCGGTGCATTAAGAAATATTGATTATGACCTCGTAATTACAGGCCGTCAGGCTATCGATGGTGATACAGCCCAGGTTGGACCACAGATAGCAGAACATCTTGGAATTCCAGTAATTTCATATGCCCAGGATATCAAAGTTGATGGAAATAAAGTTACTGTACAGCGTCAGTATGATGACGGATATCATATCGTAGAAGCTGAAATGCCATGTCTTATAACAGCTCTTTCTGAATTAAATGAGCCTAGATATATGACACCTGCAGGAATCTTCAAAGCTTGTGATACAAGTTTTACAGTTTGGGGAAGAGCAGACCTTAAGGATGTTGAAGATGGCAATCTCGGTCTTAACGGCTCACCAACAAAGATAGCTAAGGCATCTGATAAAGTACGTAAAGGTGCCGGAGAGCAGGTTACTCCTGATTCACCTGAAGATGCAGTTAACTACATCGTTGGTAAATTAAAAGAGAAACATATCATTTAACAGAAGGAAATGGTGAACGAATATGAAAATGAGTCCAGAAGAAATTGCACAGTACAAAGGTGTCTTTGTATTTGCACAGCAGGTAGATAATGAGATCAGCGGTATTGCTTTTGAATTACTTGGAAAGGCTAAGGAATTAGCTGCTCCTCTTAACACAGAAGTTACAGCAGTTCTTATTGGTTCAGATGTAAAGAATCTTGCAGATACTCTTGCAGAGTATGGTGCAGATAAGGTTATCGTAGTAGATGATCCTGAATTAAAAGTATATAGAACAGAACCATATGCTCATGCGTTAGCATCAGTAATTAAAGAATTTAAGCCTGAAATCGTATTAGTCGGCGCTACAGCAATCGGTCGTGACCTTGGCCCAACTGTTTCAGCAAGAGTTGCAACAGGTCTTACAGCAGACTGTACTGTACTTGAAATCGGTGATTTCCCAATTAATGCAATTCCTGGCAGAGAAAGTGAACAGAAGCACAACCAGTTATTAATGACACGTCCTGCATTCGGTGGTAACACAATCGCTACAATCGCTTGTCCAGATAACAGACCACAGATGGCAACTGTTCGTCCGGGTGTTATGCAGAAAATCAGCCCAATCGCAGGTGCTAAGGCTGAAGTTATTGAATTCAATCCTGGATTTACACCTAACAACAAGTATGTTGTTGTTAAAGAGGTTGTTAAAGCCGTATCTGATATCAAGGATATCATGGATGCTAAAATCCTCGTATCAGGCGGACGTGGAGTTGGTTCAGCAGAGAACTTCAAGATGCTTGATGAACTTGCAGAAGTTCTTGGCGGACAGGTTAGCTGCTCAAGAGCAGTTGTTGATAACGGTTGGAAGCCAAAAGATCTCCAGGTAGGTCAGACAGGTAAGACAGTACGTCCTAATGTATATTTTGCAATCGGTATTTCAGGTGCTATTCAGCATACAGCCGGAATGGAAGAATCAGATATCATCATTGCTATTAACAAAGATGAGACAGCTCCTATTTTCGATGTAGCTGATTACGGTATCGTAGGAGATCTTAATAAGATTGTTCCTGCACTTACAGCACAGTTAAAGGCTGAATTAAGCAATAAATAATCATTAATTTGATTGAAAGAGTATCACATATGTGGTACTCTTTTTTTATACATAAAATTATGGGAGCCGGAAGGAGAGACGAATGATAGCGGTTGTAGTAAAATGCGGGAAAAATGATTACATGGTTATTGATGACAGGGAGTGGTCATCATTTAACAACAGTATAAAGAGTTTATCGGGTTCGGAGAAGAAGAGCAGAACATATAAAATCGGAGAAAGAAATTTTACATATAAAGAGACAAAACATTTCAAACATTTATTTACGGGGACATATGCAAGTGCATATAATTTAATGCCGGAAATTATTACGGAGTATGGAAATTGTAAAAATCTTGTAGAGGATATACTGGAATCACTTAAAATAGCACCGGGCAAAAGGTGGGATTATGTCCTCTTTTTTGCAAATGACTTTAATAAGTCTGTTTTCAAAGGGGCAGACTATGACTACAATTTTGAAGCCGTTAAGAAACATGATTTCTTAATGCTTTTTGAAGATGAAAATATTGAAAAATTAAGAGGCGAAGAATACGAAGCTTTACTGAAAATTGCTTTGTATGCAAGGTATGATATTGAGGATGATATCCTTAACAGAATTCTTGGTGATGCCAGATTTGAGCTCCCGGAAGATTTTGACATATATTATTCCGATGAATCGGAAATGGATGAGAAGCTTAAATTTATCAGGAATAAATCAATAATCGAGGACTTTTTTATCAATAACAGGAGAGGGCTGCAGCGTTTCCTTGCAAGGGAAAACGAGTACAGCATGGAGCTTATTTCCGTACTTAACCAGATGAACCCCGTTATTTATACAACCGACAGACCGGTAAGCAAGATGCGTTTTACGGATTTGTTTCCTAAAAAGATTAAAGATAAGATTGGAATTATGGGTTTCCTTGATGCAAGAAGCGCAACCAATAATATCGTTATAAGAATGAGTCAGACAGCGGATAAATTATGCAAATTAGACTTTGAAAGTGCATACAAGGTTCAAAGTGAGATTGCTGCAGCATCAGAGGAGTTCTGTGAAATTGCGGAAACTGCCATTGACGGAATTGTTAATGTTCCCGAACTTTTTAATAATAACAGCTCTAAGAAAATACTTGAAAGTATCGGCAATGTTACCAAATGCGAAGGCAACAGGGATAAATATATAGATTTGCTCAATCGTGCAATTCTTGCGTTTGATAATGAAAATTATACAAAAGAAGAACTTAAACCAATCTTTTCACTGTGGGTAGAGGGCTGGTCAGTGGAATTCAAGAGATGTGTCAAATACCTTACCGATGAGAGTATTGACTTCATGAAAAAGTATCTGTCGGAGGCAGAAATTAAAGTGGTGGAGGATAACATCCATAAAAACTGAATCGGGTTTTGACGGTTTTTCCGGTTATAAGAGCTTAAGCTAAGGGAGTGGAATGGTTTGAAAAACAATAAAACATTTTCATATATAGTTTTATTTATATCAATGTTTATTTCTGTAATTGTTATAACAATGCTTGTACCTGTGTCAGACAATTTTTTTAATAGGAATGACGGTTACAGATATGAAGAATACATAAGTGTATATCCGTTCAGGGTAGAAGGCGGTACGGCATATTCCGATGAAGAATATGATAAATATTCGGATATAATCAAGGGATTTATAGAAAAAATTAGTTTAATGGATGGCAATATTTCCATGGATTTGGAGCTCAATGTTTCGGGAGGTGCAACGGCACAGGGAAAGGTATATTTTTCACTTCAAGAAGCACCTGTTGTACCGCTAGAAAAGAGTAAAGGCTCTATTGTTGAAGAAAACGGAGTCTATGTAGGTAATAAGTATGTTAAATTGATTGATAATGATATGATTAGTATCTTTAATGAAAATTACAGTGTACTTGGGGTTGCCGCAACCAAAAAACTTGAAAAGAACGAGTGCATATATATTAAATATTCTGAATTGAATGATGCAATTAAAGAAAAAATCAACAGTAATTTATGCAAAAATGCCTATTATGGTGAACCTGTGGTAATTCATTATGAAAGCAATAATGCTGATATGACATTGTTAAAGGATTATCTTACGGATAATACATATATGTATGAAATAACAGAGGCTTCAGGACAATCAGGGTATAATATACTTTTTGGAAAGATTAAGAATGTATTGTTAGGTTTGACAGGACTGCTCTGTGTATTTGTAATCGGAGAATCTGTTGTGCTTTTGATGTCCTCACTTGTAAGAGAAGCTTTTATAAAAGAAGTTTTTGGCATGAGCAGAAGTAAAATTTATATGCCTGTGTTTCTTAGAATTGTTTTATGTTTTGCAGTGGCTGCAATAGTGGGACTTTTAGTTGTCTATGTTATTTTTAAAGAAATTCTGGTTATTAAGTTCTGGTTATTGGCTACGGCATTTTTGCTAGTTGTTACCTTTGCGATATTCGGATGTTCTTATCTGGTTGTTGACAGACGCAGGGCTGACAGGACAGAACAGATATTAAGATTTACGGAGTAGAATAATGAAATTAAAGAATAAAATCGGGATGGCATATGATATATGCCTGGAAAACAGAAAAAAGTTTTATATACATCTTTTAGCAGCATTTATATTTTACAGCATACTTATTTTTCTTATATATCTGATTGTTGATGCTTACAGTTACGAGTACAGAATTAATAAAAGCATAAAATGTGGCATTGACAGGTTAGGGTATGTTTCGGTTCCTATAGATGCCAAAGACAGTGAAAAAATATATTCCGAAATATCGCAAATAGGAGAAATTGACAACATCGGATGTATTTATGATGGTGTGGGTAATTCAGCTCCGGCATTGCAGTTTTTACTTGATATACAAAGTGGACATAAGAATTCCAAAGATAAGACCGACTATGCAATAGAGACAACAGTCATGAATATAGGTATCTGGTCTGTTATGAATATTAATCTTGTTGAAGGAAAAGAACCATATGATGTAGACATTGAGGACAATAATAAAGATATAATTCTGTATTTGTCGGAAAAATATCGTGATGTCATAAGCATAGGTGATATCTTTGAAGACTGTGACGTAGAAGGAAATGTGATTTTCAGATATACTGTAGGAGGTTTTTTTGATGAAAAGTCATCTTTGATAGACACGTATGTTTTTGATGATTTGACATTGGCAAAGTCAGGCAGTTACTCAATGGAGTATGGAATTATTGAACTGGTACAGTGGGGAAATTACGGCGGAAGCTTTTTTACATATAGTAAAGAGAATGATTATGATAATATAGTTTCAAAAATTAACAAGATTTCTGAAAAATATGACACGGAAATTGATACATATAAAATATCTTCTGTAGTCGGTTACACCAAAGAAAATACAGATATGCAGACGAGAGTTTTAAAAATTGCACTTGGACTTTTTGGCGTTGCGATGATAATTTCTCTTTCAGTCAGCCAGATATATTCGATAATAACCAAATCAAGGGATTACGGAATAAGGCTTTCAAACGGAGTCACAAAGAAGGATATGTGTTCTATTATTTTTATTCAGAATATAATTCAGACAGTTATACCTGTAATATTAAGTATGGCTGCCATGTATTTTGTGTTAAGAATATTCTTTGGCGGAGACCTGACGTCGGAACAATTAATAAAGCATATTTTCACTTTATATTGTGTACCTATGTCATTTGTTGTAACTGTAATAGTTGTCATAATGTCTTCGATGATTCCTGCTAAACTTATGAAAAAAACGTCTGTGCTTAACTTACTTAACGGGAGGATTACGGAATGATTGAACTTAAAAATGTTATTAAAGTATATAATGCGGATGATACGAGTGTTAAGGCACTTGATAATATATCAGTTAAAATTGATGACGGGGAATATATTGCCGTTATGGGACGTTCAGGTTCGGGTAAATCCACGTTGTTAAATATAATCGGAGGAATGGAGAAAGTTACGTCGGGACAGTATTTTTGCAATGAAAAAGAAATAAGCTCTTTAACCATAAAAGAACTTGACCTGTTCAGAAAAAATAATATCAGCTTTATATTCCAGAATTATTTCCTTATAAATTCATATACGGTGTCTGAAAATATTGAAGTACCGCTTATTGCAAAGGGAATTCCGGCAAAGAAGCGGAAGAATATAGTTGACGAAATGATGGAAAAAACCGGAATAAGTGATATTGCCAAAAAATATCCCAATCATATTTCGGGAGGACAGATGCAAAGATGTGCTATTGCAAGAGCATTAGCTTCCGATAACAGGATTATTCTGGCAGATGAACCGACAGGTGCTCTTGATGCAAAGACGGGACAGGAGATAATGGAACTTTTAAATAATATTAAAACGAAAGGTAAAACAATTATTCTTGTAACCCACGATGAAAACATAGCTTCCTATGCGGATAGAATTGTAAGAATAGAAAACGGAAAAATAGTTTAACAAAAAAACGTGTGAAAAACAAAAGTTTTCACACGTCTTTTTATTATACTTTATTCAGACCTGAGTGCTATAACAGGGTCTTTCTTTGATGCTACCTTGGCAGGAATAAGACCTGCAATTAATGTGAGGAATACGCTTATTGCAATAAGGATAAGTGCACCCTTAAGCGGAAGAACCGCAACACCTGAAATTCCTGAGAATTTCTTGATAATTATGTTAATCGGTATGTTAAGCAGAAGCGTGAAGCCTATACCTATTATACCTGCAACAAGTCCGACAATCATTGTTTCGGCATTGAATACTCTTGAGATATCGTGCTTTGAAGCACCGATACTTCTTAAAATACCGATTTCTTTTGTTCTTTCGAGAACAGAAATGTAGGTAATAATTCCAATCATAATTGATGAAACCACAAGTGAAATTGATACAAAGGCAATAAGTACATAAGATATTGCGTCAATTACTTTACTTACAGATGACATCATAAGACCGATGTAATCGGTATATGAAATTTCAAGGCTGTCATTTCCTTCTGATTTGACTTTGTCATTATACGCTGAAATTATATCTGAAATGGCATCCTTTGATTCAAAGTCTTTTGCATAGATATTAATCGTTGAAGGGTTATCTGTTGTAACGTAGCCCAGTGCTTCAATGTTGCTTTCGTATGTATTTGAACTTGACTGCTGTATCTGGTTCTTGAACATTTCAATTATTACATCATCAGAAAGGTTAGCGATGTAAGCACTGATTATTTTCTGTTGATCTTCAGGAAGTGTACCTATATATGCGTTAATATCATCCATTGTAAGGTCTATATCAACCGTTGAGAACGGAAGACCTGTAAGAACGTCTATATCAGGGTTATCAAGCTGTGCTTTAACTATATCTGATTTGCTGTTTTCCGAAACAATATAGTCCACAAGGTTCTTTGTATAGCCTACAACACCTGTAATTGAAGTAGCAACAGCATCGTCTTTTGCAACTATAATTCCCGATACTTTAACTTCAATACCGTTGTCAATAAGCTGTTTAACATAATCTTCGCTGCTTGACATATTCTTGTAGGTTCCTGTTGCTTCGTCATACTGGTAATATGCTGACGGAAGCACTACTTTAAATTTAAGATTTAAAAGGTCCTCGTAGCTGTAGCTGCTTACAGTATCGTCAAGCTGTTTGTCAAGGTTAATCATTATATTTTTTAATTCGGATGAATTCCTGATACCAAGTGCATAAAGCGATACATCGGTAATCTGGTAATTCTTATCGGCTACTACGACTACCTCATTGTAATTATCAGGCCATGAACCTGCAACAAGGTCATACTGTGAATTAAGGAGGTCCTGATTATCAATCATCTGTGACCACATATCCGTATTGGAAAAAGAAGAAACAAGGGAAGATGACATTGTCTCGTCACTTACACCCCATATATCCTGATACATTGTACTTGGATTGACTTTGTTAATTCCGTCGGAGTAATCCTCAGCGTATACATTGAGAGGAATATCGTACTGGTATTGTACGTCAAGTACATAATCACTGATGTTGCAGTCCGGGCTTTCAAGATATTTCTTTAATTCTGAAAGGTTATTTTTCTTAACTTCCGCAGACATTGCATTAATGAGCTGGCTCATGATAGGTGCGGCGTATATTCTGCCGTCTTCCTTATCTTCAACTGTGCCTGTCTCACCCATCATGGAATTAAGCATACTTGAATAATCCACACTTTCGTTCTCGATGGTTATAGGGTATGTCGAAACCGTATCTTCCTGAACACGGTTTATGTATGCCTGAAATCCCGATGAAAGGGAAAGGATAAGAGCGATACCTATTATACCTATGCTTCCCGCAAAAGAAGTGAGAAAAGTTCTTCCTTTTTTTGTAAGAAGATTCTTAAAGCTTAATGAAAGTGCGGTAAAAAATGACATTGACACTTTCTCTTTTTTCTTTTTCTTACCCACAGCCTTGGCAACAGGAGCAGTCTCCTTGCCGGCAGGCATTTCATACGGAGCGGTATCATCGGTTACTTTACCGTCAAGGAGTCTTATGATTCGTGACGAATACTGCTCTGCAAGTTCGGCATTGTGGGTAACCATGATGATGAGCTTGTTATCGGAAATCTTCTTTAAAATATCCATTACCTGTACGCTTGTTTCCGAATCAAGTGCACCTGTCGGCTCATCTGCAAGAATTATGTCGGGGTCGTTGACAAGGGCTCTTGCAATGGCAACTCGCTGCATCTGTCCGCCTGACATCTGGTTAGGTTTTTTATTAATCTGGTCTCCGAGACCTACCATTTCAAGAGCTTCCACAGCACGTTTACGGCGTTCCGCTTTGGATACACCGGATAAAGTAAGCGCTAATTCCACATTGGACAAAACAGTCTGGTGGGGAATCAGGTTGTAGCTCTGGAAGATAAAACCTATCTTGTGGTTGCGGTAGGAATCCCAGTCTTTATCCTTGAATTCTTTGGTTGAACGTCCGCCTATAATCAGGTCACCGTCGGTATATCTGTCAAGACCGCCGATTATGTTAAGCATTGTGGTCTTGCCACAGCCTGACTGACCGAGAATTGATACAAATTCATGTTCACGGAAAGATATGCTTATGCCCTTTAAGGCTTTGACAACAGTATCACCGGAGATATAGTCTTTGGTTATGTTATTTAACTGTAACATTTTGACCTCCCTTGTAAATTTAATCTCAATTACTTTAACATAAAATCAGGTGAAAATAAATAAGGATTAAGTAAACAAATATTAAATTTATCTAAAAAAATCTTCTAAAAGAAAGGAATCTGTGCTATAATATCATCGCGTTTAGTTTGTAAACAGAAGAGGAGAAATAAAGTGTCATCCGAACATAAGGAAATGTCTGAGGAACAGTTACGCCGAAGACGAATTAATTTATATAAGAAGATTATTATTGGAATTATAATTACACTTATCTTACTGCCGACTTTGTTATGTATTATATTATTTTGCAAAGTCAATAAATTGTCAGGACAGTTAAATGACATAAAGACGGCAATGGCGGCATCGGAGAAGGAGACTACGGGTAAGGTTACGGAATCTGAGGCAACTTCTGAAAATGATAATAAGAAGCCGTCGGTGAACAGTGCCGATAAGCCGTCAAAGGACAGCGCAGGCGAAGAGACGGACAGTGTGGTTAAAGAACTTTCTGATTCCGAAAAGATAGATAAAGCACTGGCAGAGGGACGTAAGGTGGTGTATCTTACTTATGATGACGGTCCAAGCGTCAATACCGAAAGACTTCTTGATGTGCTTGATAAATACGGTGTTAAGGCAACTTTTTTTGTTATCAAGACACCTGAATATGATGAATATGTAAAAGAAATCGTTACAAGAGGCCATACACTGGCAATGCATTCAACCACCCATGATTACCGTCATGTATATGAGAGCTATGAAAGCTTTAAAGAGGAGGTTGATATTCTCAGTAATTATCTTACGGAACTTACCGGTTTTACTCCTTTTGCTTTCAGATTTCCGGGTGGTTCAAGCAATCAGCAGACAACACTTCCTATCCAGACTTTTATAAAGTACCTTGATGAAAAGAATATAGTATATTACGACTGGAATGTTTCATCAGGCGACGGCGGAAGTAAAGAATTGACAGTTGACGAAATTTATAATAATGTAATCAGAGGTGTTGAAGGGAAAGATGTATCGGTTGTGCTTATGCACGATTCGGAGTACAGAGAAACAACCTTGGAGGCAACACCTAAAATAATAGAGAAACTACAGGAAATGGACGCATTAATCCTTCCTATCACAGAAGATACCGTTCCTGTTCATCACAATATTTAACCAGGAGGAAAGCAACAATGGGATTTTTTAAAGATTTAAAGCAGGATTTATCACAGGCTGTAAATGAACTTACAGAGGATGCGGCTAAGATTGCATCAGGTGAATCTGAAAGTGTACAGGAGACAATACCGGATGACGATGTTATGGTAGATACACTTAATGAAGAACCTGAGGATACTGCCGAGGATATTGATGTGGCTAAGATGCTTGAGAATGTAGATATTAATGAAGAGGCGGTAACGGAAGAGCCGGAAGAAGAACCTGGGACAGAGGAGCCTGAGACAGAAGAATCTGAGCCGGTAGTCGAGCTTC
>JBNMKN010000051.1:0-12238 GCA_050874365.1 Butyrivibrio sp. | reverse complement strand
GTCAGACAATTATTGCCGGAATGGGTGAATTACATCTTGAAGTTATCGTAGACCGTCTTCTTCGTGAATTTAAGGTTGAAGCTAACGTAGGTGCCCCACAGGTTGCATATAAGGAAACAATCACAAAACCAGTTGATGTTGACAGCAAGTATGCTAAACAGTCAGGTGGTCGTGGACAGTACGGACACTGTAAAGTTAAATTTGAGCCTATGGATCCAAACGGTGAAGAAACATTCAAGTTCGTATCTACTGTAGTAGGTGGTGCTATTCCTAAGGAATATATCCCATCTGTTGGAGAAGGTATCGAAGAAGCTACTAAAGCAGGTATCCTTGCAGGTTTCCCTGTACTTGGTGTATCAGCTAACGTATACGATGGTTCTTACCATGAAGTCGATTCATCAGAAATGGCATTCCATATTGCCGGATCTATGGCATTCAAGGAAGCTATGCAGAAGGCTAATCCTGTTCTCCTTGAGCCTATCATGAAAGTTGAAGTTACAATGCCTGAAGAATACATGGGCGATGTAATCGGAAGCTTAAATGCTAAGCGTGGACAGATCCAGAGCATGGATGACATCGGTGGCGGTAAGATGGTAACAGCATTAGTTCCACTTGCTGAAATGTTCGGTTATTCAACAGAACTCCGTTCATCTACACAGGGTCGTGGTAACTACTCAATGTTCTTCCAGAAATATGAGCAGGTACCTAAGAACGTACAGGATAAAGTAATCGCTGCAAGAGCAAAATAAATATTGAAAAAATTTCTTTTATGAAATATAATTAAAAAAGCTTATAAAAAAAGACAACCCGGAAGAGGGAAAATTTAAGGAGGATTTTTTTAAAATGGCTAAAGCTAAATTTGAAAGAACTAAACCACATTGTAACATTGGTACAATCGGACACGTTGACCATGGTAAAACAACTTTAACAGCTGCTATTACTAAGACTCTTAACGCTAGACTTGGTACAGGTGAAGCTGTTGCATTCGAAAATATCGATAAGGCTCCAGAAGAAAGAGAAAGAGGAATCACAATTTCTACTGCTCACGTTGAGTACGAGACAGAGAGAAGACATTACGCACACGTTGACTGCCCAGGCCATGCTGACTATGTAAAGAACATGATCACTGGTGCTGCTCAGATGGATGGTGCTATCCTCGTTGTTGCTGCAACTGATGGTGTTATGGCACAGACAAAGGAACATATCCTTCTTGCTCGTCAGGTTGGTGTTCCATATATCGTTGTATTCCTTAACAAGTGCGATATGGTTGATGATGAAGAACTTATCGAATTAGTTGAAATGGAAGTTACAGAACAGCTTGAAGAATATGGATTCACAGGTTGTCCAATCATTAAGGGTTCAGCTCTTAAAGCTCTTGAAGATCCTAACAGTGAATGGGGTGACAAGATTCTTGAACTTATGCATACAGTTGATGAATATATCCCAGATCCTGTAAGAGATACAGATAAGCCATTCCTTATGCCAGTAGAAGACGTATTCACAATCACAGGTCGTGGTACTGTTGCTACAGGTAGAGTAGAAAGAGGAACACTTCACCTTAACGACGAACTTGAAATCCTTGGTGTTAAGGAAGACGTTCTTAAGACAGTTGTTACTGGTATCGAAATGTTCAGAAAACAGCTTGATGAAGCTATGGCTGGTGATAACATCGGAGCTCTTCTCCGTGGTGTTAACCGTGACCAGATCGTTCGTGGACAGGTACTTGCAAAACCAGGTACAGTTACATGCCATAGAAAATTTACAGCTCAGGTTTACGTTTTAACAAAAGATGAAGGTGGACGTCATACTCCATTCTTCAATAACTATCGTCCACAGTTCTACTTCAGAACAACAGACGTAACAGGTGTTTGCGAACTTCCAGCAGGAACAGAAATGTGCATGCCTGGTGATAACGTAGAAATGACAATCGAACTCATCCACCCAATCGCTATGGAACAGGGTCTTACATTCGCTATCCGTGAAGGTGGTAGAACAGTAGGTTCAGGAAGAGTTGCAACAGTTATCGAATAAGATATTGCTGTAATAAGCAAAGCTTAATATAAGACTAATAAGCCCGGAGGGTGTTTACACCCCACCGGGCTTTGTTGTATTTATACAAATGTTTATCAAATACAGAGGGTAAATCAGAAAAATATGCTTTTATGAACTGTTTATGTTATAATAAAGTAAAATTTTCTAAGTAAATATTAATGGAGGATGTATGAAGAAAAGTGAAGACGGAGTTAATGTAATCCGATGCGTAGCTCTTTTGATGGTATTTGGATTTCATTATTATTTATATAATGGGTACACTGATCAGACTCAACAAGGTGTATGGATGTTGTTTGCAAATGTACAAAGGATACTTTTCATAAGCTGTAATGGATTATTCATGATGCTGACCGGATATTTAAAATCAGATAAACCGATTAACAGACATTATTTTAAATGTATTCTGACTGCGGTTGTTACATATATAATTGCGTCTGCGATTTCTATTCCGGTAAGGCATTTCTTTCTTAATGAAAGTAAAAGTTTTTATGAATGGAAGCAGCTGTTTTTTGAATTTGGCGGGGCATATTATGGGTGGTATATAGCTATGTATATTGGACTGATTCTTATAAGTCCGATATTAAATACATGTGTAAAACACACAGAAGACAATAAAATGCTAATCCTTATGACAGGGTTATTGATTGCGGCAACATCACTTTCATCTTTAACCGAGTATAGTATATTTCCTGATTATTGGAAGATAGCATATCCTCTGAGTTATTACATGCTTGGGGCTGTAATAAAGAAATTAAAGCCTGTTGTCAAAATAAAATGGACGATTTTAATAACGGCATTGATTGCTTTTACAACAGGACTTGCAACCCTTTTATCAACAGATTATACGATTGCCAATGCAACCAAATATGAATTTGGCTCAATATGTATTATATTTATTGTGGTATGTATTTTCCTAATGTTATATAGAATAAAACTTCCTAAATCTTTATCAAAAATTGCTGAATTTATTTCTAAAGGAACACTCCCTGCATATTTATTATCAAATCTGACGGATGCATGGATATATAAGATGGTACCCGCATTTCATAAGCCTCAATTATATTTTGTCGGTTTTATTTTAATTACAGTTCCTACTTACATTGCATGGGTAACTATTGGGAATGGCGTAAGTTTTATTATAGGGAAAATGACCGTTCGCGACAAAAAGTGACCGCTCGCGACATTAATGTTGAAATTTAAGCAGGGGTATGATATCGTGAAATTGTAAGAGTGTATCGGTTGTTCTACCTTAGTTATAAATCTACAACCGGAAGTTATTTAATTAATGCAAAAGAAAGGGAATGCGTATGATGAAAAGATTTGTAAAAAAAGCAGTAACAGGATGTCTTATAGCGATGTCAGTATTTTTACCGATATGTGCAAATATGGTATCAGGAGATGATAAGGTCAGAGGGAAAAAGAACTATTCGGACAGGTATAACGGACGTGCAGGAACCTATGTATCAACAGGTATGGAAAGCACGGCAAAGACAAGTATGGTCAGTGCAAGCAAAGCAAATATATATTGCAATATTTATTTAATGCGATATAGCTATAATACAGGAACGTATGATGCAAATAGGAGCCTATACAACGTTGAAATTGAGCCGGGCGGAACTAAAGAAATCAGGATGGTCAGGGATTATCAGAGTGCAGTATATGATTATTATCATGGTGTTGAAGCATATGCTTCCAAATCACATAACTCTGCAACACTATTAGATTCATATAGTTTTATAGCAATGCAGTACTATAGATAAAATAAGAGGGGAGGATAGGTTTCCTTGTTTAAACTATTAAAAAATTCAATGAAAGCACATAAAATTATATATGTTGTTCTGATTTTGTCACAGATAATAGGGATGGTTTGTTTAATCTTTCTGTATGGAGTATTTGCTGAATTTAACGGACGAAAACAGGAACTTGACATAGACAATAAATATATTGATTTAAGCTTTGAAGATGTCACAATCGGTGAGATAAAGGAATTAATTAGGACAACATGTGCAGAGGTGGAAGCGGATTTATCGTATGTATATACTATGGCGCTGACAGACCTGGAGTATCCCGTCAGTATTCATTCAGGATATAGTAACGGTGAATTTATGAATGCAAAACCGATAGAAGAGAACAGGAATATTATATCGGGGCGTTATTTTGAAAAGCAGGATTATACAGATAACAGTAAAGTTGCTGTTGCCGGTTATGATTACAAATTAGGTGATAAGATTAAAATATTGGGTGAAGAGTATACCATCATAGGTATAGAAGGTGACAGTGCTACGCACGATAAGGTCAGTACAACAATTAATGCAATCGGTGATGAAGCGGGTGTATTAATGACAATATTTAATTTTGAGGACCTGCCAAGTGTAAAAGATTATAAAGCAATCAAAAATAATTTTGAAAGCAAACTGGGAGACAGGGTATACGTTCCGGATTTTAATATCCGTGACGGAGAAACACTGGTGTCAATCAAAACAATTATTTTTATATCTGTAATAGTAGGGATAACAATCGCTGTCAACACGGGTATGTTATATTGGTATCTTATCAAAAACAGACGTAAGGAATTAATCGTTATGGGTATAGTCGGAGCAAGCAAGCTTAAAAGATTTAAGATTAATATGACAGAAATAGCGGTTATAAGTGCATTGACTATATGTATTGGAATGACGTTGATGCATCTGGTTTTTGAGAATATATTTTATCGTATATATGGTAATAACTACAATATATTTAGTGCCAGAACATATATACTCACCGGAGCGGTTGTATATGGCTGCATAATCGTGCTGACATCGGCAGTTGTATTCGTATGTAATCGTGTTGAACTTAAAGAACTGTTAAGGAGAACAAATAATGATTAGATTTATACGAAAAGATTATGTATATAATATTTTTTTCCATATTGTATTTATTTTGATTCTCACATTGACAATGTGTAGTTCAGGGATTTTTTTGAGCCAGATTAACAGAGAGAAAGTCTTATATGACATTGTCAACAGATATTCGGGAGACAATATGGTCTATATCTCCATGTGTTATAAGGATAGATATGATGAATTGACAGCAGGCAGAAAAACCATGTCATATATATCAACAACATTGTGTGATGAAAGCCAGGTAAATATAACTGATGGAAGGGAATCATATCAGGTAGTTGTTTATCCTGATAAATTAATAAAAGAATTAAATCTGCAGCTGGATTCGGGAAAAAGAAAAATAGACGGCAACAATGATGAGTATATTAACGTATATGTTTCAAAAAACAGTTTTGGAGCCAAAACGGGTGATATAAGAACGGCATATTCCCTGAATGAGGAGCATCCTTATTCAGTTAAATATAAGATAGCAGGAATTATCTCCGATAATCAGACGCTTATGAGTATATATGGCGGATTTGAACGAATAGCAGAGGTAAACTATACGCAAATGTATGACAGCTATTATTATAATGAAAACGGACTTCTCATGATTATTCCGGAGAGCGAATTTTCAAAGATTGAAAAAAACACTGATGGTGATTATTTTTACAGAAATGTCCTGATAAATATGGATGATATGGATTCGGTGCAGTTTGATGAATATGTGAATGAACTTGTTGAAGAAGGAATGGAAATGTTTTCGGATGTAAAAGGCGTCATTAATTTATCCGAAAATGGGTTTGTATCAAATTCAGACAAAATATATGCAAGGGAAAATGGAAAAAATATTCCAATAGCCATAATTATTTTGTTAATGATGACAGTCTGTATAGATTCGATATTACTTATCAAATTAAGTAATGATAAGAAAACATTCGGAGTTATCCAGATATTGGGAATGAATAACAGAAGAGCAGCTATGCCTTTTACGGTTGAAGTTATATTTGACCTGATAATCGGAATGATATTGTTCTATAGTATAGGAAAACTGCAGATGAAGTTTAAGATTTTCGGTAATATTAATTTCCTGATAACGAATGAGTTGATGTATATGATAATAATATATGCTGCATTAGTTGCAATATGTACATATCTGATGTGTAGATTGCTTAATATGAGGAAAACATCTTTTCAACTTGTTGCACAAAAAAATTAGGGAGAGAACACTATATGATAGAAATTAAAAATCTGACAAAAACATATAACAAAGGAAAACCAAACCAATTAAAAGCCCTTGATGATGTAAGCCTTAAGATAAATGATGGAGAGTTTGTCGCTATTATAGGAAAATCAGGTGCGGGAAAATCAACGCTGATGCACATACTCGGCTGTATTGATAATTACGACAGCGGAGAATATCTTATAGACGGTGTTAATGTTGCGGAATATAATGACAGAAAACGTGCACAGATAAGGAATAAAAATGTAGGTATTGTAATGCAGGATTTTGCATTGCTGGAAAAATATACGGTAATTGATAATGTGTTACTGCCTTTTGATTTTTCAAAGAAAAAGGTAAACCGTAAAATTGAAAAAGAAAGAGCTATTGACTTACTCAAAGAAGTTGGTATGGAAATGATTTATGATAAAGAAGTCAGTAAGCTTTCGGGAGGGCAGAAACAGCGTGTTGCAATTGCCAGAGCTATGATAATGGAGCCTAAAATACTGCTTGCGGATGAACCCACAGGCGCCCTTGATGAAAAGACATCTTCGGATATAATTGCCTTATTAAGGAAAATGAATGAAAAGGGAACAACGGTTATCATTATTACACATGACAAGGATATTGCTGAATCTTGCGACCGCATAATTGAAATAAAGGATGGTAGAATAATCTAACATCCTTTAATCATATCAACAAAATATTCATGTATCCTTGTATCATTATCAAGTTCAGGGTGGAAAGACATTGCCAGTTGATTTTTATACCTGACGGCAATGATATGATTGTTTTCTTTTGCAAGAATATCAACATCATTGCTGCTGCTCTCTATGTAAGGGGCGCGGATAAAAGTCATTGGAATCTTTCCGATACCCTTGAAATCTTCCTCTGTAAAGAAGCTGCCAAGCTGCCTTCCGTAGGCGTTACGCTTAACCGTAACAGGTAATGTGCCAAAATATGTATGACTGTCATTTTCAAGCTTTTCGGCTAGAAGAATCAGTCCGGCACAGGTGGCGAGAACGGGAACCCCGTTCTCAATCATATTTTTAAGAGTATCAAACATATCCAACTCTTTTAATAATTTACCCTGAACGGTGCTTTCGCCGCCGGGAAGAATAATACCGTCAAAAGGTTTGTCCAAATCATCTTTTTTTCTAAGCTCTACAGAATCAATTCCCAGTTCTTTAAGTCTTTTTATATGCTCTGCAAAAGCTCCCTGAACGGCAAGCACACCAATAGTCATATTATTTTCCTCTTTCTGCCATTAAAAGTTCAATTTCCTGTTCGTTGATACCAACCATAGCTTCGCCAAGATCCTCTGAAAGAGAAGCGATAAGGCTTGCATCTGTATAGTTTGTTACAGCTTTAACAATCGCATTGGCTCTCTTTTCAGGGTTGCCTGATTTGAAAATACCTGAGCCTACGAATACACCCTCAGCACCGAGCTGCATCATAAGAGCTGCATCGGCAGGAGTTGCGACACCGCCGGCTGCAAAGTTTACAACAGGAAGTCTTCCGTTATCGTGTACATATACAACTAAATCATAAGGAACACGTAAAACTTTAGCTTCCTCAAAAAGTTCATCTTCGCGCATTGCCTTGATTTTGTTAATTTCGCTGTTCATCATACGCATATGACGTACTGCCTGGACAACATCGCCTGTACCAGGTTCACCCTTTGTACGAATCATTGATGCACCTTCGTTGATACGGCGGAGTGCTTCGCCAAGGTCCTTTGCACCGCATACGAAAGGAACTTTGAATTTGGTCTTATCAATATGGTATACATCATCAGCAGGAGAAAGAACTTCGCTTTCATCAATGTAGTCAATTTCAATAGCTTCAAGAAGCTGTGCTTCAACAAAATGACCGATACGGCATTTTGCCATAACAGGAATAGAAACGGCGTTCTGGATTCCTTTAATCATTTTTGGGTCGCTCATACGTGATACACCACCGGCAGCACGGATATCGGCAGGAATTCTTTCAAGTGCCATTACAGCACAGGCGCCTGCTGCTTCTGCGATTTTAGCCTGTTCAGGAGTTGTAACGTCCATGATAACGCCGCCCTTTAACATCTGGGCAAGTTCTTTATTTAATTTATATCTGTTTTCAGCCATTCTGATACCTCCAAGGTTTTTGTTGTTTTTTTAACTATTTGCAATTATAATGATTTCTGGACATATGAAAATATTCAAAACACATATATTCAGAAAGGTCAGATTTGGAGGAAAGACGTTAATGCTTACATATTCTTTTGACAATATAGGGTCAGATTGTTTGTATATATACCTATATAAATGTATTAAAAATGACATAATACAAAGGGTTCTTAAGTCAGGTGAGAAGCTTCCGTCAAAGCGTAATCTTGCACGCAATCTGAACATAAGTGTTATTACCGTAGAAAATGCGTATGAACAATTAATTGCGGAAGGATATATTTATTCGGTACCTAAAAAAGGTTTTTTTGTGTCGGAAGTCAATCCCTCGCCTGTTGAAGCCAAAAATATAACCATGGATAACGTAAAACTGTCATCGGGAGAAAGTGTGTATTTTGCCGACTTCACCAGTAACCAGACACGGTCAGAACATTTTCCTTTTTCTATATGGGCAAAGATAACAAGGGAGCTGTTGACTAATAATCAGGCAGAGCTTTTAACGAACCCGCCCTGTGGAGGAATTATTCCATTAAGAAAGGCAATAGCAAGCCATCTGAAAGAATTTCGCAATATGACGGTTATGCCGGAGCAGATAATAATCGGTGCAGGAACGGAGTATCTGTACGGCCAGTTAATTGAACTTCTGGGATTTAACCGTAAGTACGGTGTGGAGAATCCGGGATACGGCAAGATATATCAGATATATAAGAGCCATAGTGTTGATTGCGACTATGTGGATATGGATTCAAATGGTATTATTATAGAAGAACTGGAAAAAAAGAACATAGATATCATACATATCTCACCGTCACATCATTTTCCAACGGGAATAATAATGCCTGTAAGCAGAAGATATGAATTGTTAGGTTGGGCTGCGTCCTCCGACAAACGTTATATAATAGAAGATGAATATGACAGTGAATTCCGTTTTGACAGACATCCGATTCCGGCGTTGCAGACCATGGACGTGCAGGATAAAGTTATCTACATAAATACTTTTACCAAGACACTTTCATCCACAATCAGGGTGAGTTATATGGTACTTCCCCAAAGCCTTGCGGAAAAATATTATAAAAAAATGTCTTTTTACTCATGTACGGTATCAAATTTTGAACAGTATACACTGGCAGAGTTTATTAACAAAGGCTATTTTGAAAAGCATATCAACAGGATGCAAAGGTATTATCTTGATAAGAGGGACAGGCTTTTAAGCATAATAGAAAAAAGTCCGCTGTCATCATATGTGGAGATATCGGAAAAGGACTCCGGGCTTCATTTTCTTATGAAAATAAAAACAACGCTGCCGGACAGTGAGGTTGTCCTTAAGCTGCAGCAAAACGGGATAAAGGTTACCGCATTGTCACAATATTATAAGGAAGCTTCTAATGACTCTGAACATGTATTTATAATCAATTACTCCTTTGTCAATGAAGAAAATCTCGAAATGGCAGTAAAAACCATTTACGAATCGGGTATTTTGTTGACTTTATCGTGATAGAGTGGTAATATGTTAAGGTATTTCACATAAGTAAATATGAATTACAGGAGGAAACAATTATGAAGAAGTTTTTAGCAATGATTTTGGCAGGTGTACTTGCCTTATCTTTAGCAGCATGCGGTAAGTCTGATAAGACAGCGGGAGGAAACAGCGAAAGCGACCTTGAGTATGTTAAGAATAAGGGAACACTTGTTGTCGGTATTACAGACTTTGCACCAATGGATTACAAAGATGACAATGGTAACTGGATTGGTTTTGACGCTGATATGGCTGCGGCATTTGCAGAAAGCCTTGGCGTAAAGGTTGAATTTGTTGAGATTACATGGGATAATAAGCTCATGGAACTTAAAGGCAAGACAATCGACTGCGTATGGAACGGAATGACATTAACAGAAGATGTTGTTTCAGCAATGGAATGTACAAAACCATATTGCAACAATCAGCAGATTGTTATTGTAAAAAAAGAAAATGCTGATAAAATAAAAGATAAAGACAGCCTTAAAGACCTTGGATGGACTTTTGCGGTTGAATCAAAGAGTGCAGGTAATGAGGTAGCAAATGAACTCGGACTTAAGGTTACAGAAGTAACAGCACAGTCAGACGCACTTATGGAAGTTGCAGGCGGAACATCAGACGCTGCAATTATTGATTCACTTATGGCTGCAGCAATGGTAGGAGAAGGAACTTCTTATGAGAACCTTACATATACAGTGGGCTTAAGTGACGAGAAGTACGGCGTAGGATTCAGAAAAGGTTCTGACCTTGCAGAAGAATTAAATAAATTTTTTAAAGCAAGCTATGATGACGGAAGCATGAAGACATGCGCTGAGAAATATGGCGTGCAGGCTGCACTTATTGAACAGTAAATTTAAAGACATTAAGAGTGTGGAGTTCCACACTCTTTTTCTTTCTTAACAGAGGAACATAAAATGGAATTATTTGCAAAACAGTTTCCTGTGGTTGTCAAGGCACTTAACACAGGATTTTTACAGACATTAAAATTATTTATAGTTACACTTATAGGAGCCATTCCCCTTGGTCTTATCATTACATTTGGCTCAACTTCTAAATTTCCACCTTTAAAATATATAACTAAAATATTTGTATGGATTATACGCGGTACTCCGCTTATGATTCAGTTGCTTATTATCTTTTATTTTCCGGGACTTGTGCTTAATAACCCTGTGTGGGGCGGCGGAGAATCGGGAAGATTTATGGCAGCGGCGGTTGCATTTATAATTAATTACGCATGTTATTTTTCTGAAATATACAGAGGCGGTATTGAGTCGATACCGGTGGGACAGGACGAAGCAGGACTTGTGCTTGGTATGAAAAAAAGCCAGATTTTCTTTAAAGTCAAGCTTAAACAGATGATTAAGAGAATTGTGCCACCTATGTCCAACGAGATTATTACCCTTGTCAAAGATACCTCTCTTGCAAGAATTATTGCTTTACAGGAGATTATCTGGGCTGGACAGGCATTTATGAAAGGCTCACAGGGAATTAACGGTGCGATATGGCCATTATTCTTTACAGCGGTTTACTATCTTGTTTTTGTAGGCTTGCTTACTATTCTTTTAGGCAGACTTGAGAAGAAACTTCAGTATTTTAAATAAGGAGATACGCCATGCCCATATTAGAAGTAGAACACATAGAAAAATCTTTTGAAGATACAGAGGTACTTAAAGACATCAGCTTTACCCTGGAAAAAGGACAGGTATTATCGATTATCGGGTCTTCCGGAAGCGGTAAAACAACATTGCTCAGATGTCTGAATTTCCTTGAAAGAGCTGATTCGGGAATAATCAAGGTCAACGGAGAAGTGATTTTTGACAGCAAGTCGGGAGTAAGGCTTAACGATTCTGCCATGAGAAAAAACAGACTTCATTTTGGGCTTGTATTCCAGTCTTTTAATCTTTTTCCACAGTACACGGCGATTGAGAACGTTATGCTTGCCAGACAGCTTTTAGCCAAGGAGCAGCCGGATTATAAATCCAATAAAAAGGCAATACTTTCAGAGATAAGGAAGGAAGCCGAAGAACTTTTGAACCAGATGGGGCTTGCCGAAAGAATGGATAATTATCCTCATCAGCTTTCAGGCGGACAGTGCCAGCGAGTTGCCATTGCGAGGGCACTTGCACTTCATCCTGATATTCTCTGCTTTGATGAGCCTACATCGGCACTTGACCCTGAGCTTACAGGCGAAGTCCTTAAGGTTATTAAAGAACTTGCGGATAAAGATACAACTATGATTATTGTAACCCATGAGATGACTTTTGCCAGAGATGTGGCAGACAAAATCATTTTTATGGATAACGGATATATTGTTGAACAGGGTGACCCTGTGCAGGTTATAGAAAATCCAAGGGAAGAGAGAACAAAGCAATTCCTGTCCCATTATTCACAGGGGTGATTATATAGGAATTGTAATGGTACGTGC
>JBNMKN010000050.1:0-13018 GCA_050874365.1 Butyrivibrio sp. | reverse complement strand
GATATGGTTACGGCAAAAGAATATAAACCTGCACTTCCCATTGTCTTTTTACAATTAATAATCATTGTATCTCCCGGAATAATAGGTTTTACAAACTTAAAATCCTTTACTTTAAGAAGTACATAAATTGTGCTTTCGTCTGTTCCGTCCGCTTCGATTGCAAGTGAACAAGCCTGTGCTGCCGATTCAATTACGAGAACTCCCGGCATTATTGGTGCATCAGGAAAATGTCCCATAAAATAAGGCTCATTTACAGACACGTTCTTAAGTGCGGTAACGGATTCGCCGGGAACCACGTCAAGCACTCTTTCAACCATCTGGAAAGGTGGTCTCTGCTTTATTCTTTTATTGATTTCAATTATGTTCATCAAAGGCTTAATCCTCCGTCAAGAACTATTACCTGTCCTGTTATATATGAACTTGCTTCGCCACAGAGCATTGCAACAGTTGCAGCTACTTCTTCTACTGTTCCCAGTCTTCCCATTGGAATATCCTTGAGGTACTCTTCTCTTTTTTCATCAGGAATCTGTTCAATCATTTCTGTCATGATAAATCCCGGTGCTACCGCATTAACCTGAATACCGTAAGGTGCAAGTTCTTTTGCAAGAGTTGCTGTCATTGAATTAACGGCACCCTTTGTAGCTCCGTATACAGACTGTCCTGCAAGTGCCAGCTTTGAGCTTACCGAAGATACATTAACGATTCTTCCGCCTGTCTTAAACATTTTAAGCGCAGCCTGCTGACAGCAGTAAAAATATCCTTTTACATTGACATCCATGCTTCTGTCAAGGGAATCCGAGTTGATTGCAAGAAGATATGCGTCATCAAGAACACCTGCATTGTTTACAAGCACATCTATATGTCCAAAATGCTTAAAAGCTTCGCGGAACATATTTTTAACATCATTCTGGTTACCTGTGTTAGCTTTGATTGCTATTGCATCCTGTCCCATATCTTTGATTGCATTGACAACTTTCATTGCTTCTGCTTCGTTACTGTTGTAATTAACTACAACATCCATGCCTTCTTTTGCAAGTCTTAATGCACAGGCTCTGCCGATTCCTCTTGATGAACCTGTAACGATTGCTACTTTACTCATAATAGTTCCTTTCTTTTCTGTTTTATATATTCTTTTATTTCCTCCAGTGTATCATCTTCGGAAATATTTTTGTATATAGAACTAAAATATACCTTGCTATTTTTTTCTATAAATGCAAATCTCTCTGCATCTTCAAAACCATATTCCGCTAACTCTTTCATATACAGATTCTTTTTATCATTCTCCCAGACATCTGTATCACTATATTTATAAATAATAAAAATACCTCTGTCTTTTTCTTTTAACGTTTTTAGAATTTCAGAATCTCCACTAGAATCAGCCTTGCTAATATTACAATCCACAAAAATCTTAATTTGCGTTTCATCAAGAGTTCCTTTTATAATTTCCTCCGGCTTAATTGTAATAATCGCACCATAATATTTTTCAGTTCCAAATCTAATCTTTACATTTCTTATTTCTTCCACAGTACCTTCTACAATATCATATTGTTCATCGCTCCATATCTCTTCCTCTGTTATATCCGAAAGGTTCCGGTATGAAGCATCAGGAAATTTATTAATATAATTAACAGTAATTCCTTTTGAAGATTTTTTTAATTTGATATCTGAATGTATAAAATTACAATATAAAAATCCCATTGCAATGCATAATATTAATGCACCCGCTACAATAATAATATTTTTTTAGTCATTACTGTACTTTCTTAAGAACTACCGCTGTGTACGAACCACCTGCCGCATAACTTGTTACAAGTATGTACTTGAAGTTCTTTGTATCTGTTGTGGTCTTAACTGCCTTGCCGTCTGCAAAATTGTAAGCAGGCTGTGTTGAATCAAGTTCACCTGATAAAATCATGGCTGCATGGGCTGCTGAGAGAGCTGCTGAACATGCTCTTGCTTCACCTGTAAGTGTCTTAACGCTGAGTACAGGCAATGTCTTAACCTTATCTCCAAATACTTTTCCGTAAGACTCTGTCTCGATTGTATCAACGCTAGTGTTACCGTTACCAAAACCGACAACCGCATCTATATCATCTGTTGTAATTCCTGCATTTTCACACGCTTTAAGGACTGCTTTGCAAAGAGCTTCGCCTGAACCTTTGATTGTTCCTACTGTTACAGATTCATGTGTCATTGCGTAACCTGCAACCTCGGCAAGCTTCTTAGCACCTCTTTCATTTGCAGATGCTTCGCTTTCAAGCATAATAGATGTTGCACCTTCACCGAGTACAAAGCTTCTTCCGTCCATAGCGTAAGGTGTTGCTTCTTCCTTATCAGAGAGAAGTCCGAGCTTGTCATAAAGAAGTTCCATTGTATCTGTATTTTCATCAAGTCCTGTTGCAATCATCATCTTTTCATCACCTGTTTTTACTACGTTATATGCGTAGCAAAGGCTCTGAAGTCCTGCCTGTGGACCGTTTGTAAGTGTTACATTAACGCCCTTAACTCCTGAATTGATTGAGAAATATCCGCCTGCTGCATTGTAAACAGTGTTAGGGAATACAAAGGCACTTCCCTGATGAAGTCCGTTCTTAATAAGACCTTCATGGAAGTTAATAATATCTGTTGCAGGTCCGTCAGACGTTCCTACTATCATACCGATATCTGTTGCATTGTCATCAGTTACGGTAACTCCTGCGTTATCAAGACATGCACGTCCTGAAACAACCTGCATCTGGCTTAATTTATCAAGCTTACGATAGAAAGCTAATTTAATTCCGTACTTGGCATAATCTTCTGATGATACGCCTGCATGGATGTTACCGTTTTCTGCTTTGGTTACGCCTGCCTTAGAGCCTTCGATGTAGCTTTCAACACTGTTGCCCAAAGGACTGACAAGTCCGATACCTGTAACATATACTTTGTTGTTTTCAGGTTCTTTTATATCTTTTTCATGCTTTGCAAAAATAACGCTGGCGTTATTGCCACCGAAAGCAAAGTTATTTGTCATTGCATATTCAATGTCTTTTTCCTTCTTGACATTAGGCATGAAGTCTAATTTACCGGCTTTTTCTTTAAGTCTTTCAAGGTCTTCCTCTGAATATCCGATTGTTGGAGGAACTGTATTGGTTGTAAGTGCTTTTACTGTGTAGATTGCTTCTACGGCACCTGCTGCACCGAGACAATGTCCTACCATTGACTTAGTTGAGTCAACCGCTGTATTGTCATTATCACCGAAAATATTCTGCATTGCCTGAATTTCTGTTGTATCATTTTTAACGGTTCCTGTTGCGTGTCCGTTAATATATGCGATTTCTTTTGGATCCATCTTTGACTTTGCAAGCGCCCACTTCATCGCATTCATCTGACCTTCGCTGTCATCTCTTGGTGCTGTGATGTGATGGGCGTCTGAACTGATTCCTCCGCCGAGTACGTCACAATATATTTTGGCACCTCTTGCAACGGCATGTTCATAAGATTCAACCACAAGTACGGCTGCACCTTCGCCAAGTGTTATACCCTTACTCTTGTTGTATGGTGAACATGGGTCTGTATCAAGTGCGTGTAATGCTGTAAATCCACCGAAAGCAAGTGCTGAGAATGAATCTGAACCACCTACGATAAACGCATCGCCTACACCGGCTCTGATCAAATCACAGGCATATTCAATACTTATTGTACTTGCCGCACAGGCATTACCTACATTGGTTACAACACCTTTTGCGCCTGAAATCTTGGCAATGTTATTTGCGATTGCGCCGATTGGCATCTTGATAATATCGCTCTTATCTGCCTTTTCAGGATTTTCTTCATAAGCTGTGAAGAAATTCTGGATACTTATTGCGCCGCCTACACAGCTTCCGATGATTACACCGACTCTGTCTGCATTTTCATCATTTATCTCTATTTTTGAATCACTGAGTGCTTCCTTTGCTGCCTTTACGCAGAGTAATGATACTCTGTCCATCTTATCTGCATCACTGCCTGCATCCACATCAAAATGCTCTGCTGCCTCTGCTCCAAGGTGAGCATAACACTCAGTTGTATCTATCGATTTTACTTCCTTAATTCCTGAAACACCATTAATACAGTTGTTCCAGCTTTCGTCTACCGAATTACCGATTGAGTTAATCATTCCAAGTCCGGTAATTACACATCTCATTTTATTTTCCATACTTATTATACCTCTTTGTCAGCTTTATTCCCCCGGCATGGCCGGGGGGAATGTCAAGCTATTAAGCTTCCATATGTTCCATTACATATTTGCTAAGTGCTGCGATGTTGAAGAAGTTTTCTTTAGCAACGCCTGTCATCTGTACGCCGAATTCCTGGTCGATACCGGCGATGATTTCAAGAGAATCGATTGAGTCAAGACCAATTCCATCTCCGAAAAGCTCTACATCGTAATCAAGTTCTTCTGCAGGAATTCTTAAGTTATCTACTAAGATTCCTTTGATCTGTTCTGCGATCTTTGCCTGTTTTTCATCCATCTTTAAATTCTCCTTTAAGACTTTTTTAATGTATAGAATAAAGTGTTTTCCACTAATTCCCTTAATTACCACTCTATATTATAGAGTCTGTCACCTGTTTTACGCTCTATTGCTTCGTAAGTAACCACCGTTTTGGTTATTGCCTTATAGCTTGGCAGAAGGTTACAGGTGTCCTTTACAAGTGTTTTGAAATAGGTAAGAATATCTTTTTCGTCCTTGCCTTCACAAAAGCTTTCTTCCGGCTGTATTGTAATTGCCATAAGTGGTCTGCCTCTTAAAGCATCCTCGTATACAACACAATCTTTTATCTCATCTTTGCTTAAGAATATGTTCTCAAGCTCCTCAGGAGAAATATTTTCCCCGTTAGGAAGTATTATGAGATTCTTTCTGAGACCGAGAATGTGAAGATAACCGTTTTCATCAAATTCTCCTATGTCTCCGGTCTTAAGCCATCCGTCTTTTGTAAATACTTCCGCTGTTCTCTCCGGGTCATTATAATACCCTTTCATAACAACGTCACCTTTTACCTGAATCTCTCCGTCTTCAATTCGTACCTCCGTTCCCGGATATACTTTTCCGATAGAGTCAGGAACCGTATCCGTATCAACATTACCGCTGACAATATTGGCGGCCTCGGTAAGACCATATCCTACGAGAAGGTTGATTCCGTAATCTTTTGCCTGTTTTACAAGCTTTGGCTGGCAGTATGCACCGCCGCATATAATAGTCTCAATTCCTTCAAGAAATTCCTTACCCTTAATTCTTGCCACAGAAAGTATCATCTCCGCAAGACCCGGCACAAGAGTAAGAATTGTAGGTTTCATTTTAGGTATATCAAAAACAATGTTGCTCATGTCTTCACAGGCATACACAAGTGCTCCTGTGTAAATACATGTAAGAAGTCCTCTTATCGCCCCAAATACGTGGGACAAAGGAAGGATTGCTATTGTCCTTTGATTGTAGGTGTGTCCCGGTATGAATAAACCATTGTGTGCGGCTCTCATTATCGCTCCGTGTGAAAGCATTGCCCCATACGGATTATCAGGACTGTTATTAACGGAAAAACATATTACCGCAATATCATCCTTTGTAACGTCCGCTGTAGGTCCCGGTACATTGTCGGTGTCATGGATATCAAAAACCTTGACAGGCTGACCCTCTGCCACCTCTTTATATTCAGGGTTAATAAATAATCCCTTAATATCAAATTTATTAATAAGTGCTGTAAGACATTCCCTGCTTATGGCATTTTCTGCCGACGGAAGCATTATTACCGTACATCCTGCCGTGGGAATTGCCATATATAACTCCATTGAATACATGCTGTTAGGTGCAAGAACCGCAATTATATCGCCCTTCTTAAATCCGTTGTGATATAAGAAGTTGCGCCTGCACGCTATTCTGTCATAAAGCTCGCCATAGGTTATTGTATTAACCATATCGCTTATGGCAGGGAGATCGGCATAATCATTTTTGCACATCTCAAGCAGTTCACAAAATGTATCATATCTTGGGAGTTTTGTCAAAATCTCAGGTTCTATCAACTTTTCAAAATATTCTGTCTGTTCTGACTGATAATTCACTTTTCTGACCTCTTTTTAAGAACTTCATCCAATTTATTCTGTATTCTTTCTTTTACAAGCTCACACAATTCATTTTTTCTGAGATCCTTATATTCTTCGTAAGGTATCGGCTTAAGGTAATGTACTTGTGTGGTTACCTTTCTGAGGGAATTGCCGTTAAGTCCTTTGTAGGAATCAACTATTGCCACAGGCACAACCGGAGTCTTGGAATCAAAAGAACATCTGAAGCATCCGGCATTGAATTTCTGAAGTGTATTCTTGTTATCGCCCCATTTTCCTTCAGGAAAGATGAGGTATCTTCTTCCGTCCGCTACCTGCTCTGCCACTTTTTTAAGTGTGGCAATCTGGCTCTTAGGATTATCAAGGTCCAGAGTCTCACTTCCCGTAAGTCTCAACACCTGCTTTGCAACTACCCTGCTGCCCTGCTTTCTCTCCATCAGTACGCTGCAAGGCTCCTTCTGGTCTACGAGAATTCCGATTGCATCGTATTTGCCCTGATGATTGGAATAGAGTATATAGCCGCCTTCTTTAGGAAGATTCTCTCTTCCATAATAATTGGTCTTAACCCTTCCTCTGTTTTTCATGTGAAGCATAATCTTCTTGGCAAATTTAAAACGCTGCTCTTTACTGTACTTCTCAGGGTGTTTATGATAATATTTTTCTCTTAATATCATTGTCGAAACAAATAACGGGCTGGATCCTGCTACATAATAGAACCTGAACAGTCCCATACTGCTTGTGCTTCTTTCTTTCATCCTATTCCATCTCCTGTGGATAATCCTGCCAATATCCCGTCATCATCTTTTCAACTGCTCTGACAGGTATAAGTGGAGCACAGACCTTTTTGCGTGTCTCCTCTGACAGTTTTCCTTCTCTTGCAAGCTCTCTGCCTGCTTCTTTGACTTTATTCAGATATACCGAAAGTATCGGCTTCATCTGCTCTAACATAAGTATCTCGCCCTGTGGACAAAATACCGTATCGTAATTGCCGGGACCCCATGCGAGGTCAAACTGTTTTGTAACCGGTTCATACACAACATCTGTTGATGCGTGTGCACAACTTGATATGAGCACCAGCCTTTTCTTTGAAAGGTCATAACGGAAATCCATTATAACGGGATTTTCCTCTGTTGACAGACAGCCTTTATATGGCATCTTTAACGGAAGAAGTCTGTCCATAAGTGTCTTCATCGGTGAAGATACTCCGAAGAAATACAATGGAAAACATAGGATAATCACATCGCTGTCAAGTATATCCAATATTATTCCTGTCATATCATCTTTTATCACACATCTGCCGGGAGTAACCTTCCAGCAGCCAAAACATCCTCTGCAATGCTCTATTCTGGTATTGCCAAGGTATATTTCCTTAACTTCCGAATCCGCCTCTTCGCAGATGCCCTCCGTGAACTTACGTGCAACCATAAGTGAATGGCTGTTTTCTCCGCGGAGGCTACCGTTAATCAACAAAACCTTCATTACTGTTCACCGGTCTTATCTGTAATATAATTGCATACGTCTTCTACCGTATTAAGTTCTCCGGCATCTTCAAATTTAATGCCGAACTCATCTTCAACCGATACCGCAAGAAGCATCATTGTCAATGAATTAAGTCCCAAATCTTCAAATAATGTACTGTCTTTTGTAATTTCCGCAGTATCAACTTCAGGTATTACATTAGAAAAAATCTCTAAAAGTTTATCAAATACCATAACAATCTCCTATTTCACTTTTTCTTTCATATCTTGTATTATCTGACGAAATCTTTCGCTTTCCTCCTCCATGTACTTAGGAGTAAGTGATTTGCCTTCTTCTGTAAGTGCTAACGGCTCACCAAGGTATATTCTCTGTCGCCTTCCAAATACCATTTTATATTTACCATCTATGACAAACGGAACAATCTTCGCTCCGGTCATTATGGATAACATAATAAAACCTGATTTAAACTCACCGATATTACCGTCCTTACTGGTCTTTCCTTCGGGATAAATAATAATCGATTCGCCCTTTTTGACAGCTTCTTTTGAACTTCTAAGCCATCCGGTGTCAACTCCGTATCTGTCCATCGGAATACATCTGGCATTCTTAAGATACCAGTTAATGCTTTTCTTCTCAAACCAGTCCTTGGCAACTATTATATTAGCCTTGCTTTTCTTAAATTCTACGGATGTCATTATTCCGTCATAATGGCTGGTGTGATTTCCTATGAATATAACAGGTTCACCGTAATTACAGTTTTTTCTGTTTTTATTTTGAAATATCTGCTTAGGTCTCATTCCCACCTTAACAAAGACGGTAAGAACGGCATTTCCTATTGCAGCTTTTAACGAATTAGTCCACTTTGGCATATCTTTTTACCTTTCAAACCACCATATAAGATACTCTGCTATAACACATATTCCGGCTATTATGAGCAACGCTCCGCCGCTTAAATATACTTTGTTATTAAGCTCTCCGTTTCTGTATCCCACGTACACTCCGGATATAACAAGTGCTATTGTCATAAAACATACCATGATACATATATCTGCTATGTTCATGCCTACCCATTCACAGGCAAGCCCTGCAAACAACGTATATATACTGGTGGATGAGGCTATACCACATATTTTCTTAAAATCTATTTCCTGTCGTACTTCCGGTCTTGCTACTTTGTGGTTGCTTATATATATCTTAATAAAACCTATAGCAATAAAAATCAACGCCGATATAAGGGACCATACCATCCGGATCTCGGTAGACATTGCATATACTTTAGGCAGTCTCGCAATCCCGTAGCCTATCGCCAGTGCAACCATCTGCCATCCGCAGACTATAAGGCACATTAACGACATATTCCTGCCCTGTATACGGTCTAACACACATCCTTGTGATACAGCTATATAAAATACATCAAACGCTAATCCAAAACCGACCAGTATTATCATTACTGTATTCATGAATAAACCTCTACACACTTTCTTCAATTTACCCTTGTATTCTAATTTTTGAATGTATTTTTTTCCATATACAATTTTCCTTAAATGTAAAAAGCGACTACATTTTCCCAAAAATGTAGTCGCAATTATATATCATATAAAGCATGGCTTATCAGATAACGGTATCCGTAAAGGAAATCCTCAAGATTCTCCGAGCCATTATCCTCCACAAGCATCTTAAGTACCGTGATTAATCCGCTGGAGTAATACCTGGCTACTGTATCAACAGAAAGCCTTGTCTCTTTTACGGCCTTCAGATTCCTTGATGCCGCCTCCTTATAAAAATAAGTAAACATATCGGACAATGTATCTGCAAAACCATTCTGTCCGGTTATCTCAAACGCTTTCCGGTAAAATTCCCTGTCTTCGTAAAATTTGGAGAAGATATGATAAATGCCTTCTTCTATCTTTCCGTCACGTTCAAGCATTTCTGCCTCATCCAAAACCTCATCCCTGAAAATCCATTCAAGCAGTTCGTACTTATCATGGAAATGGTTATAAAATGTGGGTCTGATTACATTGGCATGGTCCGTTATCATTTTGATTGTAATTTTTTCAAAAGAATTCTGCAGCAGAAGCTCTTTAAAGCTGTTCGCTATCAGACGTTTCGTTAATTCTTTAATCTGTTCCATAATTCAATATTATATCAAATTATTGAGATAAATTTCAAGTATTAACAAGAATAACCGATGAAAATGCAGGCATATTAATTGTTATTTTACCGTTATCCACGGTAAATTCCCTGTCATTAAGTCTGAAAGTGTCTCTTTCGGATATAATAGCTTCTTTCATCACGCTTCCGTCAGGTATTTCACATTCCCATACAGGAATATCAACCTGTTTCTCATATTCGTTATTATTAACGATTGTGACAGCCTGACTGTCTCTCTTGAATCTTCCGTATGCAATAACGTTATATTCGCCAAAAAGATTTTTGTACGAACCGTCAATAAGCGCAGGCACGGACTTGTGGATATTAATTACTGCTTTATGGAACTCGATAAGCTCTTTATCTTCGTGTCCCCATGGGTATGTTCTTCTGTTATCAGGGTCCGTCCAGCCGCATACTCCGGCTTCATCCCCGTAATATATTGTAGGAGCACCCGGCCATGTCATCTGGACAACTACAGCTTCTTTGAATACACCCTTGTTGACGTTCATTTCCGCTGCCTTAGGTCCTCTTGAATCGGTTCTGCCAACGGTTCTGTTGGTTCTTGTAAGGAAACGTGAATGGTCATGGTTAGACAACTCGTTCATTGAAATTCTTACAGGAGAATCTCCCATTCTTGACATATTATGTCTCATTGAATCAAAGAAATATGAAGGATTACCTATTTTTTCCTGTTTAAATGAGTCACTGTGCTTTTCCATACCTGTCAGGAACCATGAGAGGCTCCATAAAAGCATCGTAGTTCATGATTGTATCCCACTGGTCTCCCTGTAACCATGAATATGGGTCTCCGTAATGTTCCGCAAGAATTACGGCGTTAGGATTAGCTTCCTTAACCGCATTACGGAATTTTCTCCAGAATTCGTGGTTGTACTCGGCGCTGAAACCAAGGTCGGCGGCAACGTCAAGTCTCCAGCCGTCCACGTTATATGGAGGGGATACCCACTTACGTCCGATGTTGAGGATATACTCTTCAAGCTTCTTTGAACCCTCGTAGTTCAGCTTAGGAAGTGTATCATGTCCCCACCAGCCGTTATAGGTTCCGTTATAAGGCCATGCACCCATATCGTTAAACTGGAAGAAATCCCTGTATGGGCTGTCAGCCGATACATAAGCACCCTTTTCAAAATCGTTGCTGTTCTCGTAAATTCTTTCCCTGTCTAACCACTTATTAAAAGAACCACAGTGGTTAAATACGCCATCTATTATTACTTTAATGCCTCTCTTGTGGGCTTCATCCACAAGATGGGCAAACAATTCGTTACTTGCTTCAAGGTTGGCAAGGCTTGTAACTCTCTTAATGTACTTTGTTGCCTTGGAATTATCCCATACGCCTTCAGGAAGTACATCTCCGCCGTCCTCAACTATCTTTCCGAAATGAGGGTCGATATAATCATAATCCTGAATATCATATTTATGGTTGGATGGCGATACAAACAATGGGTTAAAATATATACACTGGATTCCCAAATCCTGTAAATAATCAAGTTTCTGGATTACGCCCTCAAGGTCACCACCGTAAAATTCCCTTACACCCATTGTTGCAGGATATTTGTCCCAGTTCTCTACCCTGTTGACGTGCTCTCCGATGTAATTATACTCATGGTCAACTACGTCATTGCTCTTATCACCGTTATAGAACCTGTCCACATATATCTGGTATATAACGGCACCTTTTACCCACTCAGGTGTCTTAAAACCAGGATTAATGGCAAAATTGTAATCCTGATTAAGCTCGGTCATTGCGCCAAGCTGGTTAAAATATACCGTGGCACGTCCCGTCACAATTTCAAAATAATATCTGAACTGTGTCTCTCCGACATGGACTGTTGTGGTATAATAATCAAACTTTGAATCATAAGAGGTCTTTTTCATAGGAGTATATACTCCGTCCGTAACAATTCCGACCTTATCGGCATTATTTTTTACTGTTCTGAATTTAATAAATACATCTGAGTTCTTGTCCGGTTCGGAAGGGTTTCTGTATTCCTCCGTACAGTCATGAAACAGACCTCTCGAATTAAGAACAGGTCTCATATTAATTAAATACATACATGTCTTTTCTTCTTTGGACATATAATCAAAATTTCTAATAAATTCCATTTCTCTACCTCTTATAATTGACATTACTCGTTATATTTTAAATCTATTTAGAATTACTTGCAATATAATCTTCGCCGAAAATTTTCGCTAATATGCACAATCGGAAGATTGTCCGCATAAAGTAAAGAGGACCGCTTCCGTCGGCGGTCCTCTTTGGAGAAGGTATTTTGTTTCTTATGGGGTGTAGTAAAACTATATAATGTATTGGGGGGTTACAATGAGAGTATATCAATATGTCCAAAATAAGTGTGCACAAACTTGCACAAAAATTAATCTTTATTTTGTGCACATTTACTAATTGTTATTCTCAAACAACGCCTCAAACTCTTCTCTTGTAATTTTTTCTTTCTTGATAAGGATTTCTGCACAGCTGTCAAGCACATTCTTATTGGCAAGAATAAGTTCTTTGGCTTTTGCATAACACTCTTCAATAATCTTCTTAACTTCTTCGTCAATCTCTCCGGCTACATTTTCACCGTATTTTCTTGTATGGGCTAAATCTCTTCCGATAAATACTTCATCACTGTCATTACCGTAATCAATAGGTCCGATTTTGTCGGAGAAACCGTATTCGGTTACCATAGCTCTTGCAAGTGCGGTAGACTGCTTAATATCCTGTGATGCACCTGTTGTAACATCTTCAAATACAAGTTCTTCCGCAACACGTCCGCCAAGTCCCACGATAATCTGCTGTAACATCTTTCCTTTGGTGTTAAACATTTCATCCTTTTCAGGGAGAGGCATTGTATAGCCTGCCGCACCCATTCCGGTAGGAATGATTGAAATAGTATGGACAGGTCCCACATCAGGCAGTACATGGAAAAGAATTGCATGACCTGCTTCATGGTATGCCGTAATTTTCTTTTCCTTATCTGAAATGACTTTACTCTTCTTCTCTGCACCGATACCGACTTTAATGAAGGATCTTTCGATATCAGCCTGTATAATATACTTTCTGCCATTCTTAGCCGCATAAATAGCTGCTTCGTTCATAAGGTTCTCAAGGTCAGCTCCCGTAAATCCCGCCGTTGTCTGTGCAACGGTATCAAGGTCTACGTCATCGCCTATCGGCTTGCCCTTAACATGTACTTCAAGAATTTCTCTTCTTCCCTTAACATCCGGCTTACCGACAGCAACCTTTCTGTCAAATCGGCCCGGTCTTAAAATAGCAGGGTCAAGAATATCCACACGGTT
>JBNMKN010000049.1:0-13482 GCA_050874365.1 Butyrivibrio sp. | reverse complement strand
TTTACTGTATTTCACATAAGCAATAACGTCTTTAAGTTCTGTTTTGAATTTTTCAAGGTCTTCTTCTTTTGCAGTACAAGGTTCAAACAGGTGCATTTTGTAATCCTGGATATATCCTCCAAGTCCGTTATCTTCAAGCCACTTGACCGTATTCCTATCAAACATGTCTTTTACACTTTGAGGCTGGTTCCATTTATCGGCTTTCCAGTACATTACAATCGTGATAATTGGCTTTATCTGAATCTGCACGCCTTTGTTATTTTTTACCTGTCTTAAATATTCCCTTACATCATATTCCATTATACGAAGAGGCATTGTGTAATCCTCAACGGATTGATGTTCAATGGCAAACAGGCAGTATATGGCATCATCTACTTCAACTACCTTTGCCGAATCTCTTAGCCTTGTGTCTGTTTTTACATTTCCGTTTTCATCTTCCACATGCTGCGTTTCAATGTCTATGGGATTCATCCTTTCAGGCATTACCACCTGTTTTCCGTCATATACTATTGCATTTATTGCATCTGCAAATATATCCGGAGTAAAATAATTTTTTAATAAAATGTCTTTCTGTCCCATAATAAATCCTTTCCAATGCAGAAAGATAAATCTCCATTTGCATTATATCATTATTTTTTTTAAAAATAAACATAAAAAACTGTCCCGCCCCACTGGGGCGGGGTATTAAAATATACGTCCTGAATGTCCGGATGTTGTCTCTTCTTCGGTTTCTTCTTCAGAATTAATGTATTTATCATAAGACGGTATCTGTTCTGCCACCGTGGATATGAATGGGTCATATATATAACCTGTGTCATACGACACATCAAACATATCCTTATCAAGCTCTGCCTTGTCTGCAATGTCTTTACGCTCCATTAATGAAGCTGTTACGGTATATATGCCGTCTTTATTAATGCCTTCAATGATTATGTATTCCTTCAGGAATTTTTCCATATCTTCGTTCTGTATCAGCATAATAGGTATGCTGTCCTCGTCCGTCACGGTCATCTCATATGCAAGGTATACATGCAGCACATATTCCCAGTTAAGGCTTACGCCTTTGGTATCCGTGAGGCTGTTGTCGGTATTGTTTTCTTCGATATAGTCGGTTACGCTTTCGTAAAAATCCTGATATACCTTTTCAGTGACTTTATCTATCGGATAGACCTTACATATTTGTTCATAAGACGTATCGCCGTTCATGAACTCATATACTATTTTGTTGCTGCTGTCTACGGTTGAAGAGCCTTTGCTTTTTCCGGAAAACAGTGTAAAAATAAGTGTGAAAATTATAAGGACAACAAGAATAAGCGGAGCAAGGATATAAAGAAGGTTCATGACAACAATCTTAATTACCTTTTTAATGATTTTCTTTACTATCTCCATTACCTTATTAAGTAATTTTGATGACATGTTATTATCTGTATTGTTCATCTGGAGCATATTATTAAGGTTAAAGGAATTACTGTTGCTATTTTCCCTGTCATCCGGTGTGGAGAACTTTTTATGTTCATTTTCTCCGGACTTTCCCTTTACTTTTAATGACAGTCTTTTATCTTTTTCTTCCTTACCTGCCGAAAAAGAAGTCTTATTGTCTTTTTTCCCATTCCATGAACTCCCAGTCCCTTTTCCGGTATATTTTTTATCCGGATTCTTTCCCGGCTGTTTTCCCGCCCCACCGGGGCGGAATCCTTCATACCGGTCTTTTGCCTGGTTCTTTCTTCGTTCCCGGAGTTCAAGTATACGTCTGTCTATATCATTGCCGGTCTTTTTTACATCCTTCATCCCTGAACCGGCTTTATCTGCCGTTTTTAGGATTTTCTGCTCAGCATATTCTGAAGGCTGCTCTTCTTTCGTATCATCTGCTGTATTTAATTTATTTGCTGTTCCTGCAAGTGCAAGCCTGTCCTTATCAGGCATCTTAATTTCCGGCATAGGATTTCTCCTTGGAATCAGTATTCACAAGCTCATAAATCTTTGTATCCTTAGGGATTCTGTCATCAAAAGGAATGACTGTTTTTCCTATTTTCAATAATCCGCAGCCCTTTAAAGGATTACGCACATAATTAAGCTGCTCATCTGATATGTGACAAAGTTTCCTGATGTCTTCAAGGTCATCTTCTGCCTGTTTAAGTAACACTACAAGCTCTGAATTAGATAACATTGTTCTTGCCGTATCTGATGTCATAAGGTCGGTTACATTCTGTGTGACTCCGACGCAGTAACCGTTGCACTTTCTGATTCGTTTCCATAGCTTGTAGAAGAATTCGGCGCTATACTGATACCTTAGATACATATGCAGCTCTTCTACAATAATCACCGTTTTCTTATTGGAAAAACGGTTTGATGATACCCTGTTAAGGATGCTGTCAAGAACCACTTCCAGTCCTACAGGCATCAACTGTTCATCCATATCCCATAAATCATAACACTGTATTCTTGCATCCGTATTTACATTTGTCCTTTTTGCAAAAGTATTTAATGAACCTTTTACAAATAGCTCCATGGCAAGAGCTATATCCCTTGCTTCAGGTTCATCACATGATTTTATTTCATCATACAGGGTTTCAAAAGTTGGTGCCTCTCCTTTGTATCCGGCTTCAACGTATGATTTATATACGTTGATAACGCATCTGTCTATGATGGTCTTTTCTGCCGGTGTTATTCCGTTTAGGATGTGTTCAAATATTGACATGATGAACTGTGACTTAAGTGTCACCGGCTTGTCCTCTTCGATACTGTAATCTTCGTTTATGTCCATAAGGTTTATATGATGAGGGCTTTCTGCGGATATTTTTATTACTTCTCCACCGTACGCTTTTACCAGGCTTCCGTATTCACGCTCCGGGTCGATTACTATTATATCCGTATCAGGGTCGGCAAGTGCTTCAAATCCCATTTTAAGTTTTGCAAACACAGATTTACCGGAACCGGGAACAGCCAATATCATCATATTGGCGTTATTGAGCTTTGTCTCATCAGCCATTATAAGATGCTTGCTTATCTGGTTTTTCCCATAAAAACTTCCATGGTAATCCTGAATTTCTTCCACATAAAATGGTGTAAATGCAAGCATTGAACCGCTTAACATTGTTCTTGATATGTCTATGCAGCGTAATCCGTATGGAAGTGCCGTATGCAGCCCTTCAAGCTGTCTGTACTCCAGAACGGATATTTTACAGCCTGCAGTTTTTCCGGCTGCTATAACCGCATCCGTATCCCTGTCAAGCTCTTCAAGTGTATCTGCAGTATGTAAAATCGTCATTGTTGAATATAAAAGTCTCATATCATCTTCACGCAGATTATTTATGAATTTCTTTATTTCATCACGCTGAACCTGATAATCGTATGGGATTTCATCATAAGGCATATGACGGCTGTGCTGTTTCTTCTTCCACTGGTCGATGTTTTTATTAATTTTTGTTAAACGCTGCTCTGCGTTTTCTACTGCTTCATCTGTCGGAACCGGGTCAGATGTTATGGAGAACATTACCGGATTCGGGATGTCTCCGATTATCCTTGATATAACATTGTCTTTTATATAGGTTGAGTAATCTGTAACAACAAGTGTCCTTGCATACTTTTTACCAAGTTTTATATAATCATGTTCACATGCAAAATATCCGGGACTGATATATGTCCTTGCATCCCTGCCGCCTTTTATCATATCTTTTAAGTCAATGTCTGACTTATCGTTGTTGTTAATATCATTGAATATTTCAAGTCTTTCTTTTCCGTCAATGTCTTCAAGCATTGAATCCATTGAAACGAGGCTGTTCTGAAGGCTTATTGCAGCTTTGTCAAAGTAGCTTTTTGCAAGTTCGTATGAATCTGCATCAGTTGAAAGTGTAAGATATATTTCCTGATATATCGTATTTGATTCTTCCACTATATCAGATATGATTTTGTTGTATTCATTTCTGATTTCTTCCATTCCGTCTTCTGCAGGCTTCAGTAAGTATTTGTCGTTGTATTCTTCCAGATTAAGTTTTCTTCTGCTTATTGTGATTTCATACATAAATTCGCTTTCAAAGCCCGAAAGAAAGTCTGCATATCTTGATGCGTAACTCTTTTTTTCTTCTTTTCCCACTGCCTGATAATTAATGTCTTTAATCCGGTAGGTTTTTGAAAACCTTCCATTCTTCAGGCGGAAGATGCCGTTTAAGTATATTGTTTTTACAGGAATTATATCCTGAAGTTTTCTCGGTATAGGTATATAATCAATTCTTACTTTTTCTTTCATGTATTTCCTCCTTTAATATATCCTGTATGTAATCATCATTTCCAAGGGTTAGCTGCTTTGGCACTAAAAAACACTGCTTAAACCATGCTGCTATAAATTTTTCGAGATACATTCCTTTGAATGTCTTGAATCCTATAAGGAACAATGGAACTACCGCCGTAGGTATTATCCAGGACCTTGTGTCTGAACTCATTTTGTCTTTCAGAACAAAATGAAGTATAAGTGCAACGATGACTATAACAACTGTAAAGACAGTCTGTCTTGCATTGAAGCCGAGAAAAAACTGTTCTTTGTAATCTCGTATTTCTTTATTTATTTTAAATTCCATTTTTAGATCCTTTCTGTAAATGCTCTCCGCCCCGGTGGGACGGAGGCATATATTAAAGTGATGACATTTCTTTTATGATTCCTGATGCACCTTTGACAATTCCGGTCATTAATAACATATGGAATACAATCTCTCCCATGTATCCAAGAACGACCGTCAGCATAGACCCGCTGTTGAACCAGCTTGATATTGTTATTACCGTTGCCAGTTTAGAATAGATAATCATTGCAAGACCTATTATCGCAGCTTCAAGGCATACGGATATGTAGCCTTTTACGAACTGCCAGCCGACACTTTGTGTTCCTTCGCCGGCGATGGGGCTTAACATTACAGGTGCCATTGCCGTGTATATGTATAGTTTAAAAAATCTTGAATAAACGGTTAACATTACCGTTACCGTAAGCGTTACGATCACAATAAATGTAATGATTGAAAAAATCAGTCCTACAATACTTGCATACCACGGAATCGAATATATGGCATCTGTAACAGCCTGCGGTATGCCTCCGCCTCGGCCTGTGTATATTTCGGTGAAGCCGGTGTCATGTATCTTTGCCACAATACCGCCTACGATTTTGTAAATAGTGTTCATGAAATCAATGCTGAAGCCTACAATCATTCTTGCGATTATATAGCGGATGAATAGTTTCAGTATTGTTCCGGGATTTCTTAACTCTGCAAAACTGGATGTTTCCTTAATCAGACCGATTCCAAAGAACACAATAATAAGACCGTATGCTATATCCTTTAATGCTGCGTTAATCTGTACAACAACATCCCATAACACACCGTTATTCCATTCCGACAGGTTGGCTGTCAGCATATTCCATATGTATTTTGTTGCAGTACCCCAGAATTTGGTGCCGGATAAAAGGATTTCACGTATCAGTTCATTCATCCTATCTGCCTCCTTACATGGCTCCTATTCCTTTAAGAATCTCTTTCGCAAAGATTGCTATAAGTCCGGCTGCGATATTGGTAAAACCGATCATTCTCTGTCCTGAATCATGTGACGAAATGGATGAAGCAAAATTCAGTACTCCCCATGCCGCAAATCCTATGCCTATTGCCCTGATTATCCCGAATATCATATCATCGAGATTATTGATTGCCGTGATTACTTCGTTTTCTGTAGCTTCCGCTGCAAAAACGTTTGCTGCAGATACAAATGTCATTATTAATGCTGTTATTATTGTTACTGCTTTTTTCTTCATGTTCTTCATTTTTTTCTTCATTTCTTTGTTCCTTTCCGTAAATACATTCCGCCCCGGTGGGGCGGGTATAAAAAAAGAACCCCTTTTCCGGAGTTCTAAGTTAAGCTACTCTGTTATTAATATCTTCTTCTGTCAGTATCTGGCAGGTTGTGTCCGGCTTGTATATTTCGTCTTCGCTGACATCTTCTTTATACATATATCCGATTATACCGACATCCGAATCCTGAAGTGTAACATTTCCGTAAGTATAAGGCTTTCCTTTTTTGCCCTTTGCAAGAGGTGTTTCATGAATTAGAGGATGTGACTGCAAATCATACTTGAAGTCCATTGCCGGCTCTTCACCGCTTATCATGACAATACATTTATCTCTTGACAGCTTTCTTATTTCACCCGGCTGCATTAGTTCCCTGCCGGCTTTCTGGTCGTTTGTTGTGAAGCTGCCATGCGTTCCTCTGCTCATTCCGTATGTATTGGTGTCAATCGTTTCTTTATCAAGAAGTTCCGACACATACTTATGCGTACTCTGTTCGTTGCCGCCAAGATATATGTATGTGTCGCAGTTTCCAACGATTGTTTCCCATACTTTTTCATAAATTGCCTTAATCTGGTTCATGTTCTGTAAGATAATCGATACTGAAATATTCCTTGAACGGATGACAGATACGATATGATCGAAATCATCCGGCAATGCGACATTCGCAAATTCATCCATGATGAAATGAACATGCAGCGGAAGAGGTCCGTGGTACACGTTATCAGCGAGATATGCCAGTTTCTGGAACATTTGTGAATATAACATTGATACAATAAAATTAAATGACGGGTCCATATCAGGAATGATACAGAAGAGTGCCGTCTTTTCTTCTCCTATCTTATCGATTTCAAGTTCATCCGTCATTGTAAGGGATATAACTTCATCCATGTTGAAAGCAGACAGTTTTGCAGTCAGTGTAGACTTTATGGTCTGCAATGTTTTATTTGGCAGACCGATTATATCTTCGTAATATTTAAGCGCCGGATGTCCGGGCTTTACAGCCTTCAAATCAAGAAATAATGCATCAAGGGGATTTATTTCTTCTTCGTCATTTCCTGCTGATGATAGAAGACGTACCATATCCATTACCATTCCAAAATTCTGTTCTTCTTCAGGAGCTTCGTAGTATAGATATAACATCAGTGCCATCAAAATTTCCATTGCTGCGTTCTCCCAGTATGGGTCCTGCGGCTTGGAATCTTTTTTTCCTGTTGCGGAAAATATCATTGTGGCTATTCTCTGAACATCATTCTGACATGTTATGTAATGGAGAGGATTATATCTGTGGCTTCTTTCCATGTGGATAAGGTCAAGTATTTTTATCTTATAACCCATTTTTATCAGAGCATTACCTGTTGCACGCAGGTTTTCGCCCTTTGGGTCAAGTATTACCTTGGAACCATTGTCCTGAAGAATATTCGGTATAGCATATCCTCTTGTTTTCTTTGAACCGGCGCCACCAACAATCAGTGTAAATAAATTTCGCTGGTGCTTATACATATCCATGCCAATTCTTAAATTCTCTGAAAGGATTCTGTCCGTATCCGGATTCTGGCTGTATTTCTTTTGGAGTTTTTTAATATCAGCCCATTTTGCCGAACCATATTCTTCGCCCGGTCTTTTATTCTTCATTATAGAAAAAAGATAAGCTGCAGCAAACAGATACAATCCTGACATAATAAGAAGTGTCTTTATTGTTTCCGGTACGATTATAAATTTAAACGGATTGCCTGAAAGCGCCGTTCCAAAGTTATTAAGAATACCAAACAGTCCGCCTTTTGCGTAGGGTGCAATCTTAAGGGCAATCCAGATAACCATTCCTTCCCCGGCTATCGCCATATATAGGTTGTTTTTCTTATTTCTGCTGTTCATTCTCTCTTTCCTGTTTATCTGTCATTGATGATGATAAGTTCATTATCCTTATCATCAAAGTTATACTTTCGCTGCGGAAAGTTATTGAAAGCATTCTGCTTAAATGCTGAACGTTCTTTTCGCTGCTCTTTTTCATCTGTTTTCGTGTATATGCTGCTTTTATCAGCATTAGCTGTTTTTGCATATTCACGGATTTCTTCAGATGTCTTTTCTGCAGCTTTCATTTTATCCCGGACTGAAGGTCGCATTTCTTCCTCGGAATGTACTTTGTTATTGTCTTTTCTGTCATAAGATGCAAGCAGGTCTTTACCCATGATTTTGTATTCATCACCATATCTGCCGGTCAATGTATATTCCTTATCAGCATCGATGTGATATTTAAAAGACTTTCCTCCATACACTTCTTCTGCAAGTCCTTTATCAATTTCAAGGTATCTTACATTCTCTCCATATGTACCGGGGACTCTTGTAACATACGAGTTTTCTTTTTCATCTGTTAAAAGCGTATCAATGTTAATCGTGACATCGCCTTTTTCAAATGTTTCTGAATAATCTCTCCCTGACGGACGGTCTCTCTCCGTCAGGGGGTCTGAGTTTCCCTGTTCTTTTTCATTGTCGATATTCACATCCTGTCTGACTGCCGACATCCTGTACTTCTCAACGATTCTGTTAATTACCGGAGCATCCATGCTTCTCACAAAAATATCAAGAATCCCATCGTCCTTTGCATTTTTGTCTTTTACAATGCAATACCTTATTCCGTAGGCTTTGGCTGCCTTTGCAAATGCTTCAAGTTCATCCTTTTTGACTGAAAAAAGTGTTATGCCGCCTTTTTCCTTCAACATCTGGGTAAGTCTTATCCTGCCTTTCGTTTTTCTGTTTCCTGATAGTGCGGCCGCAAGAAGTGCCGCTGCATGTGCTGATGCCTTTCCGGCAATCTTTAATACTGCAACGCTTCCGTCAAGCATTATCTTTATCGTCCCGGCCGCAAGCTCCATCGCCATATCCGCTTCGCTCATGTTCATCCTTCCTTTCTGTTTCCTGTTCTTTGTTTTCTTCCTCACGCAGGTTTTCTTCCATGCGTACGCTTCGTTTTCCTATGTTGTCACATATCCTTATCTCTTTCCGCAGTCCGGATATTTCTTCCGTAACTTTTGAAATTTTATCTTTTGTTATTTCCGGATTTTCATTGTTCTTGCGTCTTAATTCATTTCTTAATTCCTCCCTTTCCGACATTTTTATTTTCATTTCTGAAAGCAGTTCTGTCTTTCTTCCAAGAAGTTCAGAAAGCAGCGTGATGTTATTCTTTTCAAGATATTTTGTTTCTTCTGAAAATACATTAATCTTATTTACCTCCTGCCTGACTGCGTGAGGTATCCTGTATTCCTTACGCCCGGTATTTTTGTAAGAATTGATAAGATACATGTAATACCTGTAGAGTGATAAAATCATTCCCGGTTTCTCTGTGTACCTTCTTATTACTATTCCCACAATGCTTCCTGTTGCCGCCGGCTTTACCACCGGATGTTTTCTTCTGTTTTCTGCAAGTCTTCTTTCGATTGCAGCGTTTGTGTACTCTTCGCCAAGATGATAAAGCCTTATTCCTCTTTCATGGTTTAGAGGTGTGACTGTCCAATACTTTCTGTTGGGGCTTAGGTTGTACCGGTAACCCATTCTGCTAAGTTCTGCCCTGAGTTCCTTCAGTGTTCGGCTTGAAATAATTGCATTATCAATAACTTCACGGAGTATGTTATAGCTTTCATTCCTTCCGGCTCTTTCTTCTCTTTTGTAATATTCCGGAACGCTGCTCCGTTTTGGATTTCTGATTACCGACTTTTTATGTTCGGCACATATCCTGTCGGCGAGCTTGTGGAACTTAAACCATGACACTTCATCATGTATTCTTTTTCCGTTTTCAAAAGATACGGAATTGACAACAAAGTGATTGTGCAGGTTGTCGGTATTAAGATGCGTTGCAACCACAACCTGAAAACCCGGAAAATTTTTCTCGGCAAATTCAACGCCTATTTTATGTGCTTCATCCGGCGTTACCTCACCTTCCGCAAAAGACATATAACCATGGTATGCAAGTATTCCTCCGGTCTTGCCATACTGGTCCTTGACTGTCATAAATTCATTGAAGGAATTTTGTACGCTGCAGTTGATTCCTGTAACATATGCCGACTTCTCTGTTTTCTCATCATTGGTCGCATAATCAAGAAGATGCAGGAGATTAAGTTCCAAGCACTCACCCGGTTCTACTTTCTCCGGATTATTGACGTAATTGATTACGTTGCTTAAGTTTTTTCCTGTTCCTTCAATCTTCCAGAACCTTGTTGTTGCCATGCTTACCCTCCTTCATCCGGGACAAGATATTTTCGCTGGATGTCATTAATGAACCTTCCTAAATTGTTAAGTATGTCCTGCAGCTCCTCGCTGTCTATGTAATCATATGTATGTGACTTTACCGTAAGCTGATTCAGGTTGTTGGAAACGGCATACAGGACACGCATGTCTTTGTAAAATTCCTCGTCCGGTTTTGGCTTTGGAACAAATCCGGCTATCAGAAATCTTATGAGTGTTGCCTCCGACACTCCGCAGTCTTCAGCCTTGCGTTTAAGCCCGGCATTTTCCGTGTCACTTAAGTAGAACTGCTTCTTGACCTGTCTTTTTCTCATCTTCTCACTTCCTCTCTTATCCGGGGTCTAAGGGGTGTCCCCTTACAAGCGTGTTTTACTCCATGGGAGTACAAACGCACTGCTTGCCAAGGTAATGCAGCCTTTTTTATGTGCCTCCGGGTTTTACGTTTTTTTACTAGACCGGCCGAAAAAAAAATGAATTTTTTTCACATTTTTTTACATTCTGATAACAAAAAATCATTGACATCCTTGCCACATGGCGGAGGGGAATCAATGACTGTTCTGGTGTCTTTAAGAAGAAATTTTATATTTTCTGCTGCGGTTCTTCCTGCTTTATCATTATCGAGATGTAGATATATTTTCTCCGTCTCCGGGAACATTTCAAGATATTTTTTCAATGCCGGATGCAGCATGGCGTTTTCATCTGTATCTGTTCCGCTTATGCCGTCTAAGGACAGGTAATTCTCTTTTCTGAAATCCTTTCCCGTCAATTTTATAAGCGTTGCATAAGATAAAAGGTCAATCGCTGCTTCAAAAACATGTACGGATTTTTTATCACTAATCTTAATTCTGAAAGCATATCTTTTATCACTTCCCGAAACGTCACCAAGCACTCTTTTAACTGTACTTCTGTAAGAAGCATGTGCCGGCTTTCCTTCTTCATTGAATCCAATAAAAACAACATTGTGATGCAGTTTGTCTTCATAAATGAGGTCATTATTAATACAGAAATTAATTATTTCTTCATCAATTTTTCTCCGAGAAGATATTTTTTTATTAAAAAACTGTTGTAATTTTTCTTTGGAAGAGTGAAATTTTTTACAGCTTTTTCATTAAAATTTCTTTCGGATTGTTAAAATTTTTTTGCTTCACTCTGAATATTTTTTTCAATTTCTTTATTAATTTTTTCATCAGGTTTTGAAAAAATTTTATATTTTTCAATCAAAATCTGAACAGCTTCAATGAAAGAAAATCCTCTGACTTTTATTAAAAAATCAAGGGCTGTTTTCCCTCCGATTCCTCTTGAGTGCCACATCCATTTACCGTTTGACAGCTTCAGACTGTCATGGGATTTCAGCATATAACTGTTGCCGCATTTTCTTAAATCATAGGCTTCAAAATCGGAAATATAAGTGAGTGCATCTATTTTTTTTACTTCATCAAGGACTTCTTTTTTTACATAAAACATTCCCTGTTACTCATTTCCATTTCCGTAAGTTTTTCTTTTTTCTCCGGCTTTATGTCAAGAATTTTATTTTCTGCAAAAGAAAAATAATTTCCTGAATTGCCGGTCCCGATGATGATATGGTCTGTAAGGGGAATCTCCATAATGTCACATGCCTTCGTCAGTCTGTCCGTCACCTCAAAGTCAAATCTTGACGGTGTAAGGCTTCCTGAAGGGTGATTATGTATGACAATGATTGAGGCAGCATTGCTTAATACTGCACTCTTCATTACCTCTCTTGGATGTGCAATGCAGGCATTTACGGCTCCCATGCTGCAGATATTGAAATTAATGGGGGCATTGTCGCTTCTAAGATTTACAACACAGAATACCTCACGGTCATATGTCCTTAGCTCCTTTGCAAGAATCCTTACCGCATCTTCAGGACACGTTATCTTTTCTTTTGAGTAAAGCGGTGATGTCTCAACAAGACGTATTGCAGCCTGTTTTAATTCGTATTCTTCCGGCATTTTTCTTCATCTCCTTCATCTTCTTTTATGGGAACAGTAAGAATAAACTCTTCAGGCATGACATTTAATATTTCAGCAAGTCTGCCTTTTACATTCATGAATAAAAAACTTTTCTCCATTACATTTCCCTTTCGTACTCTTTATCTTTAATTGATTTTTTTGTTTCTTCAGCTATTGTTTTAAGACTCTTTTCTGAATATCTTTCTTTCATTACCTGACTGTAGACAGCTCTCTCTGTCTTTGATACCGGCTTATTTTCTGCAAATGCACTGTCCATTTTTTCAATGAAATCCTCTTTGCTTTCCGTGTATTCCATGCACTTGAACTGTCCTTTTTCAATGACATAATCTGATATTTTTTCAGCATCCCTTATTGCTGCAAACAGTTCTTCCGGCTTATTTTTCAGAAGGGATATCCAGTTCTGTATATATGCTTTATGATTCTGTATTCCTTTATCATTAAGCCTTATTGACTGCGCCATAAATGCTGCGGATATTTCCGCCCTAAGCTCTTCTTTTGCATATTCTATGCTTCCGAAACTGCCTGTCATATCTCTTTTAAACCTTTTATCATGTCCGGTTGCGTGGGCTGCTTCATGAAGGAATGTTGCCATGTAACTGTAGTCACTTTTGAAATTTTTGGCTTCAGGAAGCATGATAAAATCTTCTTGCGGACTATAAAATGCCCTGTCACCGCCTTCTCTAAATCCTACATCCATTCCGGATATGATTCTGTCTCTTGCCTTTGCAAGTTCTTTAACGGAAATCTGTTCCCTGTCTGTTATCTTCTGCGGTGGTATCCCTTCTATCTGCTCTGCATTAAATACCGTATATTCCTGTACCAGCGGAACAATTCTTTCTCTTTCTTCCTCCGGAATGTTTTCTATTTCCTTAGGCGTTATTTTTTTCTTTGTAAGTGTATCATAAAGAGACCAGAACTCTATCCTTGTTCCTTTTTCTCCTTTTTTTACATGATAGCCTTTATCGTTCGCCTGCTTGAATGTCATCCAGCGGTTATCTTTATATTTCATTTCATCCTGCACAAATGACAGCATATAACGGTTCAGACCATGGTATACGTTGCCGTTGCTGTTTACTGGTGTGACTGTCATATACCAGTCCCTTTCCCAGGGAATCACGTCTTCTGACAATGCGTTTATAAAATCCTCAACTATCTTTTCACGAAGTTTGTTCATCCTCTGTCCTCCAGTCTGTGATATTTTGTTCATCCGCTTCCTCATTCGGGATGTCATCGTCAAAATCAATGCCGTTTTCCATCCTGAACCGGTCAATTATCTCTTTCATCTTCTCTTCCATCTGTGTTTTCCTCCTTCAATAAATAAGATAACAGCTGGTTCTTTTTAACCGCTTTTTTCATATCCGATAATATTTTCAGTTCTTCGATAGAAATTCTCGGAACTGATAAAAGGATTTCAAGGTCTGCAGCCTGCAGAT
>JBNMKN010000048.1:0-13559 GCA_050874365.1 Butyrivibrio sp. | reverse complement strand
TGCAGGTACTTGGCTGGAAAACGCCAATAGAAAAACGCCATGAGCTGGAAACATAACCACTTATATTCGGTGATATATCTATAGTATCATATCATTCCTTTTATTTTAAAAACCTGGTGTCACATCATTGACTAATGTACACCTTTTTAATTATCCTGGATTGCATCATATTATTTTTTTAATTCTTCATCCTGTAACTGCTTAGAAAGCATATCATCAAATATTCTCATCCTTCATCGTCCTTTCTATTAATATGCCTTATTTACGGACTTTGTAGGAGTCTCTAGTGATGCTGCCACAGCAGATGAAAAGTATTTTTATCATTGTTTTGTTTCTCCTTGTTTTACTCTATTTCCAAAATATCTCTGTAATGTCTTCTACAGTATTATTTGCAACATAATACAATCTTTGATTGGTACTTCTTTTATCTAACGCCCCAAGTTCTTCCTTGTAACTCCCCGTCTTTATATAATCAAATGCATACATCCATTCTTCTACTCCAACATCCCTGCCAGAATACAAGCACACTTTCAAGCCCATATCTTTAATCAGCTTTGCATAATGTAATAATTCTTCTTTGCTTCGTTTCGACAAATCACCTTCACCCATAAAGCAAACGCAGGTAGCAAGCGGCCTGTATAAATCAATGATGTCCATAAAATAATCAGAAAGTATTTCACCATAATCTGTTGACTGTAATTCTGGATAATGACAATTCTTACACTTGTTACGACACCCAGATATATAAATGCATAAGTTTGATTCACCAGGAACCTCCGAATGACTTATTCCAAATTCTGTATACCTAAGCATCTGTATCACCTCTAAATATTTTTTCCAGAATGTCCATCTCTTTTGGATTGTCACATTTTATGTATAAATAATTCTTGATTATTCAGCAAATTCAAAATATAATCAAACTTCTACAAGACTAGAGTTTTTATTTCTTAGAAAACCGTTCAGGAAAAACTATTTCCATAAAATCAGTCATAAATACTATTTCTTCTTTGCATTCCTCCCCTAAACACCATCACATATAACTTTGAATATAACAATTTAATTTTTCTTCTGTATCAACACCGTATTTGTCAGCAACACATACGAAGTAGTTTTTTATTTCGTCTTTACTGATTATCTCTCTGGATGGTTCTGATGCTTCATATCCGGCTCTGGCATTTTTCCATGGTAATTCTTCATGGGTAATATCCTCTAATACTTTTCCACTGTATTTTCCAAATGTGTTAATCACTAAATCAATAACCATTTTTTCATGCTCATTTAATTCTTCAAATCTGTCCTTAAATATGGCAAATCTATTGTCTTCTATTGGATTATATTTGAAATCCTTAAATAAATTATATACATCTTCATAGACAGGGCCATGAACCCAAGCCATACAATCTTCTTTATACAATGGCTTTTTAAACAAAACCATATAAATGCCTTGAATAAAATAAAGAATCTTTTGAAGTGCTAATGGAGTAATTTCTTTCATTTGTTCAAATATATATGATATTGTCAATAACATTTTATCCGAAACGCAAAACAGCCCTGCTATTTCTTCTGCTGCCTTTATCGCTTTCTTATACGCTGTCTCACCCATTTTCTCCGAATTATCATTCATAAGCTTTATCATATAATCAGGTGATGACAATGCTTTCTTAATGATATCAGAATACTCCTTTGAAGGCATCTGTCCGGATAAATATCGGGTAATTGTTATTTCTCCAAAACCTAATGCAATCGATAAGGGAGCTTTTCCAATATTATAAATATCCATGATTTTTTGAATATCATCTACACTAACCAATCCTTCAGCCTGTCTGTATTGTTCGTCAATAGATTTTATATTTGCATCTAAAAGACCCGGAATATCCATATTCTTTCCACATTCATCGCAAACTGCAACAGCAATTTCAAATTCATAAGATTTGCCTTTTATAACTTTTTGTACAGGTTTCTTACATATTGTGTATGAAGTTTCTTTTCTGCATGAAGTACAAAAATCAAACTCTCTTTTCTTTGCCATTTTGTTTCCTCCTTTATTTTACAATCATCTATTTGAACATATACCTTATCGGATATTTCTGCTTATGAAATGAAATTACAATTACATACCTTGATTCTAATTTATTAAACTTTATGTATAGTGATACCTGTTCTTCTCCAGGCAAAAACCTACGAAGCAACTTAATATCCTTGCCAAATACATATAGCAGTTCATGCTCATATCCTTTATTAGTATTATTCCTAATTTCAGAGAAATCCGTAACTTCAAGACTCAATAGTATTTGTTTTCTCATCTCTTCACTAATAATATAATCCAAAAACAAATCCTGATTATCTTGTCTGTTATCATTCATCTCAACTCTATATCTACCTGCATTAATAGCTTCTTTTACTTCTTCAAGGTACTTCTCAATATCTGCACTTGTAATTTCCAAATTTTATCCTCCCATCTTAATGATAGCTTATTGCTAAATTTATATCATTATAATACTCTTATGATAGTTTCTTGTCAATATCCTATCATACAAAAAGCAGCACCTTCAGAAAGATATTTTCTTTCCGTTGGTGCTTTGTTATTTCAATGCGTCAATTGTAATGTACTTTACTTCCTTGAATTACCTTCCCTCTACTCCATAAAATACTGCAAAAACTCGTACTTCAGCCTGCAGCCCTCGTATATTTCTGCTGGGAGGAGGGCTCTTGCAACAAGTTTTAAATCGGTGGATTCAATGTCCGTTCTTCGCAGGTTGGCATAATCCCCGTCTATTGATACGACCTCGTAATACCATGTTTCCATAATGATTCCTCCGGTTATTTTACATAATATACGTAATTTTCTTTTCGTGGGGCAGGTGCATTTACAGGTTCGGCTGCGTAACCGATTGCACAGTGTCCGATACCCTCGTAGTTGCCCTCAATACCAAGTTTTTTAAGAAGATTTTTACCGAACTCGGATTCAAATTCTTCCTTTGCCCTATGAATCCATATACTGTTGATTCCAAGGCTTTCAGCCGCATTAAGAAGATTTCCCATAACAAGCGAACCGTCATATTTGTAAGTTGGGATGTCTTTATCGGCAAGCACTATGAGAATTACAGGTGCACCGTAAAATGGGTCACAGTCTGCTCCCATAATTCTTGCATTTTCAGCCGATATCTCGTCACGCAGTTCTTTGTTGGATACTGCGATGATGATAGGGCTTTGACTGCCTCTGCCTGTAGGAGCGTATGTTCCCGCTTTGACGATTGCCTGAACTGCCTCGTCAGATACCGGTTTTGCAGGGTCAAAATTTCTGCAGCTTCTTCTTGATTCCAATACTTTTAATGTTTCGTTCATTTAATAATCCTCCTTTTAAAATAACAGTTTTCGCCTTACTCCGTAATAGGATTGTCGGCAAAATCTTCAAAATCAATTCTCACTTCACGGAATACTTCGATGAGTTTTGGTGAAAATACGCCACATTCGCCGCCGATAATCATATGGAAAGCCTGCTCCTTTGAGTATGCACTCTTGTAGCAGCGCTCGTTGACGAGGGCGTCGTATACGTCGGCAAGAGAGACAAGCTGTGCCGAAATAGGGATGTCCTCGCCTTTAAGTCCGTCAGGGTAGCCTTTGCCGTCATAACGTTCGTGGTGGTGTCTAACTATCTCCATACTGATTTTTTTGAGCTTAGGCTCCCAGTCCTTACTCATTTCTTCAAGGATTTCGCAGCCTCTTATGGTGTGGGATTTCATGTATTCAAACTCATCGGGAGTAAGTCGTCCCGGTTTTAATAAGATACTGTCAGGGATTGCAATTTTACCTATGTCATGCAATGCACTTGTGTCAACAATAGTTGCCACCGTGTCTTTGTCAAGGTTGTACTCAGGGTACTGGATGCTGAACTTTTCTGCGAGTATCTTTGTGTAACCCTTAACTCGCTGGATATGTTCGCCACTCTCCAGATTGCGGTATTCAACGATATTACCAAGCATTTCTATTATCTCCTGATTTCTTTTCTGGAGTTTTTCTGCCTGTATCTTTAATGTATTGTAGGCTTTTCTTAAAATGGCGGTCTGTTCCTCGACTTTTTCTTCAAGCTTGTTTTTGTAAGCATAATGATTAACCACGTTCTGAACTCGTTTGGTTACAAGTACGGCATTGAAAGGACGTCCGATAAAATCAGATACGCCGTAATCAAAACATTTCTTTTCATTCTGGACGCTCTTTTCACCGCTTATTACAAGAATAGGAACCTTGTCCATGATATTGAGATTGCGTAATTCTTTGATAAATGTAAACCCATCCATCACAGGCATAACAAGGTCAAGAAGTATTGCGGCAATATTGGTCATCTCAAAACGCACAATATCCAATGCCTGCTCGCCGTTCTCCGCCTCAAGAATATCGTATTCTTCACATAAGATATCTTTTAACAGTTCTCTGTTCAATTGTGCATCATCTACAATTAATATTTTATCTTTCATAAGTCTCTTCTCCTATATATTTCTATAAACAGATACGCTGTTATTAACTTTTTTAAGTGTTATATTGGAAGCTTTTTTCGACTCCCACTGGGAACCGTTAATCTCAATATTGACACCGCCAAAAACAGTACCTTTAACAACGACCTTTGCCAGTTTGCTCTTGTTGCTTTTTTCTCTTATAATCTCTTTTTGTCCGATAATCTCTTTAAGTTCATTCTCCTTCGTATAAATCGCATTTTCTATCTTAATGTATAACTCATTTGTGTTTCGTATTTCAGGCGGATATTTTCTTCTGAAATCCATATATGAGTTGTTTAAAAGTGTTATTTCCCTGTTAATCTCCGTTTCTTTCCGGTTAAGCTTAACAAGCTCTGTTTCGTATTCCTTGTTACGTCCGACTTTGATTACCGTGGCAAGCTCTGCTGTATTACCTAGGTAATATGACTGGATTGTATCTCCCGCCGTTGCCCGTCCTCCGGCTATGGCACCTGCATTGCCGGCTATCTCAATGTTGCAGCCTGCGTTAAGTATGCTGTTGAGACAGTAGTTGGATTTAATATCTTTTCCAGCAACAACTCTTGTATTCTCAAAGAATTTACCCATAATGCTTCCGCCGGCTTCAATGTATCCGCGGCCGCCTGAGTTGCTTTCTTCTCTCAGCACAATATCGCCTTTGGCTTTAAGAACTGCTGACTCGATAAAACCGTCCACAAGTAAATCTTTTTCTGCCTGAACCTCCATGTTGTCGCCTATAGAACCTCTTACATATATGGAGCCGTTAAAATATACATTTCCCGTTGCACCATTTACCGAATCAAGGATTAATACATTGGTAATTTCAAGTTTGCCGTCCTTAAGTTCAACCTTGCCGTCAACATCCGCAACGTAAGTGATTCCGTCAGGAAGAATTTTAAATCCCGTTCCCGTTATTGCAGGAGCTTCTTTTCCTTTGACACCTTGTATTCCGACGCCATACACGTTTATACCGGTTTCTCCGATTTCCGCTTTGTGATAATATGCAACACGCTGTCCTTTTTTTACCATTTCAAACCATTTAATGTTCTGGTAATCCACGGAACCGTTTTCAAGAAGAACTGGCGTAGGCTTTACGTCTGTGTCAAAAAAATATTCATACCAGCCGTTGCTGCCTGTCTTAGGATATTTTCCATGGGCAATAGATTCCATTATGTCTTTCATTCCGTCAGCCGCAATTTTTTCTATCTTCTGCTCATCTATGCCATATGTAATTCCATTTTTCCCAAGTGCAAACAGAATATCTTCTTTGGGAATCTTGCTTCCTTCATCCGCAGTAATGAATACTTCCATTTCATCGTTGCTTACAAATAGCTGGAATTTCTCATATTCTTCCTTATCTTTGCTTTCCTTTTTGTTATCCCCAAGAAGACTTAAACGTCTTTTCTTCATCTCCTTAGGCGTATACATAAGGCTACTGTAATATGATACATCAAGTCCGTCCTCAAGACCAAGTCTTATTTCACGCATCTGCTGCCATGAATACAAAATCTTACGATAACAGTTTACATCAAGACGTTCTTCCAGTCCAATCCTTATCTCACGCATCTGCTGCCAGTTCATTTTAGTGTCGGCATAGAGAGATACATCGAGATTTTTTTCAAGACCGAGGGCTATTTCCCTGATGACTGCGCCTCTGCACGCAGTTGTTATGTAGGGATCAATGTCAATCTTTTTCTCTAATGCTATTCTTATCTGTTCAAGCTGTTCTTCGTCATATCCCTGATTAACATACTTAACGATATCTATCTTTTCCGCAACTGCCAGACGGAACTCTTTAAGGACACCTGCCTTCATCTTTTTGGCAAAAGACAAATCAATGCCTTGTTCAAGCCCTTCCCTTATCTGCCGCATAACATCAAATGGAATATCAGGTGAAGCGTATTTGGTTATATCAACACCGTTTTCAAGGCCTTTTCTTATCTCCGCCATCTGAAACCAGTCATAATTAACTGACGCATAGGTGCTGACAGGAAGTTTTTCCTCCAGACCTGTCCTTATCTGCAGCATCTGTATTGCAAGAAACTCAGGTCTCGCATATACGGATACGTCAAGACCTTCCAATATACCTTTTTCTATTTCCTGTTTCTGATCCTGTGTAAATTCCGGAGAATTTAAGTAATCATTAAAATCCATATCTTTTCTCCACTAAAATCAAGCCTGAATACCTTTGATGGCATTCACTGTTACGTCATACTGTTCCTTAACCTTGTTATATAAATCTTCTGTATTATTCATATCACCGCCTCTTAATTTTTCGGTAAGCTCTGAGCTTGCCTCATATAATCTGTCAAACCCAAGGTTTAAACAGATTCCTTTAAGCGTATGTACTGCCCTGAAAGCTTCTTCTGCATTATTATCTTTCAGGGCATTGGTCAGATTGTCAAAACTTTCATCGTCCAGAAATCTGATGGCAAATTTTTTAACCATGGCTTCGCTTCCCAGTCTTTCATAAACTCCTTCATAATCTGAATTCATCTGTTCATAACATTCTTTAACTGTCATAATATGCCTCCTGTATTTTATCTGTTTATTTTTTCAATAAATCAAGTATTGTCCTTTTTACCACGTTCATATCAAGTGGTTTCATAATGTGGGCATTCATTCCCGCTTTATGGCTTCTTTCAATATCATCGCTGAATGCATTGGCACTCATTGCAATAATCGGTATCGTTGCCGCATCTTTTCTATCCAGACCGCGGATTGTTTCCGTTGCTTCAAGCCCGTTCATGACCGGCATCATGATATCCATAAAAATAATATCATATTCTGCTTCTTTTGATGCCTTGAATATATTAACGGCTTCCAGACCATTTACCGCTCTTTTAACCTTAAATCCAATATTTTCCATATGGAATGTTGTTATCTCGGCATTGAGGTCATTATCCTCAACCAGTAACGCTTTCATTCCTTTTACATCAATTTTATCTGTGCGGTTAATTTTATCCGCTTCGTTTTCGTGATTAATTTTTAAAGGAATCGTAATCCAGAAAGTCGAGCCCTCGTTTTCTTTACTCTCAAACTCAATTGAGCCACCCATAAGTCCGGTAAGCTCTTTGGTAATCGAAAGCCCCAAACCGGTTCCCGAATATGTATTTGCGGACTTTTTTCCTTCCTGTGCAAAAGGCTCAAAGACGTGTTTTTTAAATTCTTCGCTCATACCTATTCCCGTATCTGCACATTCAAATCTGAATAAAGACGTATCATCATCTTTAGGAATTTCCACACAACTGACCCTGACCGTACCTCCGGGTCTGTTATATTTTACCGCATTTACCGCAATATTCTGAAGTATTCTTTTTAAATGTACTTCACTTCCTATAAGCTTTAAATGACTGATTGCATCCGGTTTATTATCTATTATGTATTTTACACCTGCATCCTGTGCCTGAATTTTAGCTATAGTGTTGGCTTCATTAAGAAGTTCCATTAAGTCAAACTTATCTTCTCTTAATGTAATTGTTCCGGATTCAAGTTTGTTCATATCAAGAACGTTATTTACAAGTGATAAAAGATACCCTGATGATTCCCACATCTTTTTCCTGCATTCTTTCTGCTTTTCGGGATTGTCCTCATAATGCTCCGCAATCTCAAGCATACCTCTTATTCCGTTAATCGGAGTTCTTATATCGTGGCTCATACGCCTTAAGAAATTGGTCTTTGCCGCATTGGCTAACTCAGCGTCTCTTACCGCATCATGAAGATGCTTCTGATATTCAAATTCACGACGTTTTTCTTCATCAACATCACTTACTATGGCAACTACCGATGTCAGTATCCCGTGATGTCTCCTGTGCTCAACTATTGTAAGCTGACACCATCTTTTTCTAAAATCAACAAAGTACCTGATTACCTTATCTCCTACATCACGGATTGCATTCTGTATGTTGTCAAAATTTAAAAGCCCATCAAATTCTTTTTTGTATTCTTCTGCAACAAAATTATCACGTACTCCGATAATGCTTTCTGCCGCCATCATATCTTTTTTATAAAACTCTTCCATATAGTCGGGGCATTGCAGCACTTCTATTTTATCGTTTTCCATATCAATGAGTGCTACGATAATACTTGCTCTGGTTGCTGATTTATACATATCGATATAGAGTTTTTCCCGGATGTTTATTTTGGTACTCTTCTGGTTAATAGCCACACCGATTACAATGGCTATCGCAACCGTAATTGAATCGGTAAGCATTATTTCATTAGGTACATAGCTTATCTCCAGAACAATCATTACAATATATGCAAGGAGTGTTTCAATAAAATTATCAACAGGTCTTTTATTAAATATAAGAGCCATAGACATAAATACAACACAACTGAACATACCGGGCTTATCGGAATCCACAAGTATGTCCATATACATCGAAAGAGCATACCATACAATGCTGAATAATGCCGTCAGCAGGTATGACAATGTCGCCAGCTTTACTTTGTTATATAGCTTATTTCCGGCAATATGTATTAAGAATATGCAAAGAAAAGCCACGTCGTAAGGAACAATATTGTAAGATGTAATTCCTTTACTTAAACAACGTACAATACCCATTACAGCCAGAATCACATAACATATCTTACAATACTCTTTTATTCTGTTAATATTATCCCTTTCAAGCATCTCAATATATTCTGTCATAGAGGACTCTTTTGTCTTTTTGTTATATCTGCCGTCAAGGGTAAACCATTTTATAATATGCTTTTTAAAATTATGTAATATTATACATATTCCCGGTCTTTCCATTCATTTCTCCTGTTAATCGTTAAATGATTTCAATGCCTCACCAACACTCTGCAATTCCCCGGTTCCCAATTTGTTTCCCGCTGTTGCAATTTTATCATTTACGGAATTATCAAGCTTACCATCATATATGTAACGGCTTACAGCATTGGAAGGATTAATTGTTTCTATGAAACGTACATCACTGTTTCTGTTTGTAACGGATGGCATTCCTTTTATTTCTGCGATTTTATCAAGTTCCTGTTCCATGCAGAGGAATTTAATAAATTCAACTGCATATTCTATTTCATCACTGTCCTTGCTTACAGAAAATCCGTACCATGGTTCTTCATAATCATATACTCCCTTGTCATCAAGCGGAACACCCATAAATGTATATTCAAACGGACTGTTTTTAAATGTCTCTGATTTGGATTCACGTTTTTTCATTCCACTGAAACTCTCGGTATTACATATCCAGAATGGCACATCTCCCTCAAAAAATTTAAGAATTGCACCGTCATAATTATCATCGGGATATTCTGCGTTAATTTCATTTGACATATATCCTTTATCTACGATTTCATAAAGTTTTTCATATACAGGACGAAGTTTTTCAACATATTCCATGTTACTGCTGTTGACCATTTCCGTGAGTGTTTCATCCTTACCGAGAATACTTAATGCCATAGGAAGAATCATATCCGAACACACATGGTTTCTCGCACTTTGAATCGGTGTGTATCCTTTTGCCTTAAGTTTTTCACATACTTCCATAAATTCTTTATAGTTCTTAGGGATATTAAGTCCTTCTTTTTCAAGTAAAGATTTATTGACAGCCATTCCACACATTGTTCTTGATAATGGAATTCTTGCAAGTGTATCGTCCACCGTACATGCCTGAAGTAAATCTTTGTCTATCACGGAGGTGTCTATATTCTCATCCGCAAGATTAATACATTTGTCAAATACATAGGCATCTGTCTGACCTGCATCTCTTATGCTTTTATCACTTGTCATAAATATGTCCACGTTTTTGTTATTATCAAGGTATTTCTTTAACTCACCTGCAACACATTTTTCGTAATGGATTGTTACATTAGGATAATATTCGTTAAAATCATTTACCACCTGGTCAAGTGCCTCAAAATTGCCCATAAAACCTGCGATATCAAGGTCAACTGTCTTTTCCGTACTGAGTGCCGGTATAAATTTTTCTTCTGTCTTTGGTTCCTCTGATTCTTTCTTTGTCCCGCAGCCCGTAAATGCTCCTAATGTAAGCATCATCGCTCCAAAAACAGATACGATTTTTAGTGTTTTCTTTTTCATAATTTTTCTCCTGTTTCTATTTTATCTACATATTCAAGTATCTTATCAATCCTTATAGGTTTGGCGATATGCCCGTTCATTCCTGCTTTAAAACATTCTTCTATATCTTCGGCATAAGCATCCGCAGTCATCGCTACAATCGGAATATTTCTGATATATTCATTATCACTCTTTCTAATCTGTCTTGTGGCTTCCCTGCCATCCATTACAGGCATCCTTATATCCATTAAAATCAGGCCGTATGTATAATCTTCCGATTCTTTAAGCATATCTATACATTCTTTTCCATTTACTGCCCTGCTTGCATTTATGTTATACATTGCAAGTAATTCATTAACGATTTCCCAGTTAAGGTCATTATCTTCTGCTACAAGAATATTAAAATGTTCATATTTCCATTCATTAATTTCTTTTGCTTCGGAATCACTGAGAACGGAGTTTTTCTTGTTTTCGGCAGTTTTTATATCAAGTTCAACAGTAAATGTCGTTCCCTGTCCCGGACTGCTTTCACAGAAAATCCTTCCTTCCATAAGTTCTATTATCTGTTTTACTATTGAAAGTCCAAGACCGCTTCCCTGAATCTTATCAATACGGCTGTCTTTTTCCCTTGCAAAAGTATTGTACATACTTTCCTGAAACTCCTTGGACATTCCGATTCCATTGTCGGCAACTTTATAAATAAACCGGCTTACACTTTCAGATACTGCTGTTTCCCTAATCGAAAATCCTATTTTACCACCCTCAGGCGTATATTTTATGGCATTGGTAAGAATATTAATAAATACCTGGCTTATTCTTAATTCATCCGCTTCCACATATCCATGTCTGATATCCGTATCAATATCAAGTGTCTGCTTCTTTGCTTTAATCTGTGGCTGTACTATATTAATAATTCTTGCAATCATCTGTTCCATTGAAAATGTAGAAGCATTAAGGGCAAGTTTACCACTCTCAACTTTTGATATATCAAGAATATCATTAACAAGCATAAGCAGATGGTCTCCGGCAAGAGATACCTTATTAAGACACTTTATTATATAATCAGGTTCATTAACATGTCCTTTGGCTACATTGGTCATACCGATTATACCGTTGAGAGGAGTTCTGATATCATGGGACATTGCCGATAAGAATCTGGTCTTGGAACGATTGGCACTTTCTGCCGCTTCAGCCGTTTTTCTAAGCTGGCTGTTGACATGAAGTATATATGAACCGTCAAAAATAATTAACAGCAGTAAAATACCACAGGTCATAAGGACGATTATCCAGTTGGATTCCCTTGTATCAAGCTGCGATACCGGTATACAGCCAAGAATATCCAACTGGGAGTTATTGCCAAAATCCGAATAATACCAGTAACATTCCTCTCCTTTTGAATTCTTATATCTGAAGTACCCTTTATCCGTAGTCTGTATTTCTTTGTAAAGCACATCTGCCTTGTTATAATCATTTTCAAAGTTATAGCCTCTGATAAAATCAATAAAAGAATAAGATTTCATTGACTTAGACTGTATAACGTAATTTCCATTCCTTGTTATGATTCCTACTTCGGCAGACTGATACTCTACAGGAAATACCCATATATCGCGCACACTTGATACAGGTATTATTCTTAAAAGGAGATAGTCTTTCTTATTACCATCTTCATTAACAAGACTCACTCTGGTTCCCACACTTATAACGTTATTCTGTGTATCATCTGCACGATATTTTCCAAGAACGTACACGACCTCCCCGTTTCCTGCAAATATTTCTTTCATATTGGAAATAAAGCTTCTGTTAAAATCACTATCCTCATTACGAATAGTCTTATAACAGTCAAGTGAGTAATCATTATCAACATCATAGGAAGAATATGCTTTATATGTATCCATATCTACAATATGAGCATATCTTTCATCTATGCTGTTGGTCCTATTAATATATTGCAAAGCTTCTTTAATAGACATATCGTTACCCGATATGTATTTTGCCCAGTCATTTGCATAGCTTAATTCATATTTAAAATAGTTATTGGATATCTGTTTCATGGATTCAATGGTTGAAAAAAAACCGTTAAGGCGTGATTCAGATTGTCTTTTCTTAAGCTTATCAGAATAAAGAAGGGATGAAACAACCGCTCCCACAATAAGAATAACATTAAAAAGTGCAAGAGCAGTTTTAATTATAATTGATTTTTTTCTATTAACATATACGGATTGCTGCATACATTTCTCCTACTATAAAAACACCTATTATATTTTGATATAGCGGTTAATAAAAAACAACAATCCATTTTCAACAATTTTTTTAGTGTTATATATGGCTATTGATGTGAACCGTTACACTATGCTACAATGCCATATGGTACTATTAAATAATTTTATACAAATTACGGAGGATAGGATGAGAAATAAACCGGCTACACGAAGTTTTATAAACTTCCTTAAATTTTTTGCTATTATAATCACAATTATAGGTATTTATATATTGATTAGTTCTTTGAGCGGTAAATGGCTACTTACCGGTGAAGAAATAACGCACATTAAAAGTGTCAAAGCACCGAGCGGCATCACCACAACAGTAAAAGCAGATGGTCCGGACTTTCCAATCTGGCTGTTGGCTTTTATGTTATGCTTCGTGGGAATATATTATATAATTCTGTCTGTCAGAATATTAGGTTTTATGGACTATAAGGGAATTAATTACTATGACCGCAGTATGAAAGATGAATTTAAAAATTTTTATAAGAGCGGACGAACCACAAGAACAGAAAGAACACATACAGAAAAAACCATCTATAATAATAAAAATAATTACAATAACAATAATAACAATTTTAATTACAGCAATAACAGCAGCAACACCTCACCGGAAAAGACCATTGTTGTCTGTCCAACCTGCAAACAATTAATCCGTGTTCCTCGTAATAAGGGCAGAATTGAAGTCAGTTGTCCCAACTGTAAAGCCCTATTCAGAGTTACGACGTAAAAGATTTAATATAAAGAAAGAGCCATCTCTGGCTC
>JBNMKN010000047.1:0-13696 GCA_050874365.1 Butyrivibrio sp. | reverse complement strand
TTCCTATTCCGCCGATACACTGGGTATAAGCAGTAATTTCTATCCCAAGTTCTTTAAGAATCTTTGCGGCAACCGCACCGGCAGCAACCCTTGCAAGGGTCTCACGGCCGGATGAACGTCCGCCGCCTCTGTAATCCCTGAATCCATACTTGCTGTCAAATGTATAGTCCGCATGTCCCGGTCTGTAAAACATCTCTATATCGGAATAATCCGCTGACCTCTGGTCTTCATTGAAAACCATGATTGAGATAGGAGTTCCCGTTGTCTTACCTTCAAAAACACCGGACATTATCTTAGCCGTATCACTTTCCTTACGCTTTGTAACGTACTGTGATACTCCCGGTTTTCTGCGGTCAAGGTATTTCTGGATATCCTCCTCCGAAAGACTGAGTCCGGCAGGACATCCGTCAATTACCACGCCTAATCCCTTACCATGAGATTCTCCCCATGTAGTTATTCTAAACTGATTTCCAAAAGATGACCCTGCCATCTATGTATACCTCCGGATTCTAGTCGATTTTAGTACCACATTCTGAACAGAATACTGCATCATTTTCAAGTTCACATCCACAGTTAGGACACTTTTTAACCTGTGCTACGGGTTCTGCTGCCACAACTGTTTCTGTCTGTGGAATTGCCGCACCGCAGCTTCCGCAGAATTTCTGACCCGGATTAATAAGGCCTCCGCAATTACTGCATCTTATTCCGTCTGTTGAATATGTATGTGGAAGTCTTGTTCCGCAGCCTGAACAGAAAGATGATTTAACCCCGTTTTCAAGTCCGCAGTTAGTACATACTACAATACCGTTTATGAATTTGATTCTAAGATCAATCTGCTTCATTTCTTCATTTATCTTGTTAATCTGATTAACGCTGTCAGCAAATTCACTCTCCGGAGAATCCTTATATTTTTCATAATAAAGACGTCCTATTGTGTTATATATTCCACTTTTTCCTGCTTCAAGCTCTTTGTATTTTCTCTGACATGCTTCTACTTCATTATTGCTCATTGTACTACACTCCTTAAGTAAAAATATTCGTTATAAGTATACTCAAATTTTTATAAGCGGTCAACTCATAATTCCGCCAATTGCCCCTCCGAGTATACATATCACAAAGGAAATTATATTTTTACCCAGTTCATTTTCAAAACCTTTGTTAATTATTGCCGAAATCAGGACTAACATAACAAAGTATGCCGCTCCTATTATAATTCCGTTGAGAAGCCTCTTGTTTTTTCTCATTTTACCGAAAATAAAACCCGACACAATATTAGACACTCCGTAAATAAGCATAACAAAGAGCCTTACCTGATTGTCTTTAAGTCCGATTTTCTGCATAAGAAGTGCTGCTAAAAGAAGCAGGACACCTGTGACTATGTATGCAATAATTAATGACTTAAATACTGAGAACACTGCTTTTTTCATTATTTTCCCCCGTATAATACACTTTATATAAGACATTTATATGCCTTTTTTATAAAAATATGAACAAAGGACGGGGTCCGCTTTTTGCGAATCCCGTCCTTAATACCATCTGCCACGATGTTACGGCAGTATTTTTATCTTTTATCAACTATCTCGTTCTGATTTTTATAAATGCTCTTTGCAGGAATATATCCTCTTACACTTGAAAGCGGATATATATTGGTTCCCGCACCGATAATGCTTCCCGGATTAAGAATAGAACCGCATCCTACTTCTACATTGTTGCCGAGAATAGCACCCATTTTCTTGAGACCTGTTTTGATAACGGTATCACCGTCCTTTATCTCAACAAGGGTCTTATCGGATTTGACATTGGAAGTTATTGAACCAGCCCCCATATGTGACCTGTAACCAAGGATTGAATCGCCTACATAATTGTAATGAGGCACCTGTACTTTGTTAAAAAGAATAACGTTCTTAAGTTCTGTTGAATTGCCTACAACCGCACCTTCTCCCACAATGGCGTTGCCTCTTATGAACGCACAATGTCTTATCTCTGCATTTTTGCCTATGATACAAGGACCTGTAATACTTGCCGTTGGTGCAACTTTGGCACTCTTTGCTATCCAGATATTATCATCCACAAGCTCATATTCATCAAAAGAAAGTGTTCCGCCAAGTTCTAATATATATTCTCCTATTTCAGGAAGCACCTCCCATGGATATGTATGTCTCATAAAAAGCGGTGCCGCTATTGTTTCAGTTAAATCAAATAACTGTGCTATCTGTAATCTTTCCATTTGTCTTTCCTTCTGTTATAAATTATTCAACCGTTACTGATTTTGCAAGGTTTCTAGGCTTATCTACATCATTGCCTTTAAGAACCGCTGTGTAGTATGCAATAAGCTGTAAAGGTACTGCCGCAAGAATAGGCATTACAAGTTCTGATACTTCAGGAATTCTTATGACTATGTCCGCTGTCTTTTCATCAACTTTTGCATTTTCACCGCACATAAGAACCACCTTGGCGCCTCTTGCCTTACATTCCTGGATATTGCTTACTGTTTTTTCATAAAGACTTGACTGTGTTGCGATTGCCACAACAGGGGTCTGGTCCGAAATAAGGGCGATAGGTCCGTGTTTTAATTCGCCTGCCGCATAAGCCTCCGAATGAATGTAAGAAATTTCTTTAAGCTTTAAGGCACCCTCCATGCTGAGTGCATAGTCAAGTCCTCGTCCGATGTATAAAAGACTGTCTGCATTCATTATTTTTGAAGCCGCATACTGGCATTCATCCTTTGCTGAAAGGTATCTTTCCATAACATCAGGTATTGCAACAAGCTCTTTTATATAATTCATGTAGGTTTCTTTATCAATAATTTTCTTGGCATAAGCTAATTTATATGCAAAAAGATACATCATTGATACCTGTACCGTAAATGCTTTGGTAGATGCAACGGATATTTCGGGACCGGCGTGTGTATACATGACAAGGTCTGCGTCTCTTGCGATTGAAGAACCCTTTACATTAACAAGGGCAAGGGTTGTTGCTCCTTTTGCCTTGGCAATGTTCATGGCTTCCCTTGTATCAGCGGTTTCTCCTGACTGTGATATAAGTATGACAAGGTCACCTTTTCCCACTATAGGGTCCCTGTATCTGAATTCGGATGCCATATCAACGGTTACTCTTGTTCTTGCCACTTTTTCAATTATATATTTGCCCACCATTCCGGCGTACATTGCAGTACCGCAGGCAACAATAAAGATATTGTCATATCCCGCAAGCACCTCATCCGTGAGACCACATTCGGAAAAATCCACCATTCCTTCATTAATTCGTGGTGTGATTGTGGTCTTAATTGCTGTTGGCTGTTCATGTATTTCCTTAAGCATAAAATGCTCATATCCGCCTTTTTGTGCGGCATCCGCATCCCAGTCAACAATCTGAACTTCTTTTTCCACAGGCTCATTGTGGACATCACATATCTTAACTTCGTCTTTGGTAATTGTAGCTACTTCATTCTGTTCAAGAATGTAATATTTCTTGGTATAATCAAGAATTGCGGTCATATCCGATGCTATAAAATTTTCTTCGTCAGAAAGACCTACAACTAACGGACAGTCTTTACGGACCGCAAATATCCTGTCAGGAAAATCCCTGAACATAATTCCCAGTGCATACGAACCTTCAATCTCCGCAAGCACTTTGATAATTGTATCTACAGGGTTGCCGTCGTAGTAATAATCAAGGAGCTTCGCTACTGCCTCGGTATCGGTTTCACTTTCAAAACCATATCCCTGGTCAATAAGAAATTCTTTTATCTTCATATAATTCTCGATTATCCCGTTATGTACAATGGATACCCTTTTATTGCCGTGAGGATGGGAATTAATATCCGATGGTTCTCCGTGGGTTGCCCATCTTGTATGTCCTATTCCGCAGGTTCCTAAAGGCTTACCTTCTTCTTTTATTTTATTGATAAGGTTTTCAAGTTTGCCCTGACACTTTTCCACTTTAATTTTATTATTCTCAAATACGGCAATTCCCGCAGAATCGTAGCCTCTGTATTCAAGCTTTGACAATGCACCGATTAATATATCCGTACATTGTTTTTTTCCAACGTATCCAACTATTCCACACATAGTATAGACCTCCTATTTTTTATAATATTCTGTAGTCAGGTTAAAATACTGTCTTAAAGAATATTCATTATTAAGCGATTTAACCATCATTGTATTCTTTGAAATAAATGCTTCCAGTTTTAACAGGTATTCTTCTGTACTTATATTACCTTCTGCCACTCCTGTCAACCCTTTTTCCCAGCTTGCGGTAAGTCTTGGGTCCAAAAGTCTCTTAATCGAATTGTCTACTACATCGTACACTATCTCTCCCAGTTGTGAAGGGGTAATTATCTGTGTTTTATTATTAAGGTTAATGTATTTTTTGTCCACAAGTTTTTTGAGAATCTCAGCCCTTGTGGCGCTGGTTCCGATTCCGCTTCCTTTAATCTGGGCACGGAGTTCTTCATCTTCTATTAACTGCCCCGCGTTTTCCATTGCAAGAATCATCGAACCGGAATTATATCTCTTTGGCGGTGATGTCTCTCCTTCTTTCACATTAAAGCCGCTTACATCAAGAATACTACCTTTTTTCAGTGCTTTCAGTTTTTCAAGAAAGGCTTCGTCATACTTTTCTTCCTCTGCTTCCTCGCCGTCTGCTTTGGATTTTTTGTAGCTGTTTACAACTTTCAGATAGCCTTCTTTTTCGAGAACTTTAAATGAGGCAAAAAAACTTTCCGTATCACGTTTTAATGATATTGATATCTTTTTATATACAGCAGCAGGATAAAATATGCTTAAAAATCTCCTGACTATGGCATAATACACCGCTTTTGTCGTGGCTGACAGATTTTTAAGATTATTAAAGCCCTGTCCCGTGGGAACTATGGCATAATGGTCCGTTATCTGCTTATCGTTGACATACCTTGTCTTTGCGATTCCCTCGTATGACTTTGCGGCAAGAATTTCTTCCACAAATTCTTTGTATTCAGGTATATTTCTAAGACCTGTTATATTTTTGTCAATCACCTTAGCAACTGCTGTTGAAAGCACTCTGGCATCGGTTCTCGGATATGTTACAAGCTTTTTTTCGTATAATTCCTGTGTGTGCTTAAGGGTCTCGTCCGGGCTTAATTTAAAAAACTTTGAGCAGTCATTCTGCAATTCCGCAAGGTTATATAAAAGCGGCGGCTGTTTATTTTCTGTTTTACGCTCAATGGATACCACCTCCATTGTAACCGGCTTGTTTTCTGATAATATCTTTATAAGTTCTTCCGCATCTTTTCTTTCTTTAAAACCGTTTTCTTTATAAAGCTTCGGTGACTCAAAATATTTTGAACCCTGTACCGCTTTCCACTCTGCATCGAAATTCTTGTCCTCTGACAGGGGAAGTGTTGCAACAACCCTGTAAAACGGTGTTTTAACAAAGTTTCTTATCTCTCTTTCCCTTCTTACCACCATCCCAAGCACACAGGTCATTACACGGCCTACCGCAATGACGGTTCTGTTATTCTGCCTGAAAAATGAAGATATTGCCTGACCGTATTTAAGGGTCAGGACTCTTGAGAAATTAATTCCCATAAGGTAATCTTCTTTGGCTCTAAGATAAGCGGCTTCCGACAGGTTATCGTATTCGGACAAATCCTTTGCCTCTCTTACGCCTCTCTTTATCTCTTCCTCGGTCTGGGAATCAATCCACACACGAAGTCTTTTTTTACCGTGGACGCCTGCCATCTGCTCAACGAGACGGTATATGTATTCTCCTTCACGTCCCGAGTCGGTGCAGACATATATCTTATCTACGTCTTCCCTGTTTAAAAGTCCTGCTACTATATTAAACTGTTTTGCAACGGCAGGGATAATCTCGTATTTCCATTCCGTCGGTATAAAAGGAATGGTATCCATGCTCCACCTCTTTAACGAGGCGTCATATTCGGCAGGATAACTCATTGTTACGAGATGACCCACGCACCATGTAAATACCGCATCATCCGATTCCGAATAACCGTCCCTGCGCTGCGGATTTTCTCCGAGTGCTTTCATAAATTCCTGTGCCACACTCGGTTTTTCTGCAATATATAAACTTTTCATATATTTTCACCTATAATTCTTCGATTCCGATTGTTGCTACATTAACAGCTTTCAAATCATCGGCAAATCCGTTAATTGAAAAAAGGTAATAGAACCTGCCGTTAATTCCCGCAAGCTGCACGTTCTCACGAAGTCTGTCAAAATCTTCCATGCTTACTTTTCTGTTATCCACATACACCTGACCTATAATGCCGTTGCCGTCTTTGTCCTCAAATATAAGGTGGATATCGCCGTTTTTGCCGTACCAGCTTCCTTTTCTCACGGCTTCAAAAGGCAGTTTATGCATATCACCGAGAATTTCAAGCATTTCTCCCGCAATTCTGATAAAAGCATTTTTTACGAATTCTTCAAGACGGCCTTCAATGTGTCTGTCATAAAATTCATGAGGCTCTGTTACGTCTATTCTGCTCCAGTCCAGATAGATAAATCTGTACCAGAATTCAATGAAACTATCCTGTATTCTGTACAGCCCTTTTCTTGTATTTTCATTACCGAATACATCATAGGAAAATATTTTTTCAACAATTTCCCTTGCAATCAGGTTCTTAAGGTACACGCTTATCTTATCCCTGCCGTATCCTGTATACTCATGTATGTCATTTAATTTATTTCTTCCCATGGCGAGGCACGACAAAATCGTATTATACACCGATATTTCCCTGAATTCGTCTTTTACATAGTTAAGTGCCTCTTTATACCAAGCACCTTTGTCCGTCAGAAAAAGCCTGCATATATTTTCTTTAACGCTGAGGTTCTCCTCCCATTTGTCAACATATCCCGGATTGCCCCCTGTTATGGCATATATGTATAAAAGCTTCCGCGGCTCTGTATTATGAAATCTGCTTATGAAATCAGAGTAGCTGAATTCTTTTAATTTCATAAAGGTATTAATGTTAAAAGCATAGTTTCCCATTGCTTTTACCATTGAATTCTCAACCCATGCTACAGAGGAACAGCTAAGTATAACCATGACTTTAAGCTCATCCTTGACAAGTCTTGATACATCAGCCATAAAATCATTACTGTTCTTTATGATATTATGGAATTCCTCCACCACAAAAAGCTTTATGCCTCTGTCACGAAGTGTTCTCATAATCTCATAATATGAGTCCGCACTTACATCTGCTGCCCTGCCAAACATTCCGTTCTGTTCAAAATCATCCGCAGGAACAGCTTTGTAGTAAAAGGACTTTTTGTCTTTTATAAATTCTTTTATAAGCGTTGTCTTACCTGCTCCGTGTCTTCCGTAGAGTATTGTAAGATTGCTTTTAACTGACGCATAATTCTGGTTAAGACTTTTTAACTGGTCTTCTCTGCCAATCATAGACACTGCTCCTTATCTGGTTTCATCAAGAGTTATCATATACGCCGGAATAAATTTTTCCATGAAGAAATCCACTTCCTCCATACCCATATCATTAATTATGTCTTTTATGGACTCTCCCGCCTTTTCAAAATCCCTGTTACCCATTCTGCCTTCTTCGATGCACTTAATATAAGCGGATATTTTGTCAGCGGCTTTAACATACTTCCACAATTCTTTTTCTTCTTCGGTATCTAAAAGCAAAGGTGCATATACAGGCTGCATCTCATCAGGTATTCCCGCAAGCAGCTGGTCTTTTGCTTCTTTTTCAACATCATTGTAAGCATTTCTTATAATAGGACTGTAGTATTTCACGGGAGTTGGCATATCCCCTGTAATAATTTCCGTGCTGTCATGGTACATTCCCATTATGGCAAGACGGTCGGAATTGATATTTTTATTGAAATATGTATTGCCGATAACCCCGAGGGCATGGGCAATCATAGCCACCTGAAGGCTGTGCTCGCATATATTTTCATTATATGTATTTCGCATAAGCCCCCATCTGTTGATATATTTCATTCTTGACATCATGGCAAAAAACTGGTTTTCTTTCATTATTTTTCTCCTATAATCGAAAATTTGTACTCTGTTACCGAACGGAAATGCATTCCAGCTTTCACTACCGGCGATAAAAATTCTTTATGGTTGACTGCATCGGGATAGAACTGTGTCTCAAGTGCGATACCGCCTCTGTTTCCGTATGCTTTATTATCCTTGCCGCCGTTTCTCATATTCATATGGTTGGCGGTGTATATCTGTATGCCCGGCCTGTCCGTGTATACGTCGAGAGCAATCCCCGACTCCTCGCTTTCAAGCTTCACGGCATGGCATAAGCCGTTATCATTATTCAGACAGAAATTATGGTCAAGACCGTGTTTTGAAACTACAGGTTCAAAATCGGATTCAAGACATTCTTTTATCCTTTTCATCTGCCTGAAATCGAAGGCTGTTCCCGCAACGTCACGCACCGTATCATTGGCAACATCGCCGTCCTCACTGTAAGTATAAGAATCTGCATTGATATATAATAAATGATTGTCAATATTACCGGTGCCATGTCCGTTAAGATTATAATATCCGTGATTGGTAAGATTAACTATCGTGTCCTTGTCGCTTACACCCTCGTAAATAATACACATGCTGTTATCTTTTGTAAGCATATATGTAACCGTAATCTCAAGATTACCGGGGATACCCTGGTCCATATCCGGGCTTAAAAGGCTGAATTTTACAAAGCTTCCGTTGTCATCCTCCTCCACCTTATAATCCCAGAGTCTTTTACCATATAAATCAGGTCCGCTGTGTATATTCATTCCCTGATATGTCTCCGCAAGCTCATATCTGATACCGTTCAATTCAAAAGAGTGGTTGCTTATCCTGTTGGCATTACGCCCAACCGTACTTCCCATTGCATCAAAATTGTGCTGTTCGTAATATTCACCTGAATTAAAACCAAGCACAACATCCCTGAAAGTGCCATGCTTGTCTTTTGCACAAAAAGACACAAGTGAAGCTCCGAGATTGGTTACACCCATGGCATATCCGTTTTCATTGGTAAGAGTTATAAGAACTATATTGTTATTATCTTTATTTTTTCCGAAATTTTCGTAGTTTACCGACATAATATCCCTCTGTTAAATCCTAATTTAATTGATTATATCAAATACCGGCTTTATTTGCAACAAACACAGGACTACGACGGAATTAAAAAAGCGCCCTTACGGACGCTTTTAAATAATATGTATCAATTATCTTTTAATTGAATTAAGGTTACTTGCTTCTCCGTTAAGACTGTTTACAATCTTCTCAACGTCTGATACAAGTACGATATTGCCTTCACATGCTTCATAGGTCTCTCCTGCATGTGCGGATACCTCCTCAGTAATTGCGGATATTGTCTGGATATTCTCTACGATATCTGCATTGGCAGCTTCAAGACTCTTAACAATTTCCCTGAGTTCCTTTGTCTTAAGTTCTACATCATCGGCTCCTGTCGAGATACCTCCGAAGTTATCGGTTACAATCTTTGTATTCTCGGCATTAACCTTATTACTTTCGGTAACAACTTCTATTGCAGATTTAACAGAACTGAATTCAGTATTAATATTCTTAATAAGCTCTGTAATATTAACGGTTGCATCCTTGGTCTGGCTTGCAAGTCCCGAAATCTCTGTTGCAACAACAGAAAATCCTCGTCCTGCTTCTCCTGCCCTGGCTGCTTCAATACTTGCATTAAGAGCAAGCATTCCTGTGCTGTTGGCAATACTTGTGATTGTCTCGATGATTGTATTCATCTTATTGGTGTATTCGGTGAGTACCTTCATCTTCTCAAGCACCTGATTATTGGCATCCATCGACTTATCAACCTGTTCTGATAATACCGCCATATGCTGTCTGCCTTCATCAACCTTATCGGAAGTATCGGTAATATTTTTCTCAATCTGCTCTACCGCATCACGAACCCTGACAATGTGTTCCTGTATCTGCTCTGTTCTTTCCATCTGTGTCTGGACAGCCTCTGCAGTCTCATTGCTTCCTGCCGATACCTGGCTCATTGAATCATGGATATGTTCAACAGACTCACCAAGTTTTTCAATCTTCTCTGCTGTCTCATGGATGTATTCCGTCATCTTGTCCGTTGCAGCAAGCACCTTGACTGATATTTCACTTGTCTCGTCACTCTGTTCCTGTATCTGTTCGAGCTTATACTTATTGACTTTGCGTACAGCAGCACATGTAAGAATCATAAAAACACCTGTAAGAACCATTGCAGCCATTCTTATTTCTACATCCGGCAGTTCTGCTCCCGAATAACCCGTATCCAAAGCATGTCTTACAACATATATTACATTGGCTGTAAGTCCGCCTGTGGCAACAAGTGCACAACATCTGATATCCATATACAGCGTAATTACCATATACATAGGGAAAGCATATGTATACGCCATTGAACTTCTGGAAGTCAGAACGGCGAATACATATAATCCACCGTAACAAATTGACATTATGTGCTTCACAAGTCCGCTTTCTTTGTTCACGTTGTAGATAATTACCTCTGCTATGACAGGGGCAAGACATACGGCTGAAAAGATAATGTAATACGATAATGTCCTTGAGCCGTTAAAAAATTCCACGGTATATGCAGCGAATAACACTACTGCCGTTATCACATGACACACTATCGCAAACCTGTTGACATATGATTTTTCTGAGATTTTCATAATCCACCCTCCAAGCTATTAATTTTGAATTAATATTATCACTTTTTAACAGCTTTTACAATAGAAAGCGGTAAAAATCATACATTTTATACAAATTTAGCTTCTTAAATCAATATCAAGTTCTTTTTTAAGATTCTTAAGTATCTTATTTACAAAACGGTCTACGGAATCGTTTTCAAAAGCCTCATCCTTAGGACAGAATTCAACCGTAAATGCCATGCTCTTCTTATCATCAGCGATACCTGCTCCCTCATATACATCAAAGAGCTTGATATTTTTAATGTAGTTGCATGACTGTCCGATTACATCCTCAACCTGTCTGCAGGTAATGTCTTTTGCCATAACAAGGGCTAAATCTCTTGATTCCTCAGCAAATTTTGGAAGAGGTTTAAAGACAGCCTTCTTATCATTCCATTTTGCAAGTTTTGCAAGGTCTATCTGCATTACATAAGCGTCATTTCTAAGGTCAAGCTTATCGGCTACATCGTAAGCGAGTTTTCCGAGATAACCAATCTCTTCGTCCTCACACTTGATTACTGCTGTCTGATATGGATGAAGGAAAGATTTTTCCGCTGCCTCATATTCAAAATTAAGAAGCATTGTATCCGCAACTGTCTCTGCAATTCCTTTTATTGTGAAGAAATCTTCATTCTGACCGAACACACCTACGCAAAGAGTATCTCTCTCATCAGGATAATCCGTAAGAGGTAATTCCTTTGGTATAAATATTTTGGCGATTTCAAAAAGTCTGCCTTCAAGATTGCCTTTCTTCTGGTTTCTTGAAATAGCATTAAGCATTGAAGGAACAAGTGTTGTTCTCATCAAAGACAAATCTTCATTGATAGGATTGATAAGTCTTATTGCATGTCTCTCAGGTGCATCCTCAGGAAGCTTTAACAAATCAAGGTCTGATGGTGAAAAGAATGAATAATGTATACATTCATAAGCACCTACCGCACAGATAGCTTTCTTTAATTTAAGTTCTTTTCTCTGTTTATTGTTAATTCCGCCCATTGTTACCTTGGCATCAGGCATAAATGTAGGAATAACGTGTTCATATCCGTACATACGGATTACTTCTTCTGCTACATCAGGATATGATTCCATGTCTTCACGGTATGCAGGAACCATTATTGTAAGCTCATCTCCGTTAATTGAAGGTGCGAAGTTAAGATTTTTCATTATTCTCATAACTTCGTTTTCAGGTACTTCGATACCAAGTACATCATTAACTCTCTTTAAGGAAACCTTCATTTCCTTTGGCTCAATAGAGTTGCCTGTATTAACATCTATATAAGTTGAGGATACTTTACCGCAGCCAAGCTCCTCGATTAAATGAAGTGCTCTCTTCATACCGTTGACTGTTGAGTATTCATCAACACCTTTTTCGTATCTTGAACCTGCGTCAGACTGCTTTCCAAGTGCTCTTGAAGTTTTTCTTATGTTATCTCTTGCAAATTTTGCACTTTCAAACATAACGGCTGATGTTGTATCTCTTATCTCGGAATTAAGACCTCCCATAACACCGGCAAGTGCCACAGCCTTAACTCCGTCACAGATTACAAGGTTATTGCTGTTAAGCTCATATTCCTGTGAATCAAGTGTCACAATCTTTTCTCCGTCAGCGGCACGTCTTACGTTAATTTCATTACCCTCAAGGTAATTGCAGTCAAACGCATGCATTGGCTGTCCGAATTCTTTTAATACATAGTTGGTAATATCTACTATATTGGAAATTGAATCCATACCTGTTAATGCAAGTCTTCTCTTCATCCAGAGAGGTGCTGCACCTATCTTTACATCGGAAACATAGCAGGCTATATATCTTGGACAGAGGTCGCTTGCCTTTACATTAACCTTGAAGCCTTCTTTAACTTCACCGGATGGTGTGTAGCTTAAATCAGGCATCTTAAATTCTTTGTCAAGTACAGCCGCAATTTCCCTTGCGATACCGATAATACTCTGGCAGTCAGGTCTGTTGGCTGTTATCGCTATATCAAAAATCCAGTCGTCAAGTCCGAGAATAGGCTTAACATCAGAACCTGTCTTGGCATCCTCAGGAAGCACTAAAAGTCCGTTATACTCTGCTCCCGGATACATGTTCTCGGATACACCAAGTTCAACTCCTGAACAAAGCATACCCTCTGATTCATAACCGCGGAGTTTGCCTTTTTTGATTGTCATTACGCCTTCCACAGTCTTGTGGTCCTTGGCTGTCATATATACTGTTGCTCCCACTAAAGCAAGAGGATATTTGCCGCCTGCCTTAACATTGTCCGCTCCACAGCATACCTGGAAAGTTCCGTGTTCGCCTGCATCTACTTTACAAAGACTAAGGTGTGTATCCGGAATAGGTTCACACTCTTTAACGTAACCTACTACTACATTACTTATGTCCTTGCCCACTTCTATAAGTTCCTCTACTTCAAAACCGCATGAAAACAATTTTTTCTCAAGTTCATGAGGTTCAATATCTATATCTACATAATCTTTTAACCAGCTTAAAGGTGCTAACATCGTTTCGTCCTCCTAATTATTATCAATCTGTTTTAATACTCTTAAATCTGACTCAAACAGAAGTTTGATATTGTTAATGCCATATTTAAGCATGGCAGTTCTTTCAATACCGATACCGAATGCAAGTCCGCTGTACTTGTCGGAATCGATTCCGCAATTTTCAAGAACCTTTTTGTTAACAATACCTGCACCGAGAATCTCTATCCAGCCTGTTCCCTTGCAAAGCTTACAGCCCTTACCGCCACATTCAAAGCAGCTGCAGTCAACTTCTACGGATGGCTCTGTGAATGGGAAATATGAAGGACGGAGTCTTGTGGTTGTTCCTTCTCCGTATACTTTTTTTACAAAAACATCAAGCATGCCCTTTAAATCGCAAAGTGTAATTTTCTCATCAACAACAAGTCCTTCCATCTGTGAAAACATTGGTGAATGTGTTGCATCGTCATCCGAACGGAATACCTTGCCCGGTGAAAGAATCTTGATAGGCGGTTTCTTGCTTTCCATTACATGAATCT
>JBNMKN010000046.1:0-13782 GCA_050874365.1 Butyrivibrio sp. | reverse complement strand
TTGTAAACTTTGTCAGAAATAATATCAGAATACGTGAAAAGGCAGTATATGCACTTAAAGCCAACCAGTTAAAATCTAACTTCCTTGCTAATATGAGCCATGAGATAAGGACTCCTATCAATGCCATAATAGGCATGAATGATATGATACTTATGAGTGATGCAGACAAGGAAGTCAAAGAATACGCAGGAAATATAAAATCGGCAGGGGATACACTTTTATCGATTATTAATGATATTCTTGATTTTTCAAGAATCGAATCGGGAAGAATAGAGCTTGTTGAAAATACCTTCAGTACCGTATCAATGCTTAATGACGTCATTATGATGACAAAGGGCAAGGCAGAGAATAAAGGACTTGAATTGATTATAGAAGCAGATAAAGAGCTGCCGTCAGCCTTTTATGCCGATGAGGTAAAAATCAGGCAGATACTTACCAACGTGCTTGGCAATGCGGTAAAATACACCGAAAGAGGCAGTATAGGATTAGCTGTCAAAGGCTCTTATGTGGCAGATGAATATGTCCTTGACGTAACGGTTGCCGATACGGGAATCGGAATCAAGGAGGAATTTAAGGATAAGATTTTTAACAAATTTGAACGTGCCGATGTTATGAGCAGCGTTGAAGGCACAGGTCTCGGACTTTCCATAACCAAGAAATATCTGAATATTATGGGAGGCACGATTACTTTTGACAGTAATTACGGAGAGGGTTCCACTTTTTATATATCCATACCTCTTAAAGTGGAGGACGATACTCCAATCGGAGATTACAAAGAAACCTTTAATAATTTCTATGAGTGCAGCACTTTAGATATGGGTTACGTGGCAAAAGACGCGGAAATCCTTGTTGTTGACGATAACGAAATGAATCTTTCCGTAACGGAGGGGCTGCTTAAAAAGACCGGCATGAATATTACAACCTGCCGAAGCGGTAAGGAGATGCTTGAAATTGCAAGAAACCACACCTTTGATGTGATTCTGCTTGACCATATGATGCCTGAAATGGACGGTATAGAAGCTCTCCACAGAATGAGAAGCGATGATAAGACTATGTGTAAAGATGTGCCTGTTATAGCAATGACAGCCAATGCCATTAAAGGCGCAAGGGAGCAGTATATCAGGGAGGGATTTGATGATTACATCAGTAAGCCTGTAAGTTATACGGAGTTGTCAAACACCATTAAAAAATACCTTCCTGACTATAAAATAGGCAAAGCAGACGATATAGAAGATGAGATTATATTCCCTGATGTAAATGAATTTGATTTACGTCATGCAATGTCTATCGTCAATGACAAAAAGCTATTGGCTTCAATGATTAAGGACTATGGAAATTATTTAAAAAATCTTCCTGATGTGCTTAATAACAGCCTCAGTAATCCAAAAGATTATGAGATTAACATACACAGTCTTAAAAGCAGTTCAGACGCAGTAGGAGCACTTACAGTATCAAAAATTGCGAAGCTTATTGAAGAAGCCGTACATAAGAATGATTCTGACAGAATTAAGGTATTGCATCCGATACTTTTGGAGCAGATTGATAAATGCCATGAAGAAAGCATGCTTTTTAACAGGGAAGAAGATACAGAGGAGTCTGCCGTTGACGATATGGACACTTTGATATCGGAAATATATGAGGCACTTGATGAATGTGATTTTGAAACGGCTTCGGCTAAAGTTAAAAATATACCTGAAAATAATCAGGACAAGTTGTATAATGATTATGTAAAACAGCTTAAATTTTATATTGATGATTTCGAGACGGAGTTATCAAAGGATATGCTTAAAAAAATCAGAGAATATATCGGAAGAGGAAAATAAATTGAAAAGGATAATTTCAGTCATTGCCACGGTTCTGTTCATAATAGGTACCTGTGGAATAATAGGCGGTCTTGCGGCAAAAGAACGTGTTCCCATAGTAATTAAAAATGCGGTTATAGAAGGTGCCGTCAATAATAATGTGATTAAGTTTCTTGAAGATAAGTTAGGCAGCGTAAATGTTGACGAGGACAAGATACGGGAAAGCTTTAATGATATAGAGGGACTTAATAACGTAGTTGATTATTATGTTGAGGCCGCACTTGATGCAATCTATAAGGCAGGCTTTTCTAAAATTGATATAACTGATAGTGTTGATAATAATGCTGTCAGAAATGAGATTGCTTTAACTGCCAATACGATTGTGAATAATGTAATGAAGCTTTTTAAAATTAACATTGATGATGATAAACGTCTTATTATAAGCGGTATAATAGGGCTTGGAAGTACAAAGCTTGTGCAGGTTATTAATGATGCAGTTAATGAGAATATGGATATTGTGACAACACGAATCAGGGTAGAGGTTAAACTGTATCATTTTATCCTTATAAAGAATGTAAGAATTGCACTTTATGTTCTTACCGCAGTATTTTTAGTCCTTTCAATTCTTTTATCGGACAAAGAAAAACGAATACTGCACCTTGGCAGAAATATTACTGTTGCAGGAGCAGCATCCGTTATCGTTATAATTTATAATATTTTACGAAGTAATTACAATATCAAAAAAATGATAGGTTTTAAGATACCTCTTGGACTTAATCCGTACCTTATGGCGGGAGGAATTGTTACATTGACAGGTCTTATCATTTTAATTACTGCCGCCGTTAAGAAAAAGAATAATTAAAAGAAACATCTTGCCCAGGAAAAGAGCTTTTGGATAAGCGTTTTCCTGGCTTTTCTTTTTGAGGTGTATTCAGTCTCGGTAACGTTGTAAGGGTTTTCCTTTGTGCCGTCAGACAGGATATTTACGGATTGTTTCTCATATTTTTCCATATAAGATGACATCTGGGAATTAATTTCTTCACTGTCGATTACAAGCATAAGCTCGGTATCGAGGTAAGTGCTTCTTATATCCATATTAAAGGAGCCGATTATTGAGATGTTGTCATCTATAACAATACTTTTTCCATGGTAGGCTCTTTCTCCGCTGAATTCCCATAAATCTATGCCTGTGGCAAGAATGTCGGACATTGAGGATTCAAGCTCGGCTGCACCTACGGGATTATCGTTATTAGGTGCAGAGTTGGTCATCAGTATAATATCGGCATCCGATGCAGCCATTCTTTCAAGAGAGCGGTACATAACGTCATTACAGATTATGTATGGAGTATGTATTTTGGCACTTTCTTTGGCATTTACAACAAGCTCTGTGAGGTTAGCCCATATAACAGGGTCTTTCATTCCGCAGTTGGTAGCGTTGCTTAAAATGGTAATCTTATTGACGGGAATGGTGTCCTCTTTGTAATCGTAAGAAGCCATTTTAATGTCATTATCGGAAATATAGTTATTGTAAGCAGTATAAATATCTTTTGAAGCATTCTTTACACAGGTCCATCTTTTCAGATAACGGCTGTTGTGGAATATTGAACAGTCCTCATCCTGCCATATTCTTTCCGCATAATCAATCAGCTTGTTGACAGAGCTGTTTTCCTGTACGGTGTCACTGTATACGAGAACATCCCAGTCATAGTTCTGATATGTAGAATAATCGCCGAGGAAACGGTTATAGGTATTACGTCCGCCGAGAATATATGTGGAATTATCCACAATAAGGTATTTATCATGCATTCTGGCAATGGATTTCCATGGCACAAGAGGGTTGGCTTTATTATATACTTTGACGGTTACATTCTCATGGCAGGAAAGAGCGTAGAAGTAAGGATTCCATTCCATCTGAATCCAGCTGTTAATTCCGTCCACAAGAAGATTAACCTTTACTCCACGGTCGGCGGCGGACATAAGGGCGCCAATCATTATCTGACCCGCTTCGTCTGCACGGAAATCAAAGGTTGACATGGAGATACTTGTCTTTGCGTTTTTAATCATATATATTCGCTCAAAGAGTGCGTCCGAATTGTCAACAAGGATTTTGGCGGACTCATTGGCTTCGCCGTTTCCAAAAAATTCTGACCTGTCTATAAGCATATCTTCTGAAACATCAGGCTGTTTTGAATATACTGAAAGTGTGGAAGATACTTCAAAACCCAGAAACACGATTACAATAACGGCGAATACAATACCTGTCTTTTTCTTGCTGATTTTATTCTTTTCATTGGATACGCCTCGTATCATCCTTATGTAGAATACAACGTAGCTGATAAAACAGAACATATTTACAAGGAAAACACCTGCAATCAGTAATCCCGAACTGAAGTAAGTCAGTGAGCGGGAAAAGAGCAGTATCAGAATCGCAAAATACATAAAGGTGGTGTTGAATTTACCATACCACTGGGCACCGTCCATTTTCTTACCACGTTTGTAAAGGATAAAACCTGTAATTCCCATGAATACATCTTTTAACAAAATGAGCATTAATAAGTAACGCATCATAACAAAACGGAATGTAAGGCTTAATACGACCGCACCCTGTGTAAGTTTGTCGGCAACAGGGTCAAGTATTTCACCGAATTCCGTTTCCATGTGGAAGTGTCGTGCTATTTTACCGTCGAGGAAATCCGTAAGACCGGAAATTAAGAATATTACTGCCGCAAAACGGTAATTACCTGCATTAAAATATACGATAACAAAAATGAACATAAGAAGTATTCTTATGTAGCCAAGAATGTTTGGAAGCTTCAGGAACTGTCCTTTGTATCTTTTGAACATAAATATAGTCCTCTTTCTTTCGTGTAGTTAATTACAAACTAGTCTGTGGTGTTATTTTCATCGGCACCCATTGCGATAATTTCTCCGGCTGACAATTTGTATATAACGTCCTTAAAAGTATCGGTTACATTGTAGTAATTGTTTTCGATACATATTCTGATTCCGGCATGGGATATGCCGCTTATGTATACGGACGGGTTATTTCTGGCATTGTCTATCCTGTCAGAGACCTCTTTAAGCTTTACGGACAGATTACGTTTGTCCGTAAGGAGAAAAGTCCTTGCCTTAAATAATTTCTCGCGGAGACGATCGGCTTTTTCCTTTTGTGAAGGGTCTTTAAGGGAATCGTATTTCACAAGCTGTCTGTTGATTGTGCTGATATCCTCATTAATTCTGTTAATGGACTCATTGTAGGAATTAGCTGCATCAATATCCTCTTTCAGGGGACCTGTCTGTAGATATGTGGCAGCCTCCATGTTATTACCTGCTTCTTTGGCAATAATGCCTGCCATTCCTATTATGTGGCCGCCTATAATGGCACCGCTTTTTGAAATGACCTTAACGAGATTACAGGCTGTAACGTCTGAATCAAGTATGGAATCGGCAAATACCGAATTGCCTGCTTTAAGGGTACAACGTTCAACGAAACGGCATATTATATTGTCTCCGGCTTCAATAATACATTTCTTACGACCCTGAATACCATTCTTAATCGTTACGCTGTTTCTTGCAGTTATCTTACAGGCACCGATATGTCCGTGAATAAATACGGAGCCGCCTGAAATAATTGACATACCGCTTCTTACGTCGCCTTTGATTTCCACATCACCATCAAACACAATATTGCCTTTATCAATATCGAGGTCGCCGTCTACATAATATACTTTTTCAATGACAATGGAATTGTCTTTAAGCATAATATGACCGGAATAGGAAGCGTAATATTCCGTACGGTCGTCATTGGTTGTGAATCCCGTGCCTTTAAGGGGTGGGATTTCCTTGCCTGGAACAGGGGTTACCACCTTTGAATAGACGGTACATCCGAAGCTTCCCTTGGTGGAGTGAATATATTTTGCAAAAAGAGTACCCTCGTCAACCTGGGCAAGACGGAGGGAATTATAATAGTCCACAGAGCCGTCTTTGTTGATTACGGGTTTGTCTTTATAGTCTTCAACAGGTATCAGAAATTCAAAATATCCGTTAGTGCCGTTAATTACATCCTTGCCTCTTGCAATGGTAACCTGGGCATTATATACGGGAGTGTTTACGAGGTCTTCAATGGCTGAAGAATCAATACCGAAAGTAATACCCTGATTTTTTAAAAATTCGTCTATCATAGAGACAGAAAGGGAAACGGTATTATTCCCTATAGGCGGTTTAAGACTTATGACAGCACACATTCCGGAGCTGTCGGTTTCAAAGGTACACCAGTTAGTTTCCATAATATCGTCCCCCTTTTGTGTTATATATTAGTATTGTAACATAAAAAGAAAGAAAAAAGTTATTAAATATTTAGTTTTTTGCCTTTTTTTTGCTGCTTATAACGATTGCCAGTACCATGAAAGTAACGGCAAATAAAATCTGTATTCCGAAATTCAACATAACTGAGGAGGTTGATGCGGCAGCAAGGTTTGAAAATTCATCTTCGTTATTTACATACCAGTAGGCAGGGAAAAATCGTCCCGCCTTGAGCACACCATCTGCCAGAAACTGTCTCGGAACAAATACTCCGCATATAAATGAAGAACCGAGACCAAAGGCGTTTGAAAAAATATTTACCGTGTTGACACTCTTGATAAAGGAACTTAAAAAGAATGATATTGAAAGGCATATTAAAGAATATACCACGGAATTAAGCATCCTCAAAGCGCCTGCTTTGGTAAACATGGCAGAGCCATACATAACAAATGAACATATAAAATATATTACGGTAATTCCAAATGTTAAGAGCACACATCCTAACGCTAACGAAACATTTCTTTTTGCTATTGTCATGCCGGAGCAGAGAGTCCTTTTTTCTACTTCATGCTCATTAAAGGACATGAGAGCAGGGGCAAGACTTGTTACAATCGCCATAAGAAGAATATAAGGCATGTAATTGTAGTAATAATGTTCGGCGCTGTAAACAGTTTTGGTACCGTTGTCGGAGATTGCGACCTCGGTTGACATTGAAACAGTCTTTAAAGTGTTTTCGTAAGCCGCATTTTCATCAACTCCCATTGCGTCATAGGAAAGGTAGGTTTTGATAAAGTTTTCAACCGACATATCCATAAATTCGGCGGAAAACGAACCGGGAAGTTTATATGCCGATACGGTATGTTCTGTCTCGAAATCCTCAGGAATGATTAATACATAGTCAATGTTACGGTTATATATCTCATCCCTTATAGAATCAAGGTCCTCCGAAATATCGGTTTTAATATCGTGGTTGTCTGATATATACTGAATAAGTTTATCGGCAAGATCGCTGTCACTGTGGTTAAAATATGCAACCGTAAGCCTTGTGGATTTGAAGGATTCAATATAATCCTGTTTATTGAGTTTGGTTACCATTAATGCAACGGAAAGGAAAATACAGGTATACATAATAATTGTGCCTATGTATTTTTTAGTAACCTTCATAAATGTACTAAATACTGTCATATTTTTCCCTCCTTGTACTGATAAAGCATATAAAGCATAAGATTACTGCCATTCCCGCCATTATTAAGATACGGGAATTAAATACTTTATAATCATCGTAGATATTCAGTGCATATAAAGCATCGGATATCAAAGCAGACGGATTAAGCCTGTTAATAATAGGGACATGGTTTTCTATTGTCTGCTTGATTCCGCTTACCATAAGTCCGCTCAAAAAGCTTGAAAACAGTGATATTCCAAGGTTAATACCTATTTTGGCACCCATTGATAATCTTATTGAACCTATTAACAGTCCGATACTCAGTGCAATGAGTGAGCCGAACATCGTTACAACATATATAAGCAGTACATTGCTTGCAAGATTAACTTTAAGTATATACTGGAGATATATTACAAGCAGTGCATTTGAAAGAAGATGTATCGTATAGGTTGCGGCTGCGTCTCCGAGAACAAGAGTCATCTTACTGCCGGGATAAAGATTTTTCCTCATTGCAACTGACGAAAGGTCAGCTTTGTTGCCTGTGACACAGGTGGTTCCCGAAAGTGTGGCAAACATACAAGCCATGGCAATCAGTGCGTAGTAATAATCGGTAATGTTATCCGTGTTTCCCTTTGTAAGCTCTTTTTCAGTTACATGGGAGACATTTTTTGTAAGTTCGGAATATACGAGACTTATTTTGTCGGGAGATGACATTGCACTCTGTATTACCGACATATTCTGTATATAAGTATCAAGAAATGTCTTGATTACGGTTTCTTCAATTCCGTTTTCTCTTATAACAAGAGAAGGAACACCGTCCTTTACGGTGATTATGCCGTCTACATCTTTGTCGTTGAGAAGCTTGGCAGCTTCCTCGTTATCTGTGTAAACAGGGTTAAAAAACGGTGTGGTTTTGTCCGTATCCGTGTATACGTTTTCAAGCATTTCTTTGAACAGGGAGCTGCTGTCATTGTCATCCATACAGACAGCAACATTTATTGTAGAAAAACTTTCTGTACTGGCTGCGATTTTTGAAAATGCCATAAAGAAAAATGTTCCCAGTATAAGCGGAAATATCATAATCCAGAAAAAGGTTTCTTTTTCACGGAACAGAGATTTCAATTTATATTTATAAGCATGAAAAAACATAAGCTGCCTCCTTCTAGTCTCGTAATTCCTTACCTGTAATTTCAAGAAATACATCGTTAAGCGTCGGAAGTTCGGAATATACCCTGCCCATACTTATATCATTGGATTTAAGAAGGTCGAGGACTCTTATAAGGTTGTGTTTTCCGCCACTGTAGAATATTTTAAGCAGGTTATTTTCGTATGACATATCATAGACATGAGGGAGAGCTTTAAGCTCTTTTTCAATATTCTTTGGCAGGTCAAGAAGCTCGATATTGATTGTCTCTGTATTTTTGATAAGCTTCTTTAATTCGGAAGCAGTACCGAGGGCAAGATTTTTTCCACCGTCCATAATTGCGATACGGGAACATATCTGTTCAACCTCTTCCATATAATGAGAGGTGTAAACAATGGTGGCACCTTTTTTATTAAGTTCTACAATTCCTTCAAGAATCTTATTACGGCTCTGTGGGTCAACCGCTACCGTTGGTTCGTCAAGGAAGATAAGCGAAGGCTTGTGGGCAATTCCGCAGGCTATATTAAGTCGCCTTAAAAGACCGCCGGATAACTTTTTAGGATAGAATTTCCTATGGTCCTCAAGTCCCGCAAATTCGATTGCTTCCTCCACATATTGTTTTCTGAGGGCTTTGTCCTTGATATAAAGACCGCAAAAATAATCGATATTATCATATACATTAAGCTCGTTAAGAACGGCAACATTCTGCATAACAACACCTATTTTGGATTTGATTTCAGGATTTTTGTCCATATCTTTTCCAAATATCTGGATTAATCCTTTGTCATATTTAAGAAGACCGAGTATGCAATTAATGGTTGTTGTTTTACCGGAGCCGTTGGGACCGAGAAGACCGAATATTTCACCCTGTTTGATATCAAGGTTAAAATGGTCAAGGGCAATAAGCTCTTTATAACGTTTAACAAGATTTTCAACATAAATAACTGAATCAGACATACAGCAATTTCCTCCTTTATCATCTGGATATAATATAAAACAATTATCCTGTAATTGGTAGTGATAGCAATAACTTCTCAATATGACAATTGTCATTTTCTTATGTATTTGCTATATTAGGGAAAAGAGAGGTCAGATATGGGAACTTACATTGATAAAGCTTTTTTCCTGTTTACGGGAATATGGATGTTGTATTTTAATATCTCAATTCCGATGGATGTGGCGTATGTGCTTGCGGGAATTATAATACTTTTTGTCTCGTATTATTTTGACGGCAGAAAGAACTATACGGCAATGAATATCGTGTACGGCACAGAGCTTCTGGTTGCTTTTATTTTTCCAAAAGGAATATGTTTTCTGCCGGTTATGATGTATTCAACAGTTTATGGGTTTTACGATAAAAAGAAAATGTACATACCATACGGAATAGCATATCTTCTTGCGGTTATTTTTTACATAAACTCGGATTTTGTAGATTTAAGATATTATGTGATATTTGCTGGGATATGTATTCTTGCGGCAATAATGGCTTATAAGGAATATAATGTTACTGAGGGGCGGAAACGTATAAAAAGGCTTAGAGACGATTCTACCGAGAAAAACAATCTTTTAGCCGAAAAGAACAAAATGCTTACCGTTAATATGAATAACGAAATCAGGATTGCCACACTCAGCGAAAGAAACAGAATTGCAAGGGAAATCCACGATAATGTGGGTCATACGATCAGCCGTGCCATACTTCAGTTAGGTGCGATAATGACGGTGAACCGCAACGAAAAGGTCTATGACAGTCTTGTTCCGATAAAAGACAGTCTTGATACTGCCATGAATAACATAAGGGAAAGCGTTCATGACCTTCATAAAGAGAGTTTTAATATGAAAAATGCGGCAGAGGCAATACTCTCGGAGCTTAAAGATTATGAAATTAATTTTAATTATGATATGTCTGAGGAAGCTGACAAAGAAGTAAAATATGCGTTCATAACTATCTTAAAAGAAGCGGTAACCAATATTGAAAAGCACTGCACCGGCAATCGCGTAAAGGTAATAATAAATGAGTTAGACGAGTATTACCAGATGCTCATACAGGATAACGGAAAAACAGGAAAAAGCATGTTCCACCCCGACGCGGGAATAGGAATTTCCAATATGGAGGAACGTGTTAAGGCACTTAAAGGAATAATAACATTCGGTACACAGGACGGATTCAGGATATTTATATCCGTACCTAAGAAAAAAGGTGATTGAGTATGGAAAAAATAAGAATAATAATTATCGATGATGATGACATTGTTGTAATGTCACTTAAAATGATAGCGGAGGCTTCGGGAATAGAAGTTGTGGCAACGGGCACAAGCGGAGAGGACGCAATAAAACTTTATGAGCTTCATAAACCGGATATTCTCTTATCCGATATAAGGATGGACGGAATTGGCGGAACCGCTGCGGCAGCACAGATTCTCAAGGAATTTCCTGATGCAAAAATACTTTTCCTTACCACCTTTTCCGATGACGAATACGTTACGGACGCACTCAAATACGGCGTGAAAGGGTATATTTTAAAACAGGATTTTGAAGGGATTGTGCCGGCAATCAGGGCTGTTTACAAAGGACAGAGCGTATTTGGCGGAGATATTATCGGCAGACTGCCCAACATGACAAAAGAGCACAGCTCCAAGGATGATAAATTCTGGAACAAGGGAATTACGGAAAAAGAATTTGAAATAATTGAACTTGTGGCAGACGGACTGAGTAACAAAGAGATAGCCTCAAAATTATGTTTAAGCGAAGGTACCGTCAGAAATTATTTCAGCAGTATTCTTGATAAGCTGGAATTAAGGGACAGGACACAGCTTGTAGTATATTATTATAAAAACTGATAGAAGGTGGCATAGTTGGCAAAATCAAAAAATTACGGAATTTTGTGTATAATACTCTCGGCATTCTGCTTTGCGTGCATGAATCTGTTTGTAAAAAAAGCGGGTAACCTCCCGTCTTTTGAAAAGAGTTTTTTCAGAAATATTATAGCTTTTTTCTTTGCACTTGGTGTAATTATCAAATCAAAAGAAAAAGTAAACATACCAAAAGACGCACTTCCTGCGCTTTTCATGCGTTCGATAGGCGGCACGGTGGGAATCTTATGTAATTTTTACGCCATTGACCATCTTGTAATAGCCGACGCATCCATGCTTAATAAATTGTCTCCGTTTTTTGTACTGATTTTTTCTTATCTTATATTGAAAGAAAAAGTAAAATTATATCAAGGGATATGTATAATAGTTGCTTTTATCGGAAGTCTTTTTGTAATTAAGCCGACTGCGGAGATTATCCATAATCCTGCGTCACTTATGGGTATGCTTGGAGGTCTCGGTGCCGGAATAGCGTATACCTTCGTAAGAATAGCAGGAAAAAAAGGCGTGAAAAGCCCGGTTATTGTTGCATTTTTCTCGGGATTTTCAAGCCTTGTCACATTGCCTCTTATGATAATTAATTTTGAGCCGATGACCGCAGCACAACTTATGTTTCTCCTATTGGCGGGTCTTGCCGCAACGGGAGGACAGTTCGGAATTACTATGGCGTATACCTTTGCACCGGCAAGGGAAATATCTGTGTATGATTATTCACAGATTATATTTGCCACTATATTAGGAATACTTTTCCTCGGGGAACTGCCTGATAAGTATAGTTTTATCGGCTACGGTATAATTATATCGGCTTCACTTATAATGTTTATACTTAATAACAGAAAAACTACATCTGCTTAAAAAGATTAACCATTTCAATAGCGGAAAGGGCGCAGTCATAACCTTTGTTGCCTGCTTTGCTTCCTGCTCTTGCGATAGCCTGCTCGATATTTTCTGTTGTTATAACACCGAATAATACAGGCACGCCTGTTTCAAGACCGACAGAAGCAGTTCCCTTTGATACTTCATTACATACATAATCGTAGTGTGTTGTATCGCCTCTTATAACCGCACCTACGCAGATAACGGCATCATATTTGCCTGATTCGGCGAACTTCTTGGCTGTAAGAGGTATTTCAAATGCGCCCGGAACCCATGCCGCAGTGATGTTATTTTCATCTACTCCGTGTCTTACAAGACCGTCAACAGCACCGCCGAGTAACTTATTTACGATGATTTCGTTAAAACGTGATGCAACAATGGCAACCTTCATTCCTTCAGGTGCTACAACTTTTCCTTCTAATAAATTGATTTCTTTCATTTTAATTTCCTCCGTTTATTTTAATATATCTTTAAATACATGACCCATTCTTATTTTTTTGGTCTGCATATAAAATTCATCATATTCCTGAGGTGGTATCTCGATAGGAACACGTTCTGTAATTTCAAGCCCCAAATCGCTGAGACCATAGACTTTATTAGGATTGTTGGTAAGAAGTCTTAAGGACTTTACACCAAGGTCACTTAAAATCTGTGCACCAACCCAGTATTCCCTGAGGTCAGGAGCAAATCCAAGTTTTATATTGGCGTCTACAGTATCGTAGCCGTGTTCCTGAAGTTCATAAGCCTTTAATTTATTGATAAGTCCTATGCCACGGCCTTCCTGTCGCATATAAAGGACAATGCCACGGCCTTCTTTTTCCACCATTTTCATTGCGGTATGAAGCTGTGGACCGCAGTCACATCTTAAAGAACCGAAAGCGTCACCTGTAAGACATTCAGAGTGGACACGGCAGAGTACGTCTTTTCCGTCGCCGATATCACCTTTTACAAGTGCAACATGATGCTCTCCGGTGATGTCATTTACATAACCGTATATTTTGAAATGACCGTATTTATTAGGAAAATCGGCACAGGCTTCCCTGATTACATGTTTTTCGTGAATACGGCAGTAATCCTGTAAAGATTTAATTGTTATGAACTTGAGATTGTATTTTTTAGCAAGTTCCCAAAGCTCCGGGGTTCTCATCATTGTTCCGTCATCACGCATGATTTCACAACATACGCCGCACTGTTTGAGACCTGCCAGACGCATAAGGTCAACGGTTGCTTCCGTGTGGCCGTTTCTTACGAGAACACCGCCTGCCCTTGATACGAGTGGGAATACATGTCCCGGTCTTCTAAGGTCCTCAGGTCTGGTGTTGTCATCCACACATTTCATCATGGTGTAAGAACGTTCGGCAGCAGATATACCTGTTGTGGTATCCACATGGTCTATTGAAACGGTAAAAGCTGTCTGGTGATTGTCCGTATTTTCTGCAACCATTGGCGGAAGTCCCAGTCTTGAGGCTACGTCATAGCTCATAGGTGTGCATATAAGTCCTTTTGCATGACATGCCATGAAATTAATGTTTTCCTGTGTGGCAAATTCTGCCGCACATATCATGTCGCCTTCGTTTTCCCTGTCTTCGTCATCGGTAACAAGTATAATTTTTCCTGCCCTGAGGT
>JBNMKN010000045.1:0-14059 GCA_050874365.1 Butyrivibrio sp. | reverse complement strand
GTACAGGGTAATTTATAAAATTCCGGGATACGTTACTAAAATCCGTGAACTTTGCGGCGGTATCGCAGATAAGATTATGGGAACAGGTGATGACTGGGCAACCAAATTAGATGCTATTAACGGAATTTCAGTAAGTGCTTCTACAGGCAAGGCAACTCTTATAGATAAGATTTATAATCTGTCGCCTGAAAAATGGAGTGAAGTACAGAACGCATTCTCAAGCGTAGATTTTGGAAATGCCTATGATCAGATTCATGGATATAACAATCTTTTTGGTATAAGTCTTACACAGGCACCAGGTTGGAGACTCAGTTGGGCACTTATTATTCCTATTTTAGCAGGTTTAACCCAGTGGTTAAGTGTTAAATTAATGGAAAATAAGAATAATGTAAATGTTGGTTCACAGAATGACCAGCAGGCAGGTATGGCAAGTTCAATGAAAGTCATGAATACAATTATGCCTATATTATCAGCAGTATTCTGCGTATCGTTTGCTTCATGTATCGGTTTATACTGGATTGCATCATCTGTAGTACAGATTGTGGTACAGCTTGTAATCAACAAGAAGATGAACAATAAAGATGTAGATGAAATTGTTAAGGAAAACATTGAAAAAGCTAATATTAAAAGAGCTAAAAAAGGTTTACCTCCTGTAAAGATTTCAAATGTAACTTCAAAGTATGTTGAACAGGTTCATAAAATGGAAGCCCGTGAAAACAGAAAAGAAGAAAGAGATAAAGAAATCAAGGAATCAACAAGTTATTATAATACCTCAGCAAAACCGGGCAGTCTTGCAGCTAAGGCTAATATGGTAAAGATGTTTAATGAAAAAAATAACAATAGCAAATAATTTTTAAACAGAGGAATTATTATGGAGAAAATTGAGGTTACGGGAAAGACTGTAGAAGAAGCATTAATAAATGCAGCATTGCAGTTAGAAACATCAAGTGATAATCTTGAATATGAAGTAATTGAAAAAGGCTCAAATGGTTTATTCGGTTTTATAAACAGTAAGCCAGCAAAAATTCTTGTATCAAAGAAGCAGGAAGAAAATGCCGAAATCATAGAAGAAATAACAGTTGAAGAAACTGAAGAAGTTAAACCGGAAAAAGTTGTTGATAAAGGTGCAGTTGAAGATAAAATCAGAAAATTCTTAAATGATATATTTAAGACAATGGACCTTGAGGTAACTATAGAAATTAGTTTTAATGATGATGAAAGCATAGACATTAACCTTATAGGTGGTGATATGGGTGTTCTTATCGGTAAGAGAGGACAGACTCTTGATTCACTTCAGTATCTTATAAGCCTTGTAGCCAACAAAGAAGGCGGTAAGTATTTCAGAGTCAAACTTGACACTGAAAATTACAGGGAAAGACGTAAAGCAACTCTTGAATCACTTGCAAAAAACATTGCATATAAAGTTAAGAGAACAAGACGTCCTGTATCTTTAGAGCCAATGAATCCTTATGAAAGAAGAATTATTCATTCAGCTCTTCAGAATGATAAATACGTATCTACAAAGAGCGAGGGCGAAGAGCCATTCAGACATGTAGTTGTATTTATGAAAAAACAGTAATATCTGATAAAAAAAGGGATGTGAAATACATCCCTTTTTGTTATTATATAGAGGTAAGAAATAATCTGAGGTAAGAAATATGAGAGAAACAATTGCAGCTATTGCAACAGGAATGGGTTCGGGAATCGGAATAATAAGAATCAGCGGAGAAGAAGCATTTTCTGTTATTGACAAAATTTTTGTGCCTAAGAAGAGCAAAAAGAAAATGTCTGAAGTCAAATCCCATACTATTCATTACGGAAACATAGTTTTTAATAATGAAATAGTAGATGAAGTTCTTGTAATGGTAATGGCGGCTCCTAACACATATACAAAGGAAGATACCATAGAAATTAATTGCCATGGCGGTTCTTTTGTTATGAAAAAAGTTCTTGAAGCGGTACTTAAGTCAGGAGCCAGGCCTGCGGAACCGGGTGAATTTACAAAGCGGGCATTTTTAAATGGCAGAATTGATTTAAGCCAGGCAGAAGCAGTAATTGATATCATAAATTCAAAAAATAAATATGCTCTTAAAAACTCCATTAACCTCTTAAATGGTAAATTATCGGAACAGATAGGCAATCTCAGGGCGGAAGTTATACACAATGTAGCCTTTATAGAGGCTGCTTTAGACGATCCTGAGCACATTTCTCTTGATAATTTTGGGGATAAGTTGGAAAACTATGTGGATAAGTGGGTAAAAACAGCAGAAAAGCTGTTGATAACTGTGGATAACGGAAAGTTATTCACACAGGGCATCAATACCGTAATACTTGGGAAACCAAATGCGGGAAAATCAAGTATTTTAAATATTTTATCAGGTAGAGAAAGAGCTATTGTTACAGATATAGAAGGAACAACAAGGGATATTATAGAAGAACAGATTAACCTTAACGGAATAACACTTAATCTCATTGATACCGCAGGAATAAGAAATACAGAAGATATTGTGGAAAACATAGGCGTCAATAAGGCAAAAGCAACGGCAGAAGATGCTGATTTAATTATGTATGTAGTTGATTCATCCAGAAAACTGGATGAAAATGATTATGAAATTCTTAAGCTGATAAAAAATAATAAGGCGGTTGTACTTTTAAACAAATCCGACCTTGAACCAGTCATAACTGTGGATAAGATGAAGGAATTAACGAATAACAGTGTATTTCTTGTATCGGCAAAGGAAAATACCGGACTTGAAGAACTTACGGATTACATTGTGGATATGTTTACGGAAGGTAAGATAGATTTTAATGATGAAGTGTATATTTCCAATGAAAGAGATAAAGCAGCACTTGACAACGCATTAGAAAGTCTTAGACTTGTAAAGAGAAGTATTAATGAAGGAATGCCGGAAGATTTTTATACTATCGATTTACTTAATGCTTATGAAGAACTTGGTAAAATCATCGGTGAATCGGTGGAAGACGATCTTGTAAATGAAATATTCAGTAAATTTTGTATGGGAAAATAATTTAGAAAACAGGTGAAGATATGAATGTTGTTGAAGAATATGATATAGCGGTAGTCGGAGCAGGTCATGCAGGATGTGAAGCTGCACTTGCCTGTGCAAGACTGGGACTTGAGACTATAATGTTTACGGTGAGTGTTGAAAGTATCGCACTTATGCCATGTAATCCTAATGTCGGAGGAAGCTCTAAAGGACATCTTGTAAGGGAAATAGACGCACTCGGCGGAGAGATGGGTGTTAATATTGATAAGACATTTATACAGTCAAAAATGTTAAACCAGTCAAAGGGTCCTGCTGTTCATTCATTAAGAGCGCAGGCTGATAAGTCGGAATACAGTGCCACTATGAGAAAAACACTTGAGAATACAGACCATCTTACTATAAGACAGGCTGAGGTAGCCGAGCTTATGGCAGAAAACGGCGTTATTAAAGGTGTTAAAACTTTTTCTGGTGCCGAATATTATACCAAAGCAGTAGTCCTTTGTACGGGAACATATCTTAAAGCAAGATGTATTTTTGGAGATATAAGTTATTATACAGGTCCAAACGGACTTCTTGCAGCCAATTATTTATCGGAATCCATGAAAAAACTTGGAATAGAGATTGTAAGATTTAAGACAGGTACGCCTGCCAGAGTTGACGGTAGAACCATTGATTTTGATAAAATGGAAGAACAGTTCGGGGATAAAAAGATTGTACCTTTTTCATTCACAACAGACCCTGAAAGCATCCAGAAGGAACAGCGTTCATGCTGGCTTACATATACTAATGAAGAGACACATAAAATCATAAGGGACAACATTGACAGGTCACCGCTTTATTCAGGGGTTATCCACGGAACAGGACCAAGATATTGTCCGTCTATTGAAGACAAGGTTATGAGATTTAAGGATAAAGACAGACATCAGGTATTCATTGAGCCTGAGGGAAATTACACCCATGAATATTATCTGGGAGGAATGTCAAGTTCCCTTCCTGAGGACGTCCAGTATGCCATGTATAAGACAGTACCGGGGCTTGAACATGCAAAAATAGTCAGAAATGCTTATGCAATAGAATATGACTGTATTAATCCTAACCAGTTAAAATCATCACTTGAATTTAAGAATATATCGGGTCTTTTTTCCGGAGGCCAGTTAAACGGAAGTTCGGGATATGAAGAAGCGGCGGCACAGGGACTTATTGCGGGAATTAATGCGGCAATGAAGGTTCTCAATAAAGAGCCACTTATCCTTGACAGATCAGAAGCATATATCGGCGTATTGATTGATGACCTTGTAACAAAAGAAAATAAAGAGCCTTACAGAATGATGACAAGCAGGGCAGAATACAGACTTTTGTTAAGACAGGATAATGCTGATATAAGACTTTATAAACAGGGGCATAGAGTAGGTCTTTTGTCCGATGAAAGATATAATAAAGTAGTAGAAAAAATTAAAGCAATCGACAATGAAATTGAGAGACTTAAAAGTGTCAGCGTGGGCGGCAGCGAAAAGGTTAATAATCTTTTAATCAGACATGAGAGCACACCTCTTAATAATGGTGCTTCTCTGGCAGAATTAATACGCCGTCCTGAATTGAATTATGAAATTCTCGGAGAGATTGATGAAAACAGACCACAGCTTGATACAGATGTTATAGAACAGGTAAATATCAATATCAAGTATGAGGGATATATTACAAGAGAACAGAAACAGGTTGAGCATTTTAAAAAACTTGAAAATAAACTTATACCGGAGGATATTGATTTTGATAATATCAGCGGTTTAAGAATTGAAGCAAAACAGAAGTTAAAAAATTATTCACCAAGGTCTATCGGACAGGCATCAAGAATATCGGGTGTATCTCCGGCAGATATAACGGTATTGCTTGTATATATGGAGCAGCATAGGAGAAAAGATGGTTGATTTTTTAAAAGAATATATTCAGAAGATTGGAATTGAATTAAGTCAGGATAAGATTGATAAACTTATAAAGTATTATGAGTTACTTATTGAAAAGAACAAAGTAATGAACCTGACAGCAATTACCGAATATAAAGATGTGGTTATAAAACACTTTGCCGACAGTCTTTCAATAATTAAAGCTGTTAATATGTCAGATGTTACCAATATAATTGATATCGGAACAGGTGCGGGTTTCCCGGGAATGGTATTAAAAATAGTATTTCCTGATGTGAAAATTACTCTCCTTGATTCACTTAATAAAAGAGTAAATTTCCTTAATGAAGTAATCACAGAATTACAGCTTAAAGATATAAATGCAATACACGGAAGAGCAGAAGATTATGCTCACAATGATACATACAGGGAAAAATATGATTTGTGTGTATCAAGGGCAGTTGCCAACCTTTCAACTTTAAGTGAATATTGTATTCCTTATGTTAAAGTTGGAGGAAAGTTTGTATCTTATAAAGCCGGAGAATGTGAAGAAGAAATTAACAGCGCAAAAAAAGCAGTCAATATGCTTGGAGGTAAGATAGAAAAAACAGTTGATTTTATTTTACCTGAAACCGACATATCAAGAACTTTTGTAGTAATTGACAAATTAAGAAATACATCAGTTAAATATCCACGTAAGTCGGGACTTCCGTCAAAAGAACCGTTAAAATAACAGGGGGTTACAATGAGTAACAGTATATTAGCTTTTTTATCATCTTATGAAGATGAATTAAACAGTCAGGCTGCTTTCTATGATAAAAGTATCTCCAGAATAGAAAGTCAGATAAAAGATACTAAAAAGCAGATTAATGCTATCAAGAGAAGTATTGATAAAGAATATAATGTTTTTTCTGCAACTCAGACTAATAATGTTGATACAGAGATTAATACTCTTAACCAGATAATCGAGAGTAAGAAAAGTCAAATTAATGATATCAATAAGAAAAAACAGGAGATATTAAGTAAGCTGGAAGATATTAAAAATCTGGACTATAAAAATGTATTGGGAAAAGAGCCGGTGGAAAATATAGAAGATAAGTTAAAACTTATACGAAAATTCATGGATATGGATTTACACCGTGCAAAAATTGAAATGGATAAACTTTTAAAACTGTTTTAAGAAACGGGGGTTACAGACTATGCCTATTAATGTGTTTGTTGCTGAAAATCATACACTTGTACGACAGGGTATCATTTCATTACTTGAAAATGAATGTGAAGTGAATGTTGTGGGAAGTGCAGGTGATGGTTTTGAATGTCTCAGTGAAGTAAATAAAATTAAACCTAACGTTGTTTTGATTGATATTAATATATCGGGGATTAACGGTACTAAAATTATTAAGCTTATGAAAGAACATTGTTTCAATGTTGGAACGATAATAATAAGCGATAATGCAAATGCTAAAAAAATGGCTTATGTTATCAAAGAAGGCTGCGATGGGTTTATAACAAAAGATTGTGATGTCGATATACTGAAAAGAGCTGTGTATTCAGTATATGAAGGAAAAAAATACATACAACCCGAACTTGAAAAACTGTTAAACATACCTGTTCAACAGGAAGATGACCCGGAGGACAGAATTAAGAATCTTACCAAAAGAGAAATTGAAGTATTATTATTGATTTCAAAAGGATATGTTAATAAAGATATTTCAAATGAACTGAAAATTACAGAACGTACTGTTAAAAATCATGTATCAAGTATCTTTAGAAAAATAAATGTTAATGACAGAACACAGGCTGCGGTTTTTGCAGTTAAAAATTCAGAATTATTTCAAAATGATGGTTTCATGTGATGTTTCACGTGAAACCTTTTTTGATTTGATGGGTTATTTAAAATGTTTCACGTGAAACATTTAACCCCATAAGTAACCGATGTTCCACGTGAAACATTTAATAAAAGTATGGAAATAACAACGTAAAAGTGATATAATATACGAGCGTAAGTTAGTGGAGGTAAACATGGGAAGAATAATTGCAGTCGCCAACCAAAAAGGTGGCGTTGGAAAAACAACAACAACGATTAATTTGTCAGCATGTCTTGCAGAACAAGGTCAGAAAGTGCTTGTAATAGATGTTGACCCACAGGGAAATACAACAAGCGGACTTGGAATTGACAAGAATAACACAGAAAATACAGTATATGAATTGATGCTTGGAGAAGCTTCAATAAACGATTGTATATATAAGAGTGTTATGGATGACTTGGATGTTATACCATCTAATGTAAATCTTGCAGGAGCTGAAATAGATCTTATTGATATAGATGACAGAGAATATATCTTAAAGAAGATAGTAGATTCTTTGAAAGAAAAATATGATTTTATACTTCTTGATTGCCCACCTTCCTTATCAATGCTTACAGTAAATGCAATGACTGCTGCTAATACTGTTCTTGTCCCTATTCAATGCGAATATTATGCATTGGAAGGATTATCACAATTAATCAGAACGATAAATCTTGTTAAACAGAAATTGAATCCCGAATTAGAAATAGAAGGCGTTGTATTTACAATGTATGATGCCAGAACTAATTTATCTCTACAGGTTGTGGAAAATGTTAAAGCAAATCTTAAACAGACGGTTTATAAAACTATAATTCCACGAAATATAAGACTTGCAGAAGCACCAAGCCATGGATTACCGATTAATCTGTATGATACTAAATCAGCAGGAGCAGAAAGTTACAGATTATTAGCAGATGAAGTTATCCATAGAGGAGAAGATGAATGGCAGTAAAAAAAGGTTTGGGAAGAGGTCTTAATAATCTTATTCCCGGAGTAAAAGAACCAGAAGAAAAGATAGTAGAAGTTACCGCTGATACAGTTTTAAAAATAAATGATATAGAACCTAATCGTAATCAGCCAAGAAAAACTTTTGATGAAGATACAATACTTGAATTGGCAGACTCAATAAAACAGTATGGAGTTATTGAACCTATTGTAGTTACGAAACGTGATAATTATTATGAAATTATAGCAGGAGAGAGAAGATGGAGAGCTGCTAAAAAAGCAGGCTTGAAAGAAGTTCCTGTTGTAATTAAGAATTTCTCGGCACAGGAAGCAATGGAGGTTGCTCTCATAGAAAATATCCAGAGAGAAAACCTTAACCCTATTGAAGAAGCACTGGCATATCAGAAATTGATTAAAGATTATAAGTTAAAGCAGGATGAGGTTGCCGAAAAGGTTTCTAAGAGCCGTGTAGCTGTAACCAATTCCCTCAGACTTTTAAAACTTGATGAACGTGTACAGAAAATGGTAATCGATGATATGATTTCCGGAGGACATGCGAGAGCACTTCTTGCAGTAAGTAACGGTGATACACAGTATGCACTTGCAATGAAGGCTTTTGATGAAAAACTCAGTGTCCGTGAGGTTGAAAAGCTGATAAAGAATATCGGTTCGGAAGAAACGAAAAAGCCAAAGGATAAACCAAAGGATGATTTTGTTTACAGGGATATTGAAAGTAAACTTAAAGAAATCATAGGAACTAAAGTTGTTATACATAATAAGAATAATAACAAAGGAAAAATTGAGATAGAATATTATTCACAGGATGATTTTGAAAGAATAATAGAACTAATCAAAAAATAGAAAGAGGCTAAAGATGTTAGATTTTTTTGGATTATTTAGTGTTGATACACTATATGTAATTTTAGGAATGGCTGTAGTAATGATTGTAATGCTCGTTTTTTTGATTATAAATTCCGTCAAAATCAAGAAGATGAAAATGACTTATACAACCTTTATGTCCGGAAAAGACGGAAAGAGTCTTGAAGAGGTCGTTCTTAAAAGATTTAAAGAAGTCGATGAGTTAAAGAAAGAAGACGCAAATAAGAAAGCACAGTTAGAAGAAATTAATGAATCATTAAGATATGCCTTTTCTAAGATGGGTATGGTTAAATATGATGCTTTTAATGAAATGGGTGGCAAATTGAGTTTTGCTCTTGCATTGTTGGATAACAGAAACAATGGATTCCTTATTAATGCAATGCACAGCAGAGAAGGTTGTTACACATATGTAAAAGAGATAATTAACGGTGAATCATATATCAATCTTGGAGAAGAAGAAAAGAAAGCATTGAACAAGGCAATTAATTCAGAATCCGGAGATGAATGATTGATTATAAAAGGAATGAGATTGTATGAAGAAGGTCCAGATAGCCGACGTAGAAAAGGGTAAAATATTAGCAAAGGAAGTTTCTAATGATAACGGTCTGATGCTGCTTAGCGAAGGAACCGTTCTAAAGAAAGAACACATAGATAAACTTGTGGAAAATAATATATCGGAAGTGTATATAGTTGACAGCAAGGAAGATGAAGCAGCAAAAGTCTTTTATATTAACAGAATAGAAGAAGACAGTGTTGATGTAATTAAGGATGTCATAGATAATAAAGCTAATATTTCAGATGATAATGAAAAAGATAAGATAATTCAGATAACTAAAGAAATAATTGACAGTATTCTGAAAAATCCTCAGATAACAGAACAAATAATTAATGTTAAAAGAGGAAACAATGATATATATACCCATCTTTTAAACACAGCGGTTCTATCCGTTGTGATGGCGGTAAAGCTTGGTTTTGAAGAAGAAAAATTACATGATATTGCACTTGGAGCGTTGTTGCATGACATAGGTATTGTGGATGTTAAGACATACTACATGGACACAGATGTGGACAGGCTTCCGGCAGAAGAAAAATTAGATTACAGAAAACATGTTTTTAACGGATATGAGAAAATAAAACTCTGTGACTGGATGACGGAGAGGACAAAAGATATAATCCTCGGTCATCATGAAAAAGTGAACGGAACTGGTTATCCGTTTCATAAGAGAGGAAAAGACATAAGCGATGAAGTTATGCTTGTGGCAATATGTGATACCTTTGATGAAATGATTAAAGGTATAGGATATGAACAAAAGAAGGTTCATGAGGTAATAGAATACCTCAGAACCGTTGCGGCATGTTCTTTTGATTATGAGATGCTTACGAAAGTGGTATCCAATATTGCATGGTTTCCTAACGGCAGTAAAGTAATTACCAATGAAAATGAAGTTGGTGTTATTATAAAACAAAACAAAGGATTGGCAGACAGACCAATTATTAAAATTATCAGGGATTCGTCAGGTAATACACTTGAGGACGGACCTGTAAAGAATTTGTTAGAATGTCTCACTGTATTTATAGTTGACACAACAGATGAAGAAATTTAGGAGGAAGAAAAATGTTAGACATTAAGTTTGTGAGAGAAAATCCTGATATTGTAAAGGAGAATATTAAGAAGAAATTTCAGGACCATAAAATACCTATGGTTGATGAAGTAATAAAGTTAGATGAAGAAGCAAGAAAAGTACAGCAGGAAGCTGACAGCCTCCGTGCCGACAGAAATAAACTTTCAAAGCAGATTGGTGCTTTGATGGGACAGGGCAAAAAAGAAGAAGCCGAAGAAGTTAAGAAACAGGTTGGTCTTAATTCAGCAAGATTAGCAGAACTTGAAGAAAAAGAAACAGAATTACAGGCTAAAGTTAAAAAGATTATGATGGTAATTCCAAACATAATTGACCCAAGTGTTCCAATCGGTAAAAACGACCAGGAAAATGTTGAAGTCCAGAAATACGGCGAACCTGTAGTTCCTGATTTTGAAATTCCATACCATACAGATATTATGGAAAGTTTTAACGGTATTGACCTTGACAGCGCAAGAAGAGTTGCCGGAAACGGTTTCTACTACCTTATGGGAGATATTGCAAGACTTCATTCCGCAGTTATCTCATACGCAAGGGATTTCATGATAAACAGAGGTTTTACTTATTGTGTACCTCCTTTCATGATTAGAAGCGACGTTGTTACAGGCGTTATGAGTTTTGATGAAATGGAAGCAATGATGTATAAGATTGAAGGCGAGGACCTTTACCTTATCGGAACAAGCGAACATTCAATGATTGGTAAATTTATCGATAACGTTCTTGAGGAAAAGAATCTTCCTTACACTCTTACAAGCTATTCTCCATGTTTTAGAAAAGAAAAAGGAGCACACGGCATTGAAGAGAGAGGTGTATACAGAATACACCAGTTCGAGAAACAGGAAATGATAGTTGTATGTAAACCTGAGGACAGCAAGATGTGGTTCGATAAATTATGGCAGAACACAGTAGATTTATTCAGAACACTTGATATTCCTGTAAGAACGCTTGAATGTTGCTCAGGAGACCTTGCAGACCTTAAAGTTAAATCTGTAGACGTTGAAGCATGGTCACCAAGACAGAAAAAATATTTTGAAGTAGGAAGCTGTTCAAATCTTTCAGATGCACAGGCAAGACGTCTTGGTATCAGAGTAAAAGCAGAAGACGGCAGCAAATACTACGCACACACACTTAATAACACAGTTGTTGCACCTCCTAGAATGCTTATCGCATTCCTTGAAAATAATCTTAATGCAGACGGCAGTGTCAATATTCCTGAAGCATTACAGCCATATATGGGTGGAATGACTAAGATTGTAAAGAAATAATTGAGGTAAAAGATGCATAATTACGTTACTGCAATAGGGTTCATGGATATGTATGATACCCCTGACATGGATAAAATAATAAAAGATTATATAGAAATGTCCGTTGAAAATAACGTAGTGAAATATGTTAAAAAAGAACCGGGAAAAAGTCATTATCTCACAGCGGAGATAGATATGCCTCTGCTGTCTGATTGTGACGGCAACCACCGTGGCGGTATCAAAATCAGAGGAAAATATAATTCCGGTACCGGAAAATTTTACTACACAAATTGTTTTCCCTATGCAGTAAGTAATTATTCGTATTATGCAGAAAGTATATCGGTAACCATGAAAAAAGATTCCGAGGGATACCTTGGGATTGTAAGCGGTCAGGTGAGTGAATTATCACCCATATTTTCTGTAATAAATGACATTGAACTTACACCTGAAAAGTCAGATTTTGAAAACGTCAATGTGTATCTTACGGGACTTGCTTTGGAGGGAAAAATTATTTTACCTGCCAATTTAAGTAACAAATCTGAGCAGACTGATTCCGATATCAACAGAGGAAGGCTTTTAGACCGTGCTTTAAGCGGTGACAGGGACGCAATCACGGAGCTTACCATGGTTGACCTTGATACATATATTGACATAGGTAAAAGAATTAAAAACGAGGATGTATATTCGATTGTATACAGCTCCATGGTTCCTGCGGGACTTGAGTCGGATATGTATTCTGTTGTGGGAAACATTCTGGAAATTGATACATTGGAAAATGATGTTACAGGCAATTATCTGTATATGCTTTTGATAGAATGTAACGCAATGGTATTCCATGTGATAATAGACAGTAGTACATTACTTGGTGAACCTGAAGTGGGCAGACGTTTTGTGGGCAGTATATGGCTTCAGGGCAAAATAAGTATTGACTGATACCTTGACTTATTCCGGTTCAATTATTATAATGGGAATACAGTTTTGTTCTCTTAGTTAAATGGATATAACAAGTGCCTCCTAAGCACTAGTTGTGGGTTCGATTCCCGCAGGGAACATTTGATGAAAGCAGCAGTGATGTAGGTCATTGCTGTTTTTTTAATTATTTGTTGATTGTGAGTGCTGAAAATTTAAATTAGTTCACGAAATTTCAAAATTATGTATTGGTATTATGTAATAGAAACTGCAAAAAAGAGGTTATGTAATTATAATGAATTTATTTTACATTCTGCAATTCCTCCAAAATGAGAAAAGAAAGCGTTGATTTTTGTTGGAACCAGTTCACAATGAATACAGTCATTACATTCATGCCAACTGTAAGAATGTTGTTTACGATAGTCTCTAACTTTTTTGTCTGTCCAATCATGTTTGTCTGAAAAATTAGTATTATTCCATAGATCAGCACATATTTTGTCGCAATTTCTAAAATTTATATAACGGATTATATACATTTTATCTAGGCTAACTGTTGCAATACTGCATGGATTTAAATTAATAATACCTTCTTCATATTCAATGCCACATATATTATGTTTATTTAATATTTTTATAATTTCGACTTGATTATTAGTTGGTATAAATTTTGAATTGCCACGTTCATTGGTCCAGTAACCTCTTAGTGGATTGTTTTTAGGTGTGTATTTGATACGAATTTCTTCAAGTAAAGATGAATTTAATATTTTTTCTGTGTTCATTAGTAACCTCCTAAATGTTTATTCTCTTTTTTGGAGGTCTGAGAATTGAAGAAAGAACGTGGGTTAACACGTTCTTTTAAATGGAGTATTGAAACACAGATTGACATAGAAAAAATAGATATATGTGATACAATCGGAGATACAAAACTGCTGTGAATACAACTATTTACATTTACAGCAACACTTAAAATTAGAAAATATTGGGACTGACTTGGGAAGTAATGAATATTTCAGAGGAGGCGATTGCTGCGTTGATTACATCATTGGCAAAGATAATGATGGTATAATAAGTCGATTTTGTGACACAAATATGCAGTTAATTTGTTAATGCAATTTGTGCAAATTTTAGTTATAAGTATATTATGTCTATGAATTACGGCGGGTATCTTCGGACAACATCTTAAAAGAGCTTGATGCATTGGCTCTTTTTTCAATGGCAATGCATATAATAAAGTGAAGAATACCTTTATATAAAGAGGAAAAATTCTTTGACTATTTGATGGATAGGATGTATAATTAAAGTACAAAAAGAGATACTTATAAGGTCGGAACAGAGACCTTAAACCTGTTCCAGTGGTCGGGATGGAGACCGAAAACCCATTCCCATTGCAGAATAAACTGTGAAAAATTAGTAGAAGGATGGTTGCGAGATCATCCTTCTATTTTACTATATGGAGGTTTAATGGAAGAACAAAAGAGTTTTTCGCAACGTGTAAAAGAAACAGTTATTCAATGTGCAGATTTATATAAGAAATATTATGTTGAATATGAATGTATATACCGACCAGACAGAGCACACTGCACGGCATTTTAGTGCATGGCTTCTGCCGATACAGTGCACGCTTTCCGGTCATCAGTGCATGATGCTTATTCAGGTATAGATATTCCGGCTTCTGTTAACTGAGTCTCAAGT
>JBNMKN010000044.1:0-14597 GCA_050874365.1 Butyrivibrio sp. | reverse complement strand
TTAAGGATTACCAGCATTTTGAATTTGATAATTAGGATATAAGAAAAGGACTGTGGCATAACACAGTCCTTTTAAATTGCTTATTGAATTATTCTTCGTTAAGGAAGGCTTCGCAGATTTTGATTTCTTCAAGCATTGCTGCTTTACCCGGAGCACCTTTGGTAAGTCTCTTTTCAACACATGTCTTAAGGCTTATTGCCTCGTAAATGTCATCTTCAAATACAGGACATATTTTCTTGTATTCCTCTAAAGGAAGTTCGTCAAGAGAGATATTCTTTTCAATACACAATAATACAAGCTGACCTATGATTCCATGTGCATCCCTGAAAGGAATACCGTGGTTTACAAGGTAGTCGGCAGCGTCTGTGGCATTTGTGAAGCCGTTCTTGGCGCTTGCTTCCATTACGTCTTTATTAAAGGTCATTGTATCGATCATTCCGGTAAATAATAATATGCAGCCCTTTGTTGTATCGATAGCATCAAATGTCAGTTCCTTATCCTCCTGCATATCTTTGTTATATGCTAAAGGAAGACCCTTCATGGTAGTAAGGATTGACATAAGGGCACCATACACACGGCCGGTCTTACCGCGAACAAGTTCTGCAATGTCAGGATTTTTCTTCTGTGGCATAATAGAACTTCCCGTTGAGTAAGAATCGTCTAATTCGATAAATCTGTATTCATTGGAATTCCATATAATGATTTCCTCTGAAAATCTGCTGAGGTGCATCATAATAGTAGACAATGCACTTAAATATTCGATTATATAATCCCTGTCGGATACTGAATCCATACTGTTATTGGTTGCACCGTTAAACTTAAGAAAATCTGCGGTAAAATCCCTGTCCAAAGGATATGTGGTACCGGCTAAAGCACCTGCACCGAGAGGGCAGTAGTTCATTCTGTCATATATATCGTCAAGTCTTGTGCAGTCTCTTCTGAACATTTCAAAATATGCACCGAAATGATGGGCTACAGTAACAGGCTGAGCTTTCTGAAGATGTGTAAATCCCGGCATATAGGTCTCAATATTTTCTTTCATTATTCTTAAAATAACTTTAAGAAGATCTTTTAAAAGAGCGTTAGTCTCTTTAACCTCATCACGGACATAAAGGCGCATGTCAAGGGCAACCTGGTCATTACGGCTTCTTCCTGTGTGAAGCTTTTTGCCTGTATCGCCTATTCTTTCTATAAGGGTAGCCTCAACGAAAGAGTGGATATCTTCGTATTCAGGACTGATTTCAAGAGCACCTGTCTCTATATCTGTTTTAATCTGTTCAAGGGCATTAAGAATGGCAAATCTTTCTTCGTTAGTTACGATATTCTGTTTTGCCAACATGTTAACGTGGGCAATACTGCCGTCAATGTCCTGTTTGTAAAATTTCTGGTCAAAAGAAAGTGATGCATTAAAATTATGCACTAATTGATTGGTTTCTTTTGTGAATCGTCCGCCCCAGAGTTTCATTGTTCTATTTCCTCGCTTTCCTGTTTTTCATCGGATTTTTTATTTTTGCTGTGTATCTTATACATCATTGTTTCTATAGCATTTTCTTCAGTTATTTCTGTCTTAAACTTAATTCTGAAGAAAACAAGACTTCCTATAATTATAAAGCTTATTATAGAAATTACAAGACCTGCCTTATAATTTCCGGCGGTAAATTTCATTTCAATGGTATGTGTTCCTGCGGATAATTCAACTGCAAGGAATGCATCGCCTACCTTCTGTGTAGAAACAGGTGTTCCGTCCACATATACGGTCCAGCTCTTATCATAAGGTATTGAAGTAAACATAAGACCGGATTCGTCCGCGGTAATAGTTCCGGTTATCTTTGTATCACTGTAGGAGGTTATGTCAATACTGTTAGCCGAAAGCTTGGTCATGGCGTCCTTGAATTTCTCCTCATCCACCGTGTATACAAGAGGTCTTAAACTTCCATTTTCCGAATCGGAAGGTGTAAGAGTAATGGTAGAACCGGCCTCAACATATCCTATGTCAAGGGTTCGTCCGTGGTTTACACCTGTAAAATTAATATTGTCGCCGTCTATAAAACCGGTAACCGTTTCAACGGATTTGTTCTGGACATATACATACACAAACATATCTTTGTCAGGGGTGATTGTTACGGTAGTACCGTTTTCGTCATAGCTTATAGGTGTCATAACGTTATCAATGCCTGTTGTATGGTATATAAAGTTATTCTGGACTGTAAATGGGTTAGTCTCAACCGTATACAAAAGGTTCTCGTCAATGTCCTCAGGAACCATATAGGCAAGGGGAAGAGCGTATTCATTCTTGTATAAAAATTCACCGTCATTACCTGAATAATAAGTGAATATATCGTTATCAGGCATATGCTCGTTAGTAAGCAGGTATTTTACATTTAAAAGCGAGTATACCAAAGGTGTGGCACCGTTTAATGCGTAGGCATTGGTTGAATGTTCAAGACCGAGGCTTCCGTAAAATGACGTAAGTCCGGCATACGCAGTGGATGAAAATGTTGAGGTGCTGTGGAAATTGTTCCACGTCGCATCATTTTTGGTACGGTAGCCTTTATATTTATGGATACGGTAGAATGAAGTATCATTCTTTTCAACATCGTTAATTACAGCGGTAACTCCGTCATAATCCCTTAAATACGCTGAACGTACCGTTGTGCCATAGCCTGTCTTTTCGGTGTTCATGGTTACTTCTACAATTGCAACTGCAAAAATAGCCACAAGAAAATAACTTGTATACTGTTTCCACTTTTTGATAAAGAAGAAGAAAAGTACATATATTACAATAAAAATTCCGCTTAAATAAATGGAACGGAAATCAATGTCCTTATCTCCGAGGGAATTTCCTATATACATAAGGAAAAGAAGAACACCCCACATACTTCCGGCAATCTGTTTCTCCGAGTAATCCTGAATATTTATGGCAGCCTCGTAACCTATTTCCAGAATCAGGAAAATATATATAAAAGACTGTCGGCATGGGAGACTGTTAGGAAAATGGAAACCATGCCATATAAAATTAGGAATATTCATATTAAAAGCAGTAAGGAAGATAAAAAGAGCAATCATCTTGGTAATTTTTTCTTTCTTGCTGATTTTTTTACTCATTACAAAGAGCGGAACAAGCACAAGAGTGGCAACACCACAGTAGATATTTGGGTGGTGTTCAAGTCCCAAATGTACATCAACATTAATAAGGTGGCGTTTGAACATGGCAAAGAATGAAAAATATCTTGTCATGACTTTAGGAAAACTGAAATCCGATGACGCCGTGTATTGTAATGCCGCCATTTCAGGCAGTAAAAGAACCGCCGCAACACCGCCTGCCAAAAGGGAATATCCTATAAAACATAAGATTGACTTCATGTAATTCTTTTTACTTCCGAGGTTCTCGGAAATAATTAATACGAAAAAGTATATTACCATTGAAAGACATATCATAATGGCAATGTAGTAATTTGAAAGAATGGCAAGTCCAAGTGTAATTGAGTATAAAAGCCCTTTATGTTCTTTTACAAGTCTTTCAAGACCAAGAACTATAAGCGGAAGAAGTACCACGCTGTCTAACCACATAATATTCCAGCTATAGGCTGTGGTAAAACCGCTTAATGCATAGAAAAGACCGAAAATTGCCGCTGTGATGGATATTTTTCCTCTGTGTTTACATAAATAATATGTGAAAGTAAGACTTGATAAGGCAATTTTCAGCATTATTATATAGTCCATAATCTCTAAGAGATTCTTTTTAGGGAAAAGGGCAATAAACCAGTTGATAGGACTTGAAAGATAGTATCCGTAGAGTGCAAGGAAGTTGCTGCCCATACCGATGTCCCAACTGTACTGCAGGCTTCCTCCGTTTCTTATTTTGTCCCAGAGATTAGAAAAGAAAGGAGCATACTGATGATACATGTCGGAACGCAGATAGACAGCATCACCAAACGGATATATTCCTCTCATAATGTAAATGGCTAACATGATTATAAGCGGTACGAGAAATGCCATAATGTATACGGCTCTGCAGTGCGTTATTTCATATATAGCCTGTCTTGACAAATTTTTTCTTGTGGCTTTTTTTTCGTCAGTCATTGTTGACCCCCTTGGTTTTATTTTTTTTATGCCTGAATATTAAGAATTTGCTTGCAAAATAATTAAGGATTATAACAACTATGCTTGCAATAGCTTTTGATACATACTGGTTCATATGGAAATATGTTGTAACCGCAAGAAATCCTTCCTCAAATAAGAAAGAGAGTATTCTTGCACCTATAAATCCCGCAAATTCAGGGAAAAGTACGGCAGGAGCAAAGCTTTTACTCTCAAACACAAATATTTTATTGGTAATAAATGCGAAAATCACCGCAACAATAAACGCAATTACGTTAGCTATAAGTACCGGAACCTCAAATCTGCTGTTAAAAAGCCAGAATATGAAATAATTAACGGCAGTGGTAAGAACTCCGAATATGAGATATACTATGGTCTCTTTGTTAATAAATTTTTTAATCAATGTTTTCATCATCAGGGTCCTTTTTGCCTTCAATGTTGGTATCTTTTGTTATAAATATAGGTCTCTTCTTGATTTCAACAAATATTCTTGCGATATATTCGCCTAATACGCCTATTGAAAGTTCAATGATTCCTCCGATAAACAGGAGAACAATCATGGTAGAAGCGTATCCCGGCAGATCAATTCCCGTTGCGAGTGTCTTTATAAGTATATACAACGCATAAATAATAGCAATGCCGGATATAATAAAGCCCATTACTGCAAGAAATTTAAGGGGTTTTACGGAAAAAGAAAATATGCCGTCCATTGCGTATCTTGCAAGTCCTTTGAAACTCCATTTGCTGGTACCGATTGTACGTTCAACGTTCTCGTAAGGAATCCATTCCGTATCAAATCCGACCCAGCAGAATAACCCCTTTGAGAAACGCTGTACTTCCTTCATGCTCACAATGGAATCAACCATTTTGCGGCACATAATACGGTAGTCAACGGCTCCGTAAGGCATATTGCTGTCAGTCAGTCTGTTGTTGAATTTATAAAAACGCTGGGAGAAAAAACTTCGTATTTTTTTCTCACCTTTTCTTGATGTACGATATGCGGCGCAACAGTCATGACCGTTATTGACGCTTTCTATCATGCGTGGAATGAGAGCAGGGGGATGCTGTAAATCTGCATCCATTACTATGACATAATCGCCTGTAGATGATTTAAGACCTGCATACATTGCCGATTCTTTTCCGAAGTTTCTGGAAAAGGAAATGTATTTTACATTATTATAGGAAGCAGCAAGCCCTTTTAAGATAACCATCGTATTATCTTTACTGCCGTCATTCACAAAAATATAATTAAATGTGCAACCCTGTATTTTTGATACAACTTTTTCGGTCTCATTATAATAAGAAGTAAGAACAGGCTCCTCATTGTAACAAGGCACGATAATATCTACTGTTTTCATTATATATTCACCTTAATTTTATTGAATATGCCAGATAACATAATCGATTTGATTATATATTAAAGACATATCTATGTCAAAATTTTATTCTATCAGGCGGTGCACCATCTCTGCATCAAATGTCACGCTTGCCACATGATTGACTTCTATCTGGTAGAGTGCGTGTGCGGCAAGATGCTCGGCAACCTGTTCAACGTCCCTTATACCGGATGTCTGGGAACAAAGTTCTACTATTGCGTCAAGCCCGTCATCCGTGACTGATATTTCGTCATTTGACATGCCCATTCTTTTAAGAATCTTTGGAAGGGCATATTTTGAGAAAATAATTTTTTTCTCATCAGGTGTATAATCAGGAATTTCAATAACAGCAAAACGTGACATGATAGGTGCGCTGATTTTGCTTTTGTCATTGGCGGTGGCAATAGGATACACACCGTCTGTAGGAATCATACATTCCATATAATTATCGGTAAAACCGAGATTATCAAGTAAAGTAAGGAGTACATCGGCAGGGTTGCCGTTGCCTTTTCCTTCGTTGGCTTTATCAAGCTCGTTGATGATAAATACTAATTTAGACTCGCCTGCCTGTGCAAAAGCTTCCATAATTATTCCCGGTTTGGCATTGGCATACACTCTTGAGCTTCCCGTTAATTGTTCAGGGTCATTGATTGAACTCATGTCAAGGGTTGTAAAACTTAATTTCAGGATTCTTGCAACAGCATAGGCAACCTGGGATTTACCTGTTCCGGCAGGACCTACGATAAGCAGACCGTAAGCAGGGAGAGTGTGGGTTCTGTTAATCTGGATAATTGTTTCTATAATTCTCTGCTTTACTTTTTCCATTCCGTATAATTCTTCGTCGAGAATTCTTTTGGCTTCAATAGGATCAATTGAGGCAAAGTAATTATTTTTCCAGTTAATGCTCATCATTGTTGAGAGAGCACGCTGTGCATGACGGCGTTCCTCCGGCGATACTTCGTTTGATTTGGCAACAACGAGGTTTCTCCTTGCCCATACCTGTATGTTTTCGGGAAGAGTCTTTCCGGCACATGCAATAAAGTCGGTTATACTTTGGATACTGGTAAGCTTCATTCCGTCGCCATCCGAATCGTTTTCCTCATTTTCATCCGTAACCTCCTCGGAAGGTGGGTCGCTTGAGAGAAGTCTATCTATCATATATTGTAAAAATCCGTCACCGGAAGAAAGTTTTGAGTGGTTGAGGAAAGCTTGTTCACGGATTTTGTATACGCAGTAGCCTTCATCGGTAAGGACTCCCGAAAGTCTGACTTTTATATGGTTTTCTCCAAGCCATTTATAAAGACTTGTAAATCTTGAATCAATCTTTACTATATCATAGGCAGACTTTTCGCTGTCGTCATGTAATTCAAATGATGTCCTTTTAATCGGATTAATAAACATTCCGTTTGTGTGATGGGTAAACTTATTGTCCGGGTTGGCAATAATCATTATAGGGTTTTCCGGTGAAGCGGTATTAGACCATGATTTAAAAGTTGTATATGTGCATACACTTTCATTGCTGTCCGGTTTATCTTTAAAATCAAATACAGGCATTTTTAACTCCTTGAATATTTTTTTTTATAATATCATAAAATATTTACTTGCACAAACACTAAATGAGTTGTAAACTTAGCTGGAGATTTAATATTTGGAGGAAACAATTATGGCAGATAAAGTTGTTTTAGCTTATTCAGGCGGACTTGATACCACAGCAATCATTCCTTGGTTAAAGGAAACATACGGTTATGATGTAATTTGCTGCTGTGTCAATGTCGGACAGGAAAGTGAACTTGAAGGACTTGACGAGAGAGCAAAATATTCAGGTGCAGAGAAATTATACATCGAAGATGTAGTTGATGAATTATGTGACGAATACATAATGCCTACAGTCAAGGCAAATGCTGTTTATGAAAATAAATACTTACTCGGAACATCTTTTGCAAGACCTTTGATTGCAAAGAAACTTGTTGAAATTGCAAGAAAAGAAGGCGCTGTTGCAATTTGCCACGGTGCTACGGGAAAAGGTAACGACCAGTTAAGATTTGAGCTTTCTATTAAAGCTCTTGCACCGGACATCAAAGTTATCGCTACATGGAGACAGCCTGAATGGACAATGCAGTCGCGTGAAGACGAAATCGCATTCTGTAAGGCACACGGAATTGACCTTCCTTTTGATGCAAGCCATTCTTACAGCCGTGACAGAAATATCTGGCATATCAGCCATGAAGGACTTGAACTTGAGAACCCTGCATGTGCACCAAATTATGATGACCTTCTTGTATTATCGGTTACACCACAGAATGCACCTGATGAATCAGAAGATATTGAACTTGATTTTGAAGCAGGTATTCCTGTTGCATTAAACGGTAAGAGAATGAAAGTTTCCGATATTATCCGTGAACTTAACCGTCTTGGCGGAAAGCACGGTATCGGTATTATTGATATCGTTGAGAACCGTGTTGTAGGTATGAAATCAAGAGGCGTATATGAGACCCCTGGCGGAACAATCCTTATGGAAGCTCATACACAGCTTGAGGAGCTCTGCCTTGACCGTGAGACTCTTGCATATAAGAAGCTTGTTGCTACAAGATTTGCAGATTTAGTATATGAAGGAAAGTGGTTCTGCCCACTCCGTGAATCTTTATCAGCTTTCGTTGATAAGACACAGGAAACAGTTACAGGTAAAGTTAAGCTTAAACTTTACAAGGGTAACATCATTAAGCAGGGAACAACTTCTCCATATTCATTATATTCAGAGAGCCTTGCTTCATTTACAACAGGTGATTTATACGATCACAAGGATGCTTCAGGATTTATCAATCTTTTCGGACTTTCAATGAAGGTTCGTGCTATGATGAAGCAGAATCTTGACGAGAACAAGAAATAATTTATAGCAGTAATTTTGCCCACCGGTGTTTAATCGGTGGGTTTTTTTATGTAAAATATTCATTTTATAATTAAGTATTGCATATTATGCAACGAAAATGTATAATTATAAATAGTTTTATGAATAAAAAATAAAATGCCTTCTTTACATTATATAAATAAGGTACTAAAATTACTATTTGTAAAAGATGGAGGAAATTAACATGAATAAGAATATTTCCGGCGGTGTGAATGCCGCAAAAGGATTTATGGCAAACGGACTTAATGCCGGTATCAAGAATAATGTAAAAAAAGATATGGCACTTGTATACAGTGAAAAGCCATGTGTGGCTGCAGGTGTTTTTACAACCAATAAAGTTAAGGCAGCACCGGTAAAATGGGATTACAATGTAGTGCATAATTCTCCGTATGCACAGGCTGTTGTTGTTAACAGCGGTGTGGCTAATGCCTGTACAGGAGAAGAAGGATATGGCTACTGTATGGATATGGCAGAAGCGGTAGGCAATGAAATGCAGCTTCCTAAGGATGCTGTTCTTGTTGCTTCCACAGGTGTTATAGGAAGACAGCTTCCTATGGATATAATCAAAGATGGTATTAAGAAACTGCCTAAGGGACTTAAACCAGATGAAGAAGCTGCGACACTTGCGGCAGAAGCGATAATGACAACGGATACCAAGAGTAAACAGGTTGCAGTTAATTTTGAGATAGACGGAAAGACAGTTACCGTAGGCGGTATGTGTAAAGGTTCAGGAATGATTCATCCTAATATGGCAACAATGCTCTGTTTTATTACAACGGACTGTATGATTAAAAAAGAACTTTTACAGAAAGCACTCAGTGAAATTGTCAACGATACTTTTAATATGATTTCTGTTGACGGGGACACTTCGACCAATGATTCTGTGCTCCTTCTTGCAAACGGAATGGCTGAGAACAAGATTATTGATACAGAAGATGAGAATTATAAAAAGTTTTACGAAGCCCTTTATTATATAATGGAAGAACTCAGTAAAAAAATAGCAGGTGACGGTGAAGGCTGTACATGTCTTTTTGAAGTAAGGGTATTAAATGCACTTACCAAAGAAGATGCCAAAACAATGGCTAAATCCGTTGTATGTTCAAGCCTTACGAAAGCGGCCATATACGGACATGACGCCAACTGGGGAAGAATCCTCTGTGCCATGGGATATTCGGGAGCAGAGTTTGACCCTGAACTTGTGGATATATATTTTGAAAGTGCTTACGGCAGACTTCAGATTGTTAAAGACGGAAGGGCAGACGATTACAGCGAGGAAGAGGCAACAAAGATTCTTTCAGAGGAGCATGTAATTGCAATATGCGACTGCAAACAGGGAACATATAATGCCACGGCATACGGCTGTGACCTTACCCACGAATATGTAAACATCAATGCCGATTACAGGTCTTAATTAATATACAGGAGATATGGAAAGATGAATTTAGATGTAGAAAAATCAAAAGCAGAAGTTCTTATTGAGGCATTGCCTTATATACAGAAATTTAACCGTAAGATAATCGTTGTTAAATACGGCGGAAGTGCCATGGTAGACGAAGAACTTAAGAAAAAAGTAATCGAGGACGTAGTTCTTTTAAAACTTGTCGGCTTCAAGCCTATTATTGTCCATGGCGGCGGTAAGGAAATAAGCAAATGGGTGGATAAAGTCGGAATGGAGACACATTTTGTAAACGGTCTCCGTGTTACCGATGTTCCTACAATGGAAATCGCAGAAATGGTACTTAACCGTGTTAATAAGAGCCTTGTTTCTCTTGTGCAGAATCTCGGAGTGGAAGCCTGCGGAATAAGCGGCAAGGACGGAGAAATCCTTAAAGTAACAAAGAAACTTTCAAATGGAGAAGATATTGGTTTTGTTGGAGAAGTCAAAGAAGTTAATCCAAAGCTCATTCTTGACCTTATCGAAAATGACTTTTTACCTGTAATATGTCCTGTGGGAACGGATGAGAATGGTAATTCCTACAATGTTAATGCAGATGATGCAGCATGTGCCATTGCAAAGGCTGTAAAGGCAGAAAAACTTGCTTTCTTAACTGATATTGAAGGTGTATACCGTGATAAGGATGACCCGGGTACACTTATTTCAGAGCTTGACCTTGAAGAAGCACAGGAGCTTATTAAGGACGGATATATCGGCGGCGGAATGTTGCCAAAACTCAATAACTGCATTGATGCGGTTGAAAACGGTGTTTCGAGAGTACATATAATGGACGGCAGAATACCACACTGCCTGCTTCTTGAAATATTTACCAATAATGGTATCGGTACTGCCATTCTTAGCAAAGGAGGAGAAAGGTTCAGTGACAAAGACAAGTAATATAATTGATAAAGTAGAAAATAACATAATACATACATATAACAGGTATCAGATAGCCCTTGATAAGGGTGAGGGCATGTATCTTTATGATGTAGAAGGTAAGAAATACCTTGATTTCGGTTCAGGAATAGGTGTTTTTGCATTGGGATACGGCAACAAAGAGTATAATGATGCAGTAAAAGCACAGGTGGACAAGCTTATTCATACATCCAATTATTTTTATAATGAGCCATCCGCACTTGCCAGCGAAAAATTTATAAAAGCATCGGGAATGGCTAAAGTCTTTTATACCAACAGTGGGGCAGAGGCTATTGAGGGTGCCCTTAAACTTGCCAAAAAATACGGCAAAATGACAAAGGGCGATGACTGTTATGAAATCATTGCCATGAATAAAAGCTTCCACGGCAGGACAATCGGTGCTGTTTCGGTAACGGGCAACGAGCATTACAGGGAAAGTTTTGAACCTCTGCTTCCGGGTGTAAAATTTGCCGATTATAATAATCTTGAAAGTGTTAAGGCTCTTATTTCCGATAAGACATGTGCAATTATCATGGAGACAATTCAGGGAGAGGGCGGAGTAACACCTGCCACAGAGGAATTTGTCAAAGGCGTAAGAAAACTCTGTGATGAGAATAATATTCTTATGATTGCCGATGAAATCCAGTGCGGAATGGGAAGAAGCGGATATATGTTTGCATATCAGCGTTTCGGAATCCTGCCTGATATCGTAACAAGTGCCAAGGCTTTAGGCTGCGGCGTACCTGTAGGAGCTTTTGCGGCAGGAAGTAAAGTATGTGATGTTTTATGTGCCGGGGACCACGGAACAACTTACGGCGGTAACCCTCTTGCATGTGCGGCATCATTTGCAGTATTTAATTTGTTTGAAAAAAATAAATTACTTGAAAATGTAGTAGAAGTTGGTGCATACTTATATAAGAGACTGGATGAAATAAAAGCTATGTGCCCTTCAATCATAGACCACCGTGGAATCGGATTTATGCAGGGACTTGAATATAATCATCCTGTTTCAGGGATTATACAGAAACTCCTTGATGCCGGCTTAATTGTATTTTCAGCAGGACCTAATGTAATCAGATTCCTGCCACCTCTTATTGCTACCATGAAGGATGTTGATGATATGATCAATATACTCAAGGAATGGGCAATAGAATGAATAAATTTTTAAAACTTGGTGTTATGGCATTGGCATGCACCTTTGTTTTTAGCGGATGCAGGATAAAATACGAAACAGGTAACGGCGAAACAGATGAAACTGTGGACGAACCTACTGAAGAACTGGCAAGTAAAGGCGATGGGGAAATATTGCGTGTAAGGTACTCCAACGAAAGTTACACACCTTATCTTGAACTCTGTAAAACTGAATTTGAGAAAAAGAATCAGGGCGTCAGCGTGGTACTTGACTGTGTTTCGTCAGAGAATTACATTGTTAATATTAACAACGACAGTACAACGGAAAATGTTCCGGACGTATATCTTGTGAATAACAGTGATTTGTCAACGGCATACCTTGCAGGTCTTGCATCAAAAGTAACGGATGAGGAATTTGTAAACAGGGTATATGATAAAGTGGCGCTTGATGCCTGCAGATATAACGGCAGTCTTGTGGCATATCCTTTAAGCTACAGGACAACCTATCTTGTGTATAATTCTTTATATGTGGAAAATGATGAGGATTTTACCTTTGAAAAGATAAAGACATATTCGGAGGAAAAAGAATTAACGAAAGACCAGATGGCTGTAGTAGAGAAGATATTTAATTGCAATCTTACCGATTTATTTATGAATTACGGCTATATAGGAGGCTATGTCAACATAGGCGGTGTATACGGAAGCGACTCTGGTGAATTTACGGTATGTAACGATAATTCTGTATCGGCAACGGGAAAATATCTTGAACTTGTGGATTATTTTTCTATTGATAAGGCACAGGCATACGAAGATGTTGTTAAAAAGGCTGTAGGCGGTAATTCTATCTTTTCAATAGTCTCTACCGATTCATTCGCAGAGCTTAATGCTTCGGAGCAGGAATTCAGGTTCAAAGAGTTTCCTGATTTTGATGACGGACTGGTTACCTCCCCGTTATCAATCACAACTGCAATTGCCGTTAATCCGTATTCTAAATCGGCTTCCCTCGGAGAAGCATTTGCGGAATTTGCAACAGAGACGATGTCGGATAAATTAAATGAAGCAACCGGAATGTTCTCTGCCAATAAAAATGCCGCCATCAATAAAGAATACTCAGGAATATACAGTTCATACATGAAGTCAACATCTAAGAACAAGCTTCAGTATGGCGAACAGGTATATCCTTTGATTGAGATTGCACTTCATAATATTCTTAACGGAGAGGATATTAAGACAGAGTTACAATCGGTAGATGCTTATATGAAAAAACAGCTTAAATAGGAATAAAACCTCTCAGAACGGGTATAATAAGTAGTACCAGTTATGGGAGGTTTTTTTATGTGGGGAATAATTGTTGCTTTATTATCAGGACTGCTTATGAGTGTGCAGGGTGTAATGAATACTGGAGTGACAAAGCAGACCAGTCTGTGGGTATCGGCAGGTTTTGTACAGTTTAGCGCATTAATTGTATGTATTATTGCATGGCTTATTACAGGAAGGGAAAGCATAAGCTCTCTTGCAAAGGTAAGTCCCAAATATATGCTTTTAGGCGGAATTATAGGTGCGTTTATAACAATAACCGTTATTGAAAGCATGAAAAGACTGGGACCTGCCAAATCTGTCATGTTAATTGTTATCATGCAGATTGTATCGGCTTATGTTATTGAACTTATGGGAATACTTGGCACGGAGAAAGCTAAGTTTTACTGGGGGAAAGTTATAGGCGCAGCCATTGCCATCGCCGGAGTTATTATATTTTTTATGTGTGGAGAAAAAAATATAAAATAGTTGTATTATTTTTACAAAGACTGTAAAATGGAAAAGGATAGTATGGGCCTTGGAAACAAGGAGCGTATATGAAGAAAATTAAATTTATCTTTCCGGCAGTCATAGCCGGATTCGTTGTGGTAGCTGCGGTTATGTATTCTAAATCGTCAGGTGGCAGTAATGTTAAGGAAAGTTACGACACTGCGTCAGAATTTACTTTTTCGCAGGAGGGAACCACAAGCGTGGCTTCCAAGGTAACTATATGTGTATATGTCTGCGGGGCTGTCAATACTCCGGGGGTTATTTACCTTGATGAAGGCAGCAGGATATGTGACGCAATTAAAGAGGCAGGCGGTATTACCGCTGATGCGAATATTAATGTATTAAATCAGGCAGAAAAGGTAACAGACGGACAGAAGATTTATGTACCGTTAATAGGTGAGAATTATGCCGGTTATACGGAAGAATCAAAATCATCACTGATTAATATTAATACCGCAGGTGTTAATGAACTTCTGACTCTTCCGGGGATAGGAGAATCAAAGGCAAATGCGATAATAGCATACCGTAATGATAACGGCGGATTTAAGAAGATAGAAGACATAATGAACATAAGCGGTATCAAAGAAGCCGCATTTAATAAAATTAAAGACAATATTTGTGTATGATGAGGTAATGTACATGAGCAGGGTGCTTGTTGTTGATGATGAAAAAGCAATAGTTAAAGGAATAAAATTCAGTCTGGAGCAGGATGATGCAGATGTAAGCTGTGCGTATGACGGTGAGGAAGCTCTTGAGTTAGCTAAAAGCCAGGAGTTTGACATTATTCTGCTTGATTTAATGCTGCCAAAGATAGATGGTTTATCTGTCTGCAGGCAGATAAGGGAATTTTCCAATGTTCCGATTATAATGATAACAGCCAAGGGCGAAGATATGGACAAGATAATGGGTCTTGAGAATGGGGCTGATG